>JAAYZX010000089.1 GCA_012514635.1 Actinomycetota bacterium
ACTCCTCCAGTCTGATCAACTGACCCCTCCTCGACAGATTGCTAGGTCCGTCGAGAAGCCTACGTCATCAGGGGTGGGTCAGTTTCAAATCGGCACTAGTGGGTCAGTTTCGCACCGGCACCGACAGTAGGTGCAATTATAGTTCTGGCTGCGCTCGCGCTGATGGTGCTGTCTATTGTGGAACGCAATGGCGGTCAGCTGTGGATGCCTTGGATGCATCTCGTGAGTTGGGTAGTCGTAATGATAGGAGTGGCGGCCTTCACCTATGAGCCGGAGGAGGCTAGTCGTGCGCGCCTCCAGCAAGGGGATCCGGATTCGGAGAAGATGGACAGTAAGAGGGCAGCCTAGCGCGGGCTGCGGATATGGACAGCTGTTTTTGTGTAGTTGAGAGACATGAGGCCCGGCAGATAGCGCCGGGCCTCATGTCTTCTTGAGTGCTCTTCCGCTACGGAATCGGTTCCGCGTTAGATACAGAAACCACGCATGTGGCACGTGCTTGGAGCAGTTCCCAGGCACGGTCGGTCTCCCTCTGCAGCTCATCCGCCATCTCGGGGGTGAGGTGCCTATACCGACTCTGCAGTTTCAGGTACTCCATTACAGGCACACCCTGTGGTCCGCGGTTGATTGTGTATTTGGTACCGTACTCCACCTCATAGAGGGGCCACATGCCGGTATCCACGGCCAGACGAGAGACTTTGACGCCCTCATCATCCTTGACTCCCCAACCCGCCAGGCACGGCGTCAGCACCACGATGAAGCGCAGGCCTTTCATATCGCGTGCTTTGGCTACTTTGCGGGCTAAATCGTCCGGGAAACCGGTGGTGGCGGTGGCTACGTAGGGGATACCGTGTGCGGCCATGATCTCAACCACGTTCTTCTTGACGGTGGGTTTGCCGCCTGGAGTGAAGGCGGTGTTCACCAGATGGGGCGAAGCTCCGGACTTCTGGGCCCCCGTATTCATGTAGCCTTCGTTGTCGAGGCACACGTACACGAAGTCCTCGTTGCGCTCAGCGGCACCGGACAGAGCCTGGAAGCCGATATCGTATGTGCCGCCATCGCCGGCCAGAGCCAGAACGTTGACATGGTCCTTGCCCTGGCGGATCAGCGCGCGCTTGATACCGGCAGCTGAGGCGGCGCTTGCTTCAAGTGTGGTTTGGTACACGGGGATCTTCATGGAGCTGTAGGGCTGTGCTCCCGAGATGATGGAGATACAGGACGGGGGAACCACAGCAATGGTGTCAGGGCCCATGGTGTTGAGCACATAGCGTACTGCCAGCGCCTCACCGCAACCTGGGCATGCAAAGTGGCCCGAGAGGAAGACATCCTCTTCGGGTATGTCGTAGTGCTTCTTGGTTTCTATCATAATCGTCACCTACACCCAGACGGATTCGACCACAGGCGTTTCAGCCAATGCCTTGCGTGTCAATTCTTCTATACGGTCTACGGATACGTTGACGCCACCTACTCCGGCCAGGTATCCGTGCACCAAGGGTGCGTTCTCCATACCGAAGAGGGCGGCCTTGAGTTCCTGATGTAGTATGCCGCCGAGGCCGGGGCTGTAGTTGCGTTCCATAACCACAAGACGTGGAATGCCCGCAACCGCTTCTTGTATGGCCTGCACTGGGAAGGGGCGGAACAGTCTGATTTTGAGAAGACCCACGGGGAGGTTTTTCTCGCGCATCTGGTCGACGGCTTCACGGATGGTGCCGCACATGGCCCCAAAGGCAACGATGTACATTTCGGCATCCTCGCAGCGATATTTCTCAAGAATACCGCCGTAGCCACGACCAAAGCGCTCGGCGAACTCGACATCCGCCTTCGTGACCAGATCGGGCACGTGACTCATGGAAATGCCCATATCACGCCGGTGACGGTAAAACATCTCTTGAGTGACGACGTTGCCCCACGATTCTTTTCGATCGACATCGAGACGATGTTCCGGGTTGAAGGGCGGAAGATAAGCGTCAACGTCGGCCTGTGACGGAACAGTGATGGGTTCCAATGCATGGGATACGTAGAAGGCTTCGTGGCACACCATGGCCGGCAGCATGACGTCTGGATTTTCCGCTATTTTGTACGCTTGGATGACCATGTCGAGGGACTCTTGACCACCTTCGGTATAGAACTGGATCCAGCCGGTGTCGCGCTGGGCAAGAGAGTCGGTTTGATCTGGCCAGAACCCCCAAGGCGAGCCCAGTGTGCGGTTGACGATGGGCATGACGATGGGAGTGCGGGCACCGGAAGCGTAGTGGAGCATCTCGTGCATCAGGAAAAGACCCTGAGATGCGCTGGCAGTGAAGACCCGTACTCCGGTAAGTGAAGCCGTGATGCAGGCGGACATGGCCGAGTGTTCAGATTCACAGGTCATGATCTCGGCGTCGATCTCACCGGTTAATGCCAGGTCTGCGATCTTCTCCACGATCGGTGTCTGGGGGGTGATCGGATACATAGCGATCACTTCCGGTCGGCAGCGCATAACGCCATACGACACAGCGTGATTGCCCTTGAGCAGCATGCGCCGCTCCTGGAGCAGGGCGGGGTCGAGGGCGGGATTTTCCAGCTTCACGGCACTCATTTCGACTCCTGCTTCATGATGATGCAGCCCCGCGGGCATTCCGCCGCGCAAAGACCGCAGCCCTTGCAGTACTGTTCCAGAATGATGTAGTGTTCCTCCTTTTCGGGGGCCTTCTTCACCGCCATATCGGAACAAAATATATAGCAGTTGTCGCATTCGACGCAGGTACCGCAGCTCATGCAACGGTCGGCTTCGCTCAGCGCTTGGCCTTCGCTGTACCCGATTTTCACATCAGCAAAGCTGCGCAGCCGCTTGGTCACTGCTGTGTGCCCTCGCTCTTCACGTGCAGCTATGGGGAAGTAGAAAGGATTGATTTCGTTGCGGGCTACCGCGTCGTCCAGCGTGTAGTCGGGAAGTGGAACGATCTCGGGATGGCCGAGATAGGCGGCGATAGCACGTGCCGCCTCTTTGCCCTGGCCTATGGCCCGTGATACGTAGCGATCCATGGTGGCAACATCGCCTCCGGCGAAAATGCCGGGTACGTTGGCTGCCGGGCCGCCATTGGTTTTGATCATCCCACCCTCTGTGGCCACTACTGTATCGAATCCGTCGAGCGTTGGGTCTTGGCCGATAGTCACGATTATCTGGTGAGCTTCAAGCTTGAAATCGGAGCCCTCCAACGGGATGGGTTTGATCTCGCCTTTGGCCAAAGCTTCTTTGTCGAGCAGGACTTTCTTGCAACTGAGTTCCATCAGTGGTTTGGAAGTGTCCAGCGATGCCACCATGGCTCCGTCGAAGAGAGAGACACCCTCCTCGAGGGCCTCGAGGATTTCATCTTCCTGGGCCGGAAGTTCGTTGCGGCCTTCCAGTGCGATCAGTTGTACAGTTTTGCCCAGTCGGCGCAGAGTACGGGCCACGTCCATGGCGGCACTACCGCCTCCGATGACGGCGACCTTGTCACCTAACACCGGATCTTTCCCGCGGCTCACATCTTCCAGGAAGTCGAGCCCAATGAGAATGCGGGCATCATCTCCCAGATAGGGGAGGCGTTTTGCCTTCTGGGCACCGATTGCCAAGAAAACTGCGTCATAAGATTTGCGCAACGCCTCCAGTTTGTCGGCCGTATCTATGGCCTCGCCGGCCTTGACCTCGATACCCAAATCGAGTACGCGCTTGATCTCGGCGTCGGCCACCGTCTGCGGCAGGCGGTATTCTGGGATGCCGAACTTTAAGAGACCGCCTACTGTGTCACGGGCTTCAAAGATGGTGACGTCGTATCCGAAACGGCGGAGTTGGTAGGCACAGGAGAGGCCGGCCGGGCCGCCGCCCACCACAGCCACCTTCTTGCCCTGAGATTCTCCGGCCGGTGGCAGTGTCCAACCCTTCTCCAGTGCCAGATCGCCGAGATACTGTTCCAGACTGTTGATGGCCACCGGCTGTTCCAGAGCCTGCCGGTTGCAGTCGGTTTCGCATGGGTGATGACAAACGCGGCCGATGATGGCAGGGAAGGGGTCATTTTCCACGACCTTGTCCCACGCTGCCTTGTAGTCTTCCTCTGAGCCACCGGTGATGGACCGTATCCACAGCGGGATCTCATTACCCAAAGGGCAGCTGACGAAGCAAGGAGCCGGACGCCACATGTGCACCGGCAGTTGGCTGCGCCAGGTGCCGGTGTCGAAGACCGTAGTCCAGCCCGTAGTCCAAGCTGTTGGTACGGGAGTCTGTTGTGCGCTCATACCCTGCTCCTGCTCACTCGGCGACGGCCGTAGAGGCCATCATCTTGACCATCTCGTATCCGTCGCGGGCGCACTGAGCGTTCTCCTCATTCTTGCGCGGGGATACCTCGTACACCACGCGGGCCAAGACGTCGAGGGAGGGCGCGCCCATGATGCGGGCGAAGGCACCCAGTACGGCTGAGTTGACAATACGACCCAGACCGTTTTTCTGGGCAATGGCGATTCCGTCAATGGTGGCGACGCGTAAGTCGCCCCACTCAGTGAAGGCCTCCGGCTCGAGAGCGGAGTTAAGCAACACCACCGTGTCCGGCCCGGAACCTTCCAGTAGGGCCGGCCCCATCAACGAAGAGTCGAAGCATACGACTGCGTCGGGGTGATCGATGTTACTTCTCAACCGGATGGGCTTGTCGTCCACCCGGATGGCGGTGAGCACCGGAGTGCCGCGTATTGCGCCTCCATAGGATGAGAAGGCCTGTACGTACTTGCCTTCTTGGAAGAAGGCTTCCGCCAGCACGTCTCCGGCCATCTGAGCCCCCTGTCCCCCCCGTCCGGTAATTCTGATCGATAACAAGGTGGTTCTTAACCTCCTTCGTTGCGTGCACCGGGTGGGGCGGCGGCCCGCCCATGGGCCGGCCGCCGCCCCACCCCTCCCGGCGTCACGCTGGGTAGGGTCCTCTGTCAAATGGTTCGTGACAGGTAGCGGCCGATTCCCGGCTCAACCTTGATCTGATTGTCCTCCACGGCCACCACGCCGCCCTTGATGGTCACGACAGGCCAGCCACGCAGCTTACGGCCTTCCCAGAGAGAGAAATCGGCAAAGGAGTAGAACTCTTCCGCCTTGACCACACGCTCTTTGTCGAGGTCGACGATGACCAGGTCGGCATCACTGCCCACAGCGATGGTGCCCTTCTGGGGATACAATTCAAAGATCTTGGCAGGATTGGCGCATGCCTTCTCCACGATGATCTCCAGGGAGATGCCTCTAGTATTCACACCTTCGTGCAGCAGGACAGGCAGGTGGGTTTGAATGACAGGGTAACCCGCCAACGCACCCAGCATCCCCGCTTCGGCGGCCTTGATTTTGGCCGTCAATGGGGTGTTATCGGTACCGAAGCTATCCACTACATCCTCGACCACACCTTCCCACAAGGCTTCGCGGTCACACTCATCCTTGATGGGTGGCAACATCTTGGCCATGAGACCAGAGGGGTCATTCTTGGTGAGCGATAGGTATGGGGATGTAGTTTCCACGAATAGATTGTCAGGACGCTGTTCGGCTGCTGCGATTATGCCCGGCTCGGACGACATATGCACAATGTAAAGTTTGGTCCCCGTGACCCTGGCCAGGTAGCAGGCGCGGATGACGGCCAATTCCTCGGCTTCGTACGGGCCGGCCTTGGCCCACTCACAGAGATCGCCGCCACCTGATTCGCCGTATGTGCAGGCCAGCTCATCGAAGCCCATGTCAACGATCGACTGGTCTTCGCAGTGCACGCAGGCGGTCAGCTTGTCGCTGATTGCGCTCATGCGGCGCAGCCCGTCCAGGATGTGTGCGTCAGAGACGTTGGGGAACACGCCCCTCACGCCGGCCATGTAGAACTTGAAATCCAGCACACCGAAGTCGTTGACGTACTGCGGAATCTCATCGAGTTGCTGCGGCGTGAACATGGCCAGGTGCAGGAATATATCCGTGGAAGATTTGGCGTTGATGTTCTCGATGACGCCTGGGAGTTGGCCTAAGTAGGACTCGCCGCCACCCATGAACACACCCACGGTGGTAACGCCGCCTGCCAGGGCCGCACGGGTCTCGTGTTCGGTCTCGTAGGCGAAATCGCCGGTGTAAATGCCCAGGTGACAGTGTGGATCGATCACGCCGGGAATGACGTATTTGCCGGCTGCATCGACTGTAGACGTGGCTTCCGGCAATACGGCCTCGTCTGCGATCAGAACGATTTTCCCATCCTGGCAGCCTACGCCTGCGCGCACCATACCGGTACCGGGTATGACCAGCGTCCCGTTTATGATCTTTAGATCGAGCATGTCTTTTCTGTCCTCTCTTTCGTTTTGTAGAGGGTCTGGCCTAAAGGAGATCCTTGGCGCACAGATATCCGGAAGTAGCACTGAGCCCCGCGCCGGGCCAACACGCTTCGTTGCGGTGATGACCGCTGTGCGTTCTCCACACCCCGCGCTTGACGACGCTCGCAGACACCACTATAGTCCAAGCTAATACAGGATTGTAGGATTGTCAACGACCCTGTCGTTTAAGGTGCAAGCTACGGTTATATGGGAGGGGTTCTTGTGTTTCGCAGAGTGATGCGCCATGCGTAGCCTGCCGCCTTCGTGGCAGGGATCTCCTGCCGAAGCTTCCGCCCTATTTCCCCGCATGCGTTACTCGTACGATCATTTCTCCGACGCGCTGGCGGATCTGCTACGTCAAGAAAATGGGGATCCTCGTGCGCGCATCAACCTTCGTGAATTCTTCCGGCGGGTGGATGGGTGGGAGTACGAGACATTGCGCAAACAGGTAGCGGGAGAGCGCACTCTGCAACCTGAGGCCATTGAGGCAATGGCTGCGGCATTGCACGTTGTACCGGAATACTTCCAAGAATATCGACGATACCAGATCGAGAAGTCGATCTCAGACCACCCGGAGCTCGTGGACCTGGTCTACGATTTATTGGTGACCCGCTCCAAATCGCTAGATGCGGCTGCCGCTCCTCTGGTATCCATAGCGCTGGATATGCTCGCTGAGCGACACAATCTTGATGCCGACCTGGCGTCAAAAGTTCTCGACCTCATAATTGAGGGCCAGGTAGGAGACATCCAGACTGCAGCGTTTCTTATGGGCCTCAGGGTCAAGGGCGAAAGCGGCGAGGAAATCTCCGGATTTGCCCGCTCCATGCAGCGGTCGTGTACGCCTGTGCACATCGAATGCGACGAGCCACTGATGGACATCGTCAGTACCGGAGGCGATCGTCTGGCTACTTTCAATATCTCGAGCACGGCTGCCTTTGTCGCGGCCGGTGCAGGCGTCAAGATGGCTAAACACGGAAGCCGTGGGCAGACGTCTTATGCAGGCGCTGCCGACCTGATGCAGTCGCTGGGGGCACGGATCGACCTGCTTCCCGAAGCCATCGCGCGCTGTGTGTGTGAGGTGGGATTCGGTTTTATGTTTGCGCCACTGCATTACACCGCCATTCGTCGTCTGCTTCCCGTGCGTCGCAGTCTGAATATGCCCACCGTCTTCAATATGCTCGGCCCCATTCTCAACCCTGCGTCCGTGAAGCGGCAACTCACCGGCGTGAGCGATGCTCGACACGTTCCTGTACTGGCTGAAGCTCTGGCCCGTTTGGGCTCGGAGCGCGCGATGGTGGTGCACGGCGAGGACGGTTTGGATGAGATCTCGGCCAGCTCCCCAACCATTGTGGTGGAGGTCAGAAATGGGGAGTGCAGCGATCCCTTCCACATCTATCCGGAGCTGTACGGATTGCGATGCTGGCCCCTGAAGTACTTGGTAGGAGGCGATCCCGCCAAGAACGCGTCCATCACCCGCAGAGTGCTGGCCGGTGAGCCGGGTGCGCCGTTAGACGTGGTATTGATCAATGCCGGCGCGGCTATTTACTTGGCCGACAAAGCCGAATCCATTCACGAGGGCATCGAACTGGCTCGGGAGGCGGTTCAGTCCGGCCGGGCTTTAGAGATCTTGAGCGCGTTTGTGGAGTTCACCCAGTCGGTGAAGAAGACGGGCGGGGCGCGCCCCTAGGATAAGTGACGCGGCCCGTGGACTTCCGCCCACGGGCCGCGTAGGTGGGGGGGTCAATCTGCAGCCGGGTTCAATCTGCAGCCGTACCCACCGGATCAATGTCGGGGAGTCGAAGCCAGCAGTTCGGGTTCCCGATACACGTCTGCGAGCGCGTCCACGGCATAATCGCACTCCTCTAGGGTGTTGTAGAAATGGGGCGCCAGCCGGATCACGGGGCCGCGCGCAGGTGCGATTACCCCGCGCTTGAGCATCAGATCTTGTGCTACGTGCGAGTCGCCTGGGCATAAGAATGAAGTGATGGGTGTCTTCTGCGTAACGTCGTCGGTGCCGTAGAGCTTGAGTCCGTTCGCCCTGCCGCGCTCGATGAGGCGGGCGGAGAGTGGTCGAGTGACGGCTTGAATGGTGTCGACGCCTACTTCGGCGACGACCTGTAAGCCCCCTCGCGCAATGTAGACGGCGGGCACCGGCCATGTGCCCGTCTCCAGGCGCTTGGCAGTGGGGTGCCAGTCAAGCAATTTGGGATTGAATGCGAAGACATCGGTGCGTCCAAACCAGCCGGTGTGGGCAGGTTCCAGGAGAGGCAGCAACTCCTTCTTAGCATAAAGGAAGGCGATACCGGGCACTCCGAACATCCACTTTAGAGTGCCGGTGGCCAAAAAGTCGATGTCCATGGCTTTCACGTCGATGGGCACCACTCCTGCCGACTGGTACGCATCCACAAAGATGAATGCGCCTTTGTCGTGCGCCTTCTGGGCGATGGCTGCGATGTCCTGCACATAGCCGTTCTGGTAGTAGGCATGGGTGGCGGAGACGAGAAGGGTGGATTCGTCGATCAGTCGATCGTAATCCTCCAAATGGAGGATTTCATCACGGACGGACACCCATGCTGGTTCCAGTCCATAGCGACCGTGAGCCAGTATTATATGGGCGACACAAGGAAACTCGGCCTCGGTTAATACGATTCTCTTGCGTTGCTTGAGAGTCAGGGCACTGACGAGGACGGCCGTGGCTTCGGAGACGGAGGTCAGTGTGGCGATCTCGTCCGGAGAGGCATTGATGAAAGCGGCGAAATCTTTCTTGAGCGCGTCGACCTCTTCCTCCCACCGGTCCCAGTCCATGACTTCACGGCTCCAAGATTCCAGATACCGCTCGGCCGCCATGCGCGTATGATCGCATTGCGGTGTCTGGGAGCAGTTGTTCATGAGGACCAGGCGTTCGCAGGCGGGGATACGTCTGCGCCAGGAGTGTATGTTGAACCCGTTGGGGTCGTAGGTAGGTGTTGCATCCATGATCATTCGCCCCCTTGCGCGGTCAACTGATTGGACCGGATACTACAGAGGGGTATTATCTGTGTCAAGAAATGCGACGCCATCCTTGTGTACATTGTTTTATACATTGTCTTCATTTTTGGTGAGGCATTCGTTTGTGGTGGAGCAGTCACCTGTAAGTAGCCGCTCGTTTGCGGTGGGGCCGGTGAGGGGCGCTGGGGCCGAATTACGGAGGATCTCATGAGGATCGTGGAGTTGCGGAGCGATACCAAGACCAAACCCACTTTGGCCATGCGCGAAGCCATGTTTGCCGCGGAAGTGGGCGACGATGTCTCAGGCGAGGACCCCACCGTTAATCGACTGGAGGAGCTGGCCGCAGAGATGCTGGGCAAAGAGGCGGCGTTGTTCGTGGTAAGCGGCACCATGGGCAATCTGTCCTGTGTATTGACGCACTGCCGGCGGGGACACGAAGTGATCTTGGGGGAGTGGGCCCATATCTACTGGGCTGAAGTGGCAGGTGCGGCGGCCTTGGGGGGCATCTCTTATCGGCCGTTGCCAAATCAGCCGGATGGCACTATAGAAATTGCTGGCATTGCGGAAGGGATCCGGCCGCCCGATCTACATTATGCACAGACGGGGCTGATTTGCTTGGAAAACAGCCATAATCGTATGGGTGGAACGGTTTTGAGCTTGGACTATATGGCGGAAGTCAGGGAGCTGGCCGACCGACACGGGATCCCTGTCCACCTTGATGGTGCGCGCCTGTTCAACGCGGCAGTCTATCTAGATGTTGCGGTTGCAGAAGTAGCTGCTTATGCCGACAGCGTACAGATATGTCTATCCAAAGGACTGGGTGCGCCCGTAGGCTCTGTGGTGGCGGGGACAGCGGAGTTCGTCGCGCGCGCGCGCAAGGTCCGGAAGATGTTGGGTGGAGGTATGCGGCAGGCAGGAATCATAGCCGCCGCAGGTATTGTGGCGCTGGAGCAGCACGTTGATCGCCTGAGGGTAGACCACGCCAATGCGCGCCTTCTGGCGGAAGGAATGGCGACGATCTCCGGCCTGGACATTGACCCGGATGCGGTGCAAACCAATATTGTGAATGTGCGCATGACCCACGATGGACCGACGGCCGTGCAGTTTGAGACCGAGATGGCTGAGCGAGGAGTTCTCTTCAACACCATCAGTGACACCGAGGTGCGAATGGTCACTCACTTGGATGTTACGCGTTCTGATATCTTGTGGGCACTCGAACAGATGACCGGTCTCCAAACAGGCCGAAAGATGCAGGTCTGAGGGCTCGTCAGGAGGCGGAAGTGGGTTGTCGCGACTGAGGAGCGGAACGCGTGCGTAAAGATGATCTCTTTGAATCCGTGAGGCCCAAGAGGCTTTCTGATAGTGCCGTGGATCAGATATTGAATCTGGTAAGCACAGGACAGCTTACCCCGGGAAGCCGCATGCCTCCGGAACGCGAACTCATCACCAGTCTCGGGGTGAGCCGGACCTCACTGCGGGAAGCCATTCGTATCCTGGAAACGCTGGGAGTGTTACGAGTGGTTCCGGGCCGGGGGACCTGGGTGAGGGAAGACTACCAGCGACCTTCGCTCGGTGACACGCTCGCGTGGCTTCCAAACCATGAGCACGATGTTCTGCAACTGTTTGAAGTGCGGGAAACGTTGGAGGTCAAGGCGGCTCAACTGGCCGCCGACCGGGCCACGGCCGATCAACTGATCTCCATGAGCATGAGCATTCAGCGCTTCAAGGACGCCGTATCCGACGCAGATTACGAGGGCATGTTGGCTGCCGACGGTATGTTTCATGAGGCTATAGGTGCCGCCTCGGGGAATACGCTACTGGCGGAGATGCTTAACGGACTTTTCTCACTGGTACAGAGCACCAGAAAAGCTCTCATTGCCATCCCAGGTCGTCCCGAGGCCATATTGCGTGAACACATCGCTGTTATGGAGGCCATACTGTCCCGCAACCCTCGTACTGCGGCCAAAGCCATGCAAACGCACGATCGCAAAGCTGAGGAAGCCGCTCGGACGGCCATCTCCGCCGGGCATGTCGTGGGTGCGGCGGACGTCGAGAAAGTCTCCAAAGAAGAGCAGAAAGAGGTATAGGAGCGACATGGAGTAGGGCCGGAATGCGTGATCTCGGAAGCCTTCCTGAAATACGCCCTACTCTTGAGGTGCAAGCGGCAACAATCGCCGCCCGTTTGTTTGTCTTTCTTGCTCCCTCCTCTTCTGCCTTCATCCCTTGACACTGTCAGTCCTGTGGCCCTAGAGTGAGGCAGCTGGTCTGACCAGAGGACCAGGAAACTTCAGAACCAACTTCAGCCGCGCAAAGCATCACCTTACGGCGGTCGTATGAAAAGCGCGCTTCGGGATGAAATAGAGAAACCACACGCCGCACGTTTCGGCACTCGGAAGGAGAGCGTCTCATGATTCTGGACTATGTGGCCCCGCGAACCTTGGCCGAAGCCTGCGCCCTCGGCAGAGAGCCCGGTACCGTGTTCCTGGCGGGGGGCACGGACGTGCTGGTGTGGGGGGCGGATGGGCGACGCCGACTCGGCCGAGTGGTATCGCTGCGCGGGCTACCCGAGCTTCGTGAGCGTCGTTGGCGGGAGGATGGATCGCTGTATCTGGGTGCCGGGACCACGCACGATGAGGTGGCCTCAGATCCCGAGATCCAGAAGCAGTACCCTGTTCTGGCAGAGGGTTGTCGCTCTGTGGGTTCGTGGTCCATCAGGGTGGCCGGCACACTGGGTGGAAATGTGTGCACGGCGGCGCCGTCGGCGGACTCGGCGGGGCCGTTGCTTGTGTACGGTGCCGAACTGGAGTTGACCGACGGGGAGTCCCGCTGGAGCCTGCCTTTGGTCGACTTCTACATGGGTGCGGGCAAGACCGTGCTGCAGCCGGGTCAGATCGTGCTGGGCTTCCACCTGCCCAACCCGGGGTATCACGGTGCAGCGTTCGTCAAGTTGGGGCGTCGGCGGGCTATGGAGATCGCGCTGGTCAGCGCTACGGCTCTGGTGAAATTGGACGACGCCGACGCGTGCCGGGATCTCCATCTGGCCCTGGGGACGGCGGCTCCCACGCCCATGCTGGTGGAGGGTGCGGCAGAGATGGCTGCCGGCCGACTGTTCGATGAGGGTTTGGTCAACCAGATTGCTCAGGCGGCGGCCGCGCAGGCGCGGCCGCGCATAGGCTCCTTTCGCTGTGACCCGGACTACCGGCGCCGGATGGTGGCGGTGACGGCCGGCCGGGCCGTCACCGCTGCGTGGGACCGGGCCCAGGACGAAGGGAGGGTGTCGTGAAGCGGGGCATCAGCTTGAAGGTCAACGGACTCGTGTGCGAGGTCTACGCGAATCCCGGGGAGACTCTGCTGTTCTGTCTGCGTGAGCGCCTGGGCCTCATCGGAGCCAAGGAAGGGTGTGGCGACGGCGAATGCGGGGCCTGCATGGTTCTCATCGACGGCCTGCCTCGCAACTCGTGCTTGGTGTTGCTGGGTGACGTGGAAAATCGCGAGATCACCACTGTCGAAGGGTTATCGGTCAACGGTGGACTGACGTCTCTCCAGGAAGCTTTCGTTGCCAAGGGCGCCATCCAGTGCGGCTTCTGCACTCCGGGGTTTGTGGTCAGCGCCACGGCTCTGTTGGCGCGAAACCCCAGTCCTTCGGAGGCGGAGATACGCGAGGCCGTCGCCGGCAACCTGTGTCGCTGCACTGGGTACGCCAAGATAGTGGAAGCCATCCAGGCTGCGGCCTGTGGTGAGGAGTGTGTGAGGGAAGACGGCTCATTAGGAACCAGCGTGGCACGGCTAGATGCCGTAGAGAAGGTGACGGGCAAGGCGCAATTTGGGGCCGATGTGTCCCGTCCCGGCCAACTCTGGGGCGCCGTGGTGCGGAGCACGCGTCCGCACGCTCGTATCGTGGACATCGACACCGCGAAGGCTTTGGCGATGCCGGGAGTGGCGGTTGCGGTCACCGGAGCCGAACTGACGCCCGGTCTCTACTACGGGGTGGATCTCTTCGACCAGCAGGTGCTGGCGCGAGGCAAGGTGCGTCACGTAGGCGAGCCGGTGGCGTTGGTGGCGGCGGAGACGCCGGAACTGGCCGCCGAGGCCGCTGCAGCGGTAGAGGTAACCTACGAGGACCTACCCCCCGTACATGACATCGACGCGGCTTTAGCGCCCGATGCTTCTCTGATCCACGAGGATCTGATGGACTACGAGGCCGGTTGGGACGCCATCCGCGAAGGCAATGCCTGCTCGGCCACGTATATCACTCGGGGCGACACCGATGCGGCCCTCGCCACCTGCGACCGCGTATTTACCCATACCTTCGAGACCCAAATCATCCACCAGAGTTACATAGAGCCGCATGCCGGCCTGGCGGAGGCCGACGCCAACGGTAAGGTCACTATATGGACGACGAACCAGAAGCCCTTCGCGGTGCGACGCTATATGTCTCAAGCGCTGGGCTGGCCCATGACCAAAATCCGGGTGATCGGTATGCACATCGGAGGAGGTTTCGGCGGCAAGCTCGAGATGGGGCTGGAGCCGTACGCGGCGCTGTTGGCGCTGAAGAGTCGCCGCTCCGTCAAAATGGCTATGAGTCGCAAGGAGGAGTTCCAAGCGGCCAACCCGCGTCACGCATCGCGGATAACCATCACCACCGGAGTCAATCGCGATATGAAGATGGTGGCCCGCCGCGCCGAGGTGCTGCTGGATACCGGGGCCTACTCGGGCAACGGCCCCACTGCCGTAGGTCTGTCCATGTTCCTGGTCACCGGTCCCTACCGCCTGGACAACGTGGACCTCTCCGGCAAGGCCGTCTACACCAATAAGACCAGCTCCGGCTCGTGCCGGGGACCGGGAGGACCGCAGGCGGTCTTCGCCGGTGAGTCGCAGATCGACATCATCGCCAGGGAGATGGGTTGGGATCCTCTCGCCTTCCGGCTGGCGAATGTGGTGGAGGAAGGCGATGTGTTGGGTGCCGGCCAGCGGTTGCAGGATGTCGGCGTGCGCGAATGCTTGGAGCAGGCCGCCGCTGCGATTAATTGGGGTGGCGAGGAAGAGCCGGATGAAGGCGTAGGTCTGGCCTGCAGCTGGTGGACCAGCGGCGGCTGGGCCACGTCGGCGCTGATAAACTTGAATGAGGACGGGACGGTAACGCTCATCACCGGCGCGGTGGATATCGGCCCGGGAGCCAAGTACACATCCCTTCCGCAGCTCGTGGCCGACGAGCTTCAGCTGAAACCGGGAGACGTGATCGTGTCCTCGTGCGACACCGACACTTCACCGTACGACCACGGTGACGGCGGGAGTCGCATGACTTACAACGTGGGCAGGGCGTGTCAGATGGCCGCCGAGGAACTGCGCACGGTCATCCTGGAACGAGCCGCGCGCACGCTGGGCGTGGCCGAGGACCTGTTGGAGCTGGTTCCGGACGGTGTGCGCCTGCTCGGGCACGAGGAGAAGGCGCTGACGCTGGCGGAGATTGCAGAGCGTGGGCGCGTGCTGGTGGACGGTCCCATCCAGGGGCGTGCTTCCTTCCTGGCCGATATGCCGAGTTGGGATACCGATGCCTGCCGCGGTCTAACCTATCCCAGCTTTCTGGCGCCCAGCTTCAGTGCGCAGGCGGTGCGGGTGCGCGTAGATCGCCAGACGGGTCAGGTCCGCGTGCTGGAAGCGGCGGCGGCCATGGATGTGGGTAGAGCTATCAATCCCATGGCGGTGGAGGGGCAGCTGGAGGGGGGCTTCGCCATGGGTATGGGCTATGGTCTCCTCGAAGAGGTGAAGATGAGGGAGGGCGTGGTCATCAACCCCAACTTCCTCGATTACAAGCTGCCCACCGCCGTTGACATGCCGGTGGTCAAGCCCATTATTGTGGAGGAACCGTCGATCACGGGTGTCCACGGGGTGAAAGGGGTGGGAGAGCCACCGGCGTCACTCCCCGCCGCCGCCATCGCTAACGCTGTGGATGATGCTGTGGGTGCGAGGCTCATGCGCGTGCCATTGACGCAGGAGACCGTATTAGATGCGTTGGACGCAGCCGGAACGACGGGCTCCTGACGACAGGCTCCTGACGACAGGTCGTTGTGCGGGAGGGAGAGCGACTCTTATGCTCCCTCCCTATGGTGCGGTGGGCCGGTTGACTCAATCAGTCCGCCGCACCATAGTCTATTCAAAGCCGACCTGCCGCACCGGTAGGGGGCCGGTCGCCAGCGGCCCTTGTCGGCCGTAGGCGGAAAGGAGTCTGTGATGAGTATTGAGCTGCCCGAGGCGCTCATCATCGCCAATCAGTTGCGGGAGCGGCTCCCCCGCGCACCCGTAGCCGGGTACCGGCTCGTCGACGTGGCCCGCATGCAGAAGATCGGTTTCACTAATCGCGATGCGGCCGATTTCGACATGCTGGTAGGGGCCATGGTGGAGTCGGTGGCTGCCCGTGGAAACACCATCCTGGTGGGGTTCGACAACAGCATCACTCTGCTGATCGCCCCTGAGTACGGAGGAGAGGTGCGTGTTCATCCGCCGGGATCGCCGCCGTCGGGGCGTCATCAGTTCCGCTTCGATTTTGACGATGGATCAGCGCTGACCGTGTGGATAAAGAGCATGGGCGGCGTGATGGCTCTGACGTCGGGCGCACTCGAGGATAACTACATGTATCGTCGCGACTTCGATCAGTCCGCGCTCGACCCGAACTCTGCCGGCTTCACGCTCCCCGCCTTCTCCTCGTCGCTGGCTCAGGCGCGCAGGGCTATGAAGACGGCACTGGTGGGAAAAGACGCGGTGGTGGTGGGGTTGAGCAATGCGACCTTCCAGGATGTGCTGCTTCGAGCGGGCATCCACCCCAAGCGGCGGGCCGCCGATCTCAGTACCGAGGAGGTTGCCCGTTTGCACGACGTTATCCGGTGGGTGATCGCGGAGCGCCTGCGTCTGGGTGGCAAGGTGGGCTTTCGCGACGTGTTTGGGGCGGAGGGGCGGTATGTTCTTGCCATGGGACCCCATCTGAGGGGACAGCCCTGCCCGCAGTGCGGTGGGGTGGTGCAAAAGCTGAGCTTGGGCGGCGGTGAAGTTTGGTGCTGTCCGGTGTGTCAATCGAACCAGAAGTGGTGCCGCTCTCATGATGGATGAGATCGGAAAGGAGACGCTGTGAGCGATAATCTGTGGTGGGCGGAGGCATGAGCGGGTCATTTGGCCATGCCGGCTATCGCCTACGCGTGGATCTCACCAACCGTCGGTGGAAGGTAGAGGAGATCCCCGCCGACTACGCGCGTAAATGGATGGGCGGTCGCGGGTACAACATGGAGGTGCTGTTCCGAGAAGTGCCGGTGGACGCCGACCCTCGTGGTCCCGAGAATAAGCTGATGTTCGGCGTAGGGCCCATCACGGGTACCAGCTTCCCCGGTTCGCGTATCAACGCCAGTGGAAAATCGCCGCACACCGGCTACCTGGGTGACTCCAATGCAGGTGGCCACTTCAGCGCTGAGATGAAGTACGCAGGATTCGACCAGCTCATCTTCGAGGGCACCGCCGATAAACCCGTGTATGTGCGCATCGTAGATCATGAGGTGGAGATCCGCGATGCTTCACATTTGTGGAACCTCGATACCTGGGAGACGCAGGCGGCTCTGCGTCGTGAACTTCACGACCATACTGTGCAGGTTGCCTGCTGCGGAACCGCCGCGGTTAACGGGGTTAGTTATGCCTGTGTCATGACCAACAATGCTCGTGCTATGGGCCGCACGGGCATGGGCACGCTGATGGCTTCTAAAAACTTGAAAGCGGTGGCACTGTCTGGTTCCGGCAGTGTGCGGGTGGCAGAGCCGGAGAAGTTTCAGCGGTTGATCAATTACTTCTACCGCGCGCTCTACAACCACTCCAACTACCAGGAGCGCGGCATCACCGGCACTACCAACCTGATCAGACTGGAGCAGGCAGTGGGCATTCTTCCCTATCGCCATTTTCAGTCCGGGGTGTATGAGGGGTGGGTGGGCGTATCTGGTGAGAAGGCTGCAGCTGAGTACAACGTGAAGCGTAAGGGCTGTTTCAGTTGTATCTCTCCCTGTAGTCGCTATTACGTTGTCCCCGGTGGCTTCGATGGAGAACAGTGCCGGGCCGAGGGGCCGGAGTTTGAGACGCTGGCCGCTTTTACCGTGCGCACAGGTAACCCAGATTTGAAGCTGGCGTACAAGTGTGCAGAGGTGGTCAATCGCGCCGGACTGGATTCAATCACAGTCACGGAGGCCATCTCCTGGGCTCAGGAGCTCTTCCAGCGCGGTTACCTTACAGAGAAGGACTGCGACGGACTCGATCTCACATGGGGCAACGGCCGAGCCGTGTACGAACTTCTCCATAAGATCATCCGGCGGGAAGGCTTCGGGGACGTGCTGGCCGATGGTGTGGTGCGTGCGTCGGAGCGACTGGGCATGGGTCGCGAGCTGTGTATGGAAGCTAAGAATCTGGAGATATTCGAGGCAGACGTGCGAGGGCTCAAGGCTTATGGTTTGGGCAATGCGGTGGCCTCGCGTGGCGCAGATCACCAACGGGCAGACCCCTTCTTCGAGATGTCGGGACGTACTCAGGAAGCCTTGGAGCGCTTCGGATCAGAGAACTGCGCATTGCAGGCGCCGTGGCAGGGCAAGGCCAAAATGTTGGCGTGGTTTGAAGAGATGTGTGCGCTCGCCGATTGCCTTAGCTACTGCAAGATCATAGGTGTCTCCATGGAGACCGTGCAGGAGCCCATGGCCCGCGATCTGTTCCGTTATGCTACCGGCTTCGATGTGGACATCGAGGAGATGCTACGTATCGGTGAGCGCATAAACAACCTTGAGCGCGCCATGCTGGTGCGCTGGGGCCTGTCCCGCAAGGACGACTATCTGCCTAGGCGCTTCCGAGAAGAACCTATGGGAGACGATTGCGGCCCGGCTGCCGGTCTGGTATTCGAGAATGAGCAGATGCTGGACGAGTACTATCCCTTCCGCGGCTGGGACCCCGTCACAGGATGGCCCACCGAGCAAAAACTGCGCGAGTTGGATCTGGACTTCGTGGTTGATGACTTGGCGACGCGGGGCATCATACTGACAAAAGACTACACGTCGGAGTCCGACACTGTGGCTACGGTAGGTGATGAGACGCAGGTGAACGGTGATCCAACACTGGCCCATACCACCGCGCGTTGGATGCATCTGGCACAAATGCTGGGTGACTCCGAGGAGTATGTGCACCTGTTCAAGACCGTTGCCGCAGAGGACGAGGAGGAGGACGCTGTTGCCGGCGGAAATACAGGAACTAAGGTTGTGATCAACAAACGCCTGGTTGTGGATCCGGAGTTGTGTACTGGGTGTCGCGCTTGCGAGATGGGGTGCTCTTTTGTCCATGAAAATGAGTATTCACCGTCATTGGCCCGTCTCCATGTGGTGAAATTGGAGGAATCGGGTGTGGATCGACCCATCGTGTGCCTGAGGTGCGCGAAGGCGCCGTGTGCGGCGGTGTGTCCCGTGGACGCCATCACGCAGGACCCGGTGACCAGACTGGTCAGCGTTGATCCAGACACGTGTGTTGGCTGCGGCCTTTGTGCTGAGGTGTGTGTCTCGGGTGTCATTCAACTTCATCCTCGTACCGAGGTGCCCCTGCTATGCGACCTGTGCGGTGGCGATCCGGAGTGCGCCAGGCGTTGCCCCACGGGTGCATTGGTGGCGGTAGAGGGTCGCGATCACGCGGCCAAGAAAACCCGCGAGCAGGCAGGGCGTAGAACTGAGAGACAGCTGGCCAAAGTTTGGGGTTCCGCCGATGCGAAACGTCCGGTGGATCGGCCCATGACACCGCCCGATCCAGAAACCGGAATCCCAATTAAGCCACCAAAAATATTCAAGGGGAACCCTCCTCCACCCCTAGAGGATCGCGTGAAATACGATTTGTTCGAAGAGGAGAATTGAACCGGCGGATGGGCTCTCGATTGAGCCGTATCGATTCAGAATAGATGCTTCTTCCCTGGGCGGCGGCGGTCGGTCCTGCAGGACCGACCGCCGCCGTCTCCTCCCGTTTTTCGCTCAGCTATTCCTAGGTACGGAGCAAGCAGAAATCGGAATGTCCGTCCGGCGCGCACGCGACCTGTTATGCGCGGTCTGATAAGCAGTCCAGTCATGATTAGTGGTGTATAGTGATGAAATAAAGGGAGTGCCATCCGATGAAATCCCACGCATACGGCGGGATGGGTAAGTTTTGTGCCTTGAGGGGTTATGAGGTGGATGACGCTTCATTTGCCAACTGAACAAGGGGGTCGGGGGTGTTCAGGCTGTTGCGCCCGTTTGAGTATTTGGAGCCGTCCTGCGTCGCAGAGGCAGTGGAGATGCTGGTTCGGTACGGCGAGAAGGCTCGGATTTTTGCGGGGGGTACCGATCTCGTCATCTCCATGAAAAAGCGGCAGATAGTTCCCGACTATTTGATTGCCATCGGTCACCTCTCGGAACTGGATTTTATCGAAGCAGAACCTAACGGTACACTGAGGCTGGGTCCGCTGGCCACCCATGCCCGCCTTGCAGCCTCTCCCTTGGTGTGGCAGCGTTTCCCCATGTTGGCCACGGCATGTAACGAGGTGGGGACTCCCCAGGTCCGCAACATGGGGACTATCGGGGGCAATGTGTGCAAGGCGGGCCCGTCACAGGATACGCCGCCCGTCCTAGTGTCGCTGGAGGCCAAGTTGCACCTGGTCGGTCCCTCGGGTAAACGCACCGTGCCTATGGATCAGTTCTGCACCGGTCCGTTTTGTACAGTACTGGCGCAGGATGAGTTGGTGGTGGAGATAGAGATACCACCATTACCGCCACGCAGTGCCGGATGCTACAAGTGGATAACGAAGATCACGGCCACCGACGAGACGCTGGCGGGAGCCGGTGTGGTGGTGGTGCTGAAGGAAGACGGGTCGTTCGAGGATGTGCGTATAGGTCTCGGCTCGGTGGCGCCCATGGCCATCCGGGCCCGTCGGGCCGAGTCGCTGCTGCGGGGGACGTGGCCGGAGGCGGCTCAGATCGCCGAGGCGGCGCAGATCGCATCCGAGGAAGCCGAGCCCCGCTCTCGAGCTGCGTATCGCCGGCGCATGGTTCAAGTGCTCGTGAACGAGGGAGTCACCGAAATGCAACGCCAGATTGCCGCGTCCATGCAGGAGGCCGGCAGATGAAAACGGTTGCCACTTTTACCGTCAATGGGCTTCCGCACGAGATCGCCGTGGAGCCACATCAGCTGCTGATCGAAGTACTCAGAGAGCATCTGGGTCTAACCGGGACCAAGCACAGTTGCGGTGTGGGCAACTGTGGCGCCTGTACCGTGTTGGTGGATGGCACACCTGAGCTGGCCTGTCTCACATTGGCCATGGAGGTGCGGGACAAGTCGGTACTCACCATTGAGGGGCTCGCCAAAGAGGGCCTGCTGCATCCGCTGCAGCAGGCCTTCGTGGACTACGGAGCCATCCAATGCGGTTACTGCACGCCGGGCATGATTCTAACCGGCAAGGCTTTGCTGGACGACAATCCTGATCCTACCGAGCATGAGGTTCGGGAAGCGCTGGCCGGCAACATCTGTCGCTGCACAGGGTATGTGAAGATCGTGGAAGCGGTGCTCGCCGCCGCCGAAGTCATGCGGAAGGGGGGCAATTGAGATGGAAGGGCACGCAGCCGACAACCGGAAGTCCGCGGTGCACCAGGGCGCTGAGGTTGCGCAGTTCAGCGTAGTGGGCACGCGCATCCGCCAGCCGGACGGTCCTGCCAAGGCCACGGGTGAGGCCAAGTTTGCCGGTGATATCTCACTTCCCGGTATGCTCATAGGCAAGATCCTGCGCAGCCCGTATCCCCACGCCGTCATCAAGAGTATCGACACGTCCAAAGCCGAGGCGCTACCCGGCGTGATGGCCGTGCTGACGCCCGACAATGTGGCCGAATGGAAGACGTTTGATCGTGGGATGAAGGATATGCCGCTGGTGGCGGGTGGCTATCGTGTGCCGTCGGAGGAAGCGGTGGTCAACAAGGTGGCTCGCCACTACGGCGATGCTATCGCCGCTGTGGCCGCGGTCGACGAGCACACGGCCGAAGAGGCCATAGAGTTGCTGGAAGTGGAGTACGAGCTTCTGCCGTTCGTGCTCGATGCGGAGGAGGCCATGCAGCCGGATGCGCCGCAGGTCTCCGACTTGGCGCCGGACAATGTAGGCAAGCATCTCTTCTATCCTTACCCTGAGGGCGACGTGGACAAGGCCTTGGCCGAGGCCGACCTGGTGGTGAGCGGTGTCTTCTCTACGCACAAGCAAGACCACTGCACGCAGGAGACCGCCGCATGCGTGGCATATCTGGATGCTTCGGGCCGCTTGAACGTCTGGTCGCAGTGCCAGTTGGCCCACCTCGGCCGGCGCGAGCTGGCAAGTATTTTCAAGATGCCGGTGAACCGCATCAAGCTCATGACGCCCTTCGTGGGAGGCAGCTTCGGGCAGCGCGGCGCCGTGTGCGCCGAACCCATCGCTGTGGCTCTGGCTCTGCGGAGCAAAAGACCCGTCCGCCTCGTATTCTCGCGCGAGGACAACTTCCTGGGACTGGAGAGCCGCACCGGCTTCAAGAAGATCGATATCAAGATGGGCTTCACCTCCGACGGTACGTTGACCGCCATCAAGACCCAGATGATTGGCACCCTGGGTGGTTACATGGGCTGTGGTCCCATGTCTTCCGTGATCGGCATGACGCTGGCCATGGGCCATTATCGTTGCCCGAATCGGTTCGGCGAGGCCCACATGGTCATGACCAATACACCGGTGTCGGGGGCCATGCGTGGCTTCGGCAACGACGCCATGATGTTCTGTATCGAGCAGTTGATGGACGACGCTGCGCGCAGACTCGGCATTGATCCTATCGACATCCGTCTCAAGAACGCGAAAGAGCCGGGTGAGATCGCCTCCATGGGCCTGGAGCTCGAGAGCACTTACATGGAGGACTGCTTGCAGCTCGGGGCCGAAGCCTTCGGCTGGCATGAGAAGCGCACGCAGGCCAAGAAGGATGAAGGCCCCATCAAGCGCGGCTACGGCATGGCCACCATGAGTCACTGCACCGGCGCGGCGCCCCTCTACTTGGAGCACTCGAACGCCATGGTGAAGTTCAACGAGGACGGCTCCGCCGATCTGACCGTACACCCGGCGCCGGTCGGCCAGCACATCTGGGGGGCGCTCTCCCAGATCTGCGCCGAAGAGTTGGGTATTCGGGCGGAGGACGTCCACATAGTCACCGGTGACACCGACGTGACCCTCTTCGAGTACGGTTCCGACGCCAGTCGTTCCACCTATGCCATTGGAGGCGCCACACTCCGGGCCGCCCGCCAGGCCAAAGAGCAGATGCTGGCCCGCGCCGCCGAGATGCTGGAGGTGCCGGCCGACCGGCTCGAAGTGAAGGACCGTGTGGTTGTGGTCAAAGGCCGGCCGGACAAGACGGTGACGGTGGCCGAGGTCTGCTACGACGCCATCTACGCTTTCGGCGGGCGTGCCACCAACTTCGCGGGTAAGCAGTCTTTTGAGTCGACGTGGAACTCACCCACTTACGGTGCGTACTTTGCCGAGGTGGAAGTCAACACGGAAACGGGCCGCGTGCATGTGCCTCGGTTTGTCACGGCCATCGACTGTGGTAAGGCCATCAATCCCATGGCGGTGGAGGGGCAGCTCGAGGGCGGTCTGCAGCAGGGTCTGGGCTACGCTTTGACGGAAAACTTCATCGTGAACCCGAAGACCGGCGTGGTGGAGACCGACAATTACGACTCCTACAAAGTCCCCGGTGCGTTGGACATGCCGGACAGCACCGTCCTCATTGTCGATAAGCCTGACCCCAAGGGGCCTTTCGGCGCCAAGGGTGTGGGCGAGCCGGGTATGGTAGGTATTCCGCCCTGCATAGCAAATGCCGTGTACGATGCCATCGGCGTGCGCCTACGCGATCTACCCATGACACCGGAACGGGTGCTGGAGGCTCTGACTGAGAAGACGGAAGGGGAGACCGAGACCGTCCGCGGGGAATAGAAGTTCGGGGCTTGGGGGAATGAAGCGTGTGGCTGGGTATATTTATTGCAGTCCAATAGTCGGCCAAGAATTACGGAATCCGTGGTAGATTCAAGTTTAGAGTGATCGCGAGCGGGGAATTCATGGCGGCGACTCATGAATCAAGGGGTGATTTCTTGCGTCAGACGAGCACTCAGCACCACGCGCAAGAAAGGGGGTGTGGACGGTTGTGGTGGCCTTCCACCACGCGCGGTACAGACGTCTAGACAGTTTCGTCATATTAGTCGCATGTTGTAGGATCAATTGGGGGTACAAAAGGTGAGGCTTGATAAACGGCATATATCATTATTGGTGTTCGTTGTCATCGCGGTAGTCACTTTTGCAGCGGGTTGCGGAGGCACAACTACTACAGCTGCTCCGGGTGAGACTGGTACCACTACGGGTGCCGCCGTTACCGTGAAGATCGCCGCTCAGGGTCCTTTTACGGGTGACCTTTCCAAGATTGGTTTGGATGCCTTGCAGGCTGTTCAGTTTGCGGTCGAGGACTTCAACAAGTCCGGCGCCATGCCCGGAGTAACATTTGCGGTTGAGGTGGGTGACGATATCGCCGATCCGGCCACTGCCGCCACCGTGGCGCAGAAGTTCGTTGAAGATAAGGCCGTGGTGGGCGTAATCGGGCCCATGAACAGCTCCACGGTATTGTCGGCGCTTCCGGTTTACGAGGAAGCCGACCTTGCCATGATCACGCAGTCGGCCACCAACGACAAACTGGCCGAGAGCGGCTGGACCGTCTTCCACCGCATCTGCCCGGCCGACGCCGTGCAGGGTCCGTCTATTGCCAAGTTCGTGACGGAGGACCTCGGAGTCAAGAAGGCCTTCCTTATCGATGACAAGAGCACATACAGTGTCGGCATCACCGATTCGGTCGAGGCCTCTCTTGCCGAACGTGGGGTCGAGATGGAGCGGCAGCAGATTGCTGCCACCGACAAGGACTTCGCCTCCGTTCTGACCAAGGTGAAGGAATTCGGCCCCGACATCCTCTTCACCACCATCCCGTCCCCTGCTCAGGCCGCTGCCATCGCCAAACAGGCCAAGAGCATGGGCATCGACGTGACGATCATGGGTAGCGACGGCTGCAACGACCCAGTCGACTTCATCGAGAACGCCGGTGGAGCCACCGAGGGCGCATATGCCACCAGCCTCGGTCCCTTGGTCACGGACCTGCCTACAGCTCAGGATTTCCTTGATCGGTACATCGCCAAGTACGGTGTGACCAGTGCGTTTACGGCGCAGAGCTACGAAGCCACCATGTTGCTGCTGGATGCCATTAAGTCGGTTGGCGTCCAGGATGGCAAGGTTGACCGTAAGGCTGTGAAGGAAGCCCTGGGTAAGATCCAGTACAAGGGCATTCTGGACTTCCCCGTCTCCTTCCTGCCCAATGGGAACCTCGCCACCGGCGGTATTTTCATCATTCAGGCCAAGGGCGATAGATTCGTGCAGGTCAAGGGCGTCACGCTCTAAAGGCCGCACGAAGCCTGCAGTTGTTGGGTTCGGGCCGGAGAAGCACTCCGGCCCGAACCGGAACAACCACGCTAGGCCTCGGTCCCGCCCGGGTCGGCGTATTCGGCCATATAGAGCCTACTCTCCAGACCAGAGGAACGTGGATATATGACACAACAAGTAGTCAATGCGCTGACCTTGGGCTCGGTTATCGCGCTGTTCGCCCTAGGTTATTCTATGGTCTACGGCATCTTGACCATTCTCAACTTCGCCCACGGCGAGGTCTTCATGATCGGCGCCTTTATGGGCTATTACGTTCAGAAGCTTTTCATTGTTGACAATCAGTTGACTGCAAATCCCATCCTCATCATCTTTCTTTCGCTTCTGGTAGCTATGGTGGTTTGCGGTGCCTTGGCTGTCACCATTGAGTTTGTGGCCTATCGACCTTTGCGTCAGGCAGCGCGCCTTGCGCCACTGATCAGCGCTCTGGCCATGTCGGTTCTGCTGCGGAACATAATGGGTGTTATCACCAAATTCCGGGTGCGTCCCATCTCCACCGATCTGCTCCTACCCCAACGGTGGGCAGTTCACATTGGTGAGACCACCATCGCCGCCAGCCGTTATGTGATCATAGGCGTGACTTTGATCTCGCTCGTTGCCCTCGAGCTGTTCATGGCGCGCACGAAAGCCGGGAAGGCCATGCGGGCGTGTGCCCAAGACCGTGAGGCGGCTTCCTTCATGGGTATCTCGGTCAACGGCATCATCTCGCTTACCTTCCTGGTAGGCGCGGTTATGGCCGGAATCGGCGGGATCATGACGGGCCTCTACTACACGCAGATCGACTTCTCCATGGGATTCAGCCTGGGCATGAAGGCCTTCACGGCGGCCGTGTTGGGAGGCATCGGGAATCTCAGGGGCGCTGTGCTCGGATCATTCATCCTGGCTACGGCGGAAACGCTGGGTTCCTACTACATCTCATTCACGTACCGTGACGTCATAGCCTTTGCCATATTGATTACTATTTTGCTGTTCAAGCCGTCGGGACTGCTGGGCAAACCGATCCCAGTGAAAGTCTGAGGGCGGTACCATGGCTCAATCATTGCGCGAACGAGCCGGCAGCGCACTCATGAGCGCCACGGCTCCTGTAAGATCCGTGACATCGCGTGTACCGCAACCCGTGTGGGCCATCATCGTCGCCGTTCTAGTGATCGTCTTCCCAATGCTGGTCCGCAGCAGCTATTGGACGCGGGTGGGAGTTATTGTTGCCGTTTACGTGATAGCGGGGAACGGTCTCAATCTACTGGCAGGTGTGGCCGGCCTGCTGGACATGGGCTTCATAGCCTTCTACGCGATTGGGGGTTACACTTACGCGCTGCTCAACTCAGCGCAGTTCGGTATTCACTTGGGGTTTTGGCCGTCTATTCTGATCGCAATGTTTGTGGCGGCTGTGTTCGGCCTGATCATTGGGGTTCCGAGCCTAAGAGTGCGGGGCGACTACCTGGCCATTGTTACCCTGGCTTTCTTCTATATCGTGCAGCAACTTATTTTGAACCTGATGCCTGTCACGAACGGACCCAACGGCATCCCGGGTGTGGCCCGGCCTTCGGTATTCAGCTTCATTTTCAAAACACCCACCGCCTACTACTATTTATTCTGGGCATTTGCCGCTCTCGTGCTGTTTGCCTCGTTGAGGCTTCTGTGGTCCCGTAGCGGAAGGGCTTGGGCCGGCATCCGTGACGATGAGATTACGGCCTCGTGTATGGGGGTGAATCTTCCCCGCTATCGTGTCAACGTTTTCGTTGTGACGGCCTCCATCATGGGATTAGCGGGTGCAGTTCTGGTAGCGTTCCAGGCCGGTGTCTATCCAGAGAACTTCACGTTGGACACGCTCGTGGCCATCTATCTGCTCCTCATTCTCGGCGGGCAGGGTAACCCCACCGGCGTCCTGGCCGGAGCCATCATGTACACGTTCCTGGGCGAGTTCCTGCGCATGTTTCCGAGTATTGTGCAGTACCGCATGGCCATCAGCAGTCTGCTTCTGCTGATCGTGATCATCCTGCTCCCGATGGGCGTGTTGCGAGCGCGGCCCCGAAAGAGCAGAACCGACGTGGAGGAAGCCATTGCCGGCCAAGGGGATGTGCGGCTCACCGCTCTGAGGGCGGAACCCGTGGCGGTTGGGGCAGGTGCCGGCGGTTTGGCCGCGGCGCTGCAAGGAGCCCATCTGGCCGCCGCCCCTCAGGTTGTGGGCGGAGGGGTGGAATCCGATGTGGCCTGCACCCCCCGCACGACGGGGCAGGTTCTGTTGTCGGTGAAAGGCCTGAGCAAGAACTTCGGCGGCATCGTCGCCGTGGATGGCGTTTCGTTCGACGTGCACAAAGGCGAGATACTGGGAGTCATCGGCCCCAACGGCGCCGGGAAGACGACGCTGTTCAATCTCATCACCGGCATCTACAAGCCGGACAGGGGTACGGTCACCTATAAGGGTGAAGATATCACCGGGTTGAGTCCGGACCGGGTGGCGAGTAAGGGTCTGGCACGCACCTTCCAGAACATCCGCGTGTATCCGCAACTGTCGGTGCTCGATAACGTAATGGCGGGCGCGCACCATTGGTTGAAGGCCGGGGTCTATAGGTCGATTCTTCGCTTACCGGGGACCAAGCGCGAGGAGAGCAAAGCTGAAGTCAATGCCATCCGCAACCTGGCGTTCTTCGACAAGGGGCTGGCCGAGCGGAAGGACGAGTATGTGACGGTGCTGAACTACGCCGACCGGCGCCGGGTGGAGATCGCCCGTGCCATGACGCTGGGCCCCGACCTGCTTCTGCTCGACGAGCCGGCAGCCGGGATGAACCCTGCTGAGGTGGAGGAGCTCAGCGCACAGATCATTCAACTGCGTGATATGGGATTTACCATAATCTTGGTGGAGCACCAGATGCCTGTGGTGATGGGATGCTCCGACCATATGGTGGTGGTGAACAAGGGCCAGGTCTTGGCGGAGGGCACGCCCAAGCAGATGCAGGAGCACCCCGATGTGATCACCGCCTACCTGGGTGAGAAGTATGACACCGCCGTTACCGTCAAACCGAGCCTGGTCAAGGGAACGCCGTTGCTCAGCCTCAAGGGCGTTGAGGCCTCTTACGGCCCTATCAACGTCCTGAAAGGGCTGGATCTGGACGTATACGAGGGCGAGATCGTTTGTTTGCTCGGCGCCAACGCGGCCGGGAAAAGCACCACCATCAAGACCATTCTGGGCAATGTCCGCGCCGGCGCCGGTACCATCGAGTTCGACGGCAGGCGTATCGAGCGGTGGCCTACAGGGAGGATCGTGGGGGCGGGAGTGGCCCTGGTTCCAGAAGGACGGCGTATCTTCCCGCTCATGTCGGTGCTGGACAACCTGAAGCTCGGTGGCTACTCCACCAATGATCAGAACATGATCAAACGCGGTATCGATCGGGCGTTTGAACAGTTTCCCATTTTGTACGAGCGACGTCATCAGCCGGGAGCCACTCTTTCGGGAGGCGAGCAGCAGATGCTGGCCATCGCACGGGCACTGATGACGGAACCCAAACTTATCTGTCTGGACGAACCCTCTATGGGCCTGTCGCCAATTCTGGTGCAACAGGTCTTTGACATCGTCGAAGCCATCAACAAGAGCGGCACTACCGTGTTCATGGTGGAACAGAACGCACAGATGGCGCTGCAGATTGCACACCGGGCATATGTATTGCGGACCGGCTCCATCGTGCTTGCCGACGAAGCGTATAAATTGGCGGAAAGCGACTTAGTCAAGAAGGCCTACCTGGGAGACTAGGGCGGTCTACAGCGACACAGCAACGAGGCACGCTATTCGCTGTCTTTGTCGGAAAGGAAGGGGCCCGGATGGTCCGTGTGACGGATGCCGGGCCCCGACGCTTCAGAATGGAGCTGTCGGGGGCTCATATCCGTGCGGCCGCTTGACACGGCGCGACCGACGTCATTTGGCCGGCTTCGACTTTGCTCACGCAACCAATGAAGGGAGCACACACGCCAATGGCCGAATACCCACTTGAACCATTCCGCATTAAGGTGGTTGAACCTATCCGCCTCACCACGCGTGAGGAGCGGCAGCGTGTGCTCGAAGAGGCGGGCTACAACCTGTTCGCAGTGAGGTCGGAGGACATACTTCTGGATTTCTTCACGGATTCCGGCACCACCGCCATGAGTGACGACCAGTGGTCGGGAATCATGCTGGGCGACGAGTCGTACGCCGGTTGCCGCAACTTCTTTCACCTGAAAGAGGTGCAGGAGACCATCTTCGGCATGCCCTATTTCGTGCCCACCCATCAAGGGCGCCCGGCGGAGAACATGCTGATGGATCTCTACGTCAAACCGGGCCTGGTGGTGCCCAACAACATGCACTTCGACTCCACCGAGGGCAACATCATTGTGCGAGGGGGGAAAGCCCCCAACCTCGCCATCGATGAGGCGTGGCAGCCTACGGTGCAGCACCCCTTCAAGGGGAACATGGATATCGTCAAGTTGCGGGACTGCATCGAGCGGGTGGGGGTGGAGAACGTACCTCTCATCCTGATGACGGTGACCAACAACACCGGGGCCGGCCAGCCCGTGTCCATGCGGAACATTCGCGAGACGAAAGCCGTGGCCGATGATTACGCTATCCCCTTCTGGTTTGATGCCGCGCGTTACGCCGAGAACGCCTACTTCATCAAGCTGCGCGAACCCGGATATGCGGACAAGACACCTCTGGAGATAGCCCAGGAGATGTTCTCGTATGCCGATGGTTTTGTAATGAGTTCCAAGAAGGACGGCCTGGTCAACATCGGCGGGTTGTTCGGTTGTCGTGATGCCGCCCTCTTCGACCAAGTGAAGGTCATGATGATCCTTCGCGAGGGCTTCCTCACTTACGGTGGTCTCGCCGGCCGCGATCTGGAGGCCCTGGCGCGGGGCCTCATGGAGGGCGTGCAGGAGAGCTATCTCAAGTACCGGATCGAGCAGACTCGGTACTTTGGAGAGCGGCTGCTGGAGGGGGGTGTGCCCATAGTGGAGCCGGTGGGAGGCCACGCGGTCTATCTGGACATGCTGAGGTTCCTGCCACATATCCCGCAAAGCTGCTTTCCAGGCGTGGCTTTCGTCTGTCGCCTGTTCTTGGATTCAGGGGTGAGGGCAGTGGAGTTGGGCTCTCTGGCGTTTGCGCACACCGATCCGGATACCGGGGAAGTGAAGTACCCTGGTCTGGAACTGGTACGGCTCTGTCTGCCCCGGCGCGTATACACACGTAGTCACATCGATTACGCGGCCGACGCCATCATCCAGATCTACAAAGACCGGGAGCAGTTGCGGGGCCTGAAGCTTGTGTGGGAGCCGCCGATCATGCGTCACTTCACGGCGCGGCTGGAGCCGCTGCCTTGAGGGGTGGTGGCGGTGGTCTCGATGTTCCGGGCCTCATCGTCCCCGACGGCAGTTGAATAGGGTGGGGCGAATGGGGGCCTCCTGAGAGCCGCGGGTTTGCCCTCCAGGGGCCATGGAAAGAGAGCACTGTCCGGTGCCGGCTCACGCCGGCCCAGAAGGGGGTTGGGTGAAGTGGAGTATGTGAATCTGGGCCGCACAGGCCTCAAAGTGTCGCGGCTGGTGCTGGGGTGCGGCAACTTCGGTGGCATCGGTAGCATGCCCGAGTTCTTCGGCAAGGGGGAGACGCAGGAAGAGGCGTTTGAATTGATGGATGCCGCCTTCTACGTGGGCATCAACCTCTTCGATACCGCCAACGCATATGGCGGGGGCGCGAGCGAAACCATGATCGGCAATTGGCTGGCAACCAAAGGCCCCGCCGTCCGTGATCAGCTTGTCATCAGCACCAAGATCTTCAACCCGGTGGGACCCGGGCCCAACGATCGCGGGTTGTCACGGCGCCACATCCTCCACGAGGTCGATGAGAGCCTGACTCGTTTGGGAGTGGATTACCTGGATCTGCTGCTCATGCACGAGCCCGATCCCTCCACTCCCCTGGAAGAGACGTTGTCGACTATGAATACCCTGGTGCACCAGGGTAAGGTGCGTTACATCGGTGCTTCCAATATGCCTGCGTGGCTCACGGCCAAAGCCGTCTGGTTGGCTGACGTCCACGGGTGGTGTCGGATCGAGTGGGTCCAGAACTCCTACTCGCTTCTTGACCGTAGAGATGAGGTTGAGCTGTTCCCGTTCTTGGCCGATCAAGGGCTGGGTTTCACGCCGTTCAGCCCGCTGGCCGGAGGCTGGCTCACGGGTAAGTACAGAGAGGGAGCCGTCTACCCGGAAGGCTCGCGAATGACGCTGCGCTCCGATCCCTACGAACACTTGGTGCGGCCGCATATCTTCTCCGGACTGGAGCGACTGCGTAGTTTCGCTGAAGCACGTGGCACCGATATGGCCACGGTTGCGTTGGCATGGGTGCTCAGCGAGCCGCGGGTCACGGCAGCGATCATGGGGCCGCGTCGTCTGGTGCACTTAGAGCCGGGTCTGGCGGCGCTTAATATGAAGTTGACGATGGGTGAGCGGGAGGAGATCGCCTCTTACTTTGTGTGTCCCGTCTGCAGTTCTTCGGATGAGGACGAATCGTCACAAGCGGCGAGTTGCTTGCCTGAAGAAGGCTGAGCCATGAGTGGCGTCTTGGTGTTGACGCACCAGCAGGTGCGATCCGGTTTTGCAGGAAGAATGTCTGCAGGCCGGAGTCCCTCGAGAACGAGTTCGCTCCAGCCAGAACGAGATCACATTGTTCAAGTCGTGGGGTTGGCGGTAGAGGATCTGATGGCGCCTCGCTACATATTCATGAAGGCGGTAAACGAAGGGGTGGGGACCTTGGTCCGTGATTTCGCCTAGCCCTAAGCCGCGCAAGAGGAGGGGGAACGCGATGTTGCCCACGATGGCTGACATAGAGGTGGCACGGCAGAGGGTGACGGCGCATGTGTGGCGCACACCCTTGGTTCGACTTGATCCTATGCGGACGGAACTGTTTGCCCAGAATACCGAGATCTACCTCAAGCTGGAGAACCTGCAATCCATAGGTGCCTTCAAGATCAGAGGTGCCGCCGCCGTGGTGGGAGACCTGGCTCCGGAAGATCTCGCCCGAGGTCTGGTGACGGCTTCGGCGGGCAACATGGCTCAGGCCGTTGCCCATTTGGCACGGGAAATGGGTGTGCCCTGTACAGTGCTTGTTCCCAATTTTGCACCGGAGACCAAAGTGGCGGCCAATGAGCGATTGGGAGCCCATGTTATCCGTGTCACATATGAGCAATGGTGGCAGGCCTTCCACGACAGGGTGTTCCCTGGTGCCGAGGGGACCTTTGTACACGCTTTCGATGACCCGAGGGTCATGGCAGGAAATGCCACCATCGCCCTGGAGATTCTGGAGGACCTGCCGGATGTTGCCGCCATCGTTACGCCGTGGGGCGGGGGAGGTCTTACTTGCGGGGTGGCCTCCGCTCTGGCTACAGCGAAACCTTCGTGCCGGGTGGTGGCGGCTGAGGTTGCGGGAGCCGCGCCCTACGCAGCCGCCGTTGAGGCCGGGAGGCCGGTGGAGATCGAATACAAGCCTTCCTTTGTAGACGGTATCGGTAGTCGATCCGTCTTCCCCGATATGTTTAAGTGGGCGCGGATGCTCGGTGTGCAGTCGGCGGTGGCGTCGGTGGACGAAGTGGCTGCAGCGTTGCTCCTGACTGCGGAGCGCAATCACGTGATTGCTGAAGGGGCGGGAGCTTGTCCTGTGGCCTGTGCGATTGCGGGCCGAGCCGGGGGTGGGAAGGTGGTATGTGTGGTATCGGGTGGGAACATCGATCTGGAGGAGGTGGCTTTGTTGGTGGCAACATATCGAAAGAAACTAGAATCATAAGGACTACCTGCACCAAGTACCGGAGCCAAGGAGCCTGGGGGTTATGGAGCGTTGCCCGTGATGCGGAGGCATACTCAACCTGTCTACGATGATGACGAGATCGCTGTGCTACGTGACATCATGCCTGGGCGCGACACATTAGAAACGAGGCTTGCGCAGCAGTTCTTCGACAGCCTCTTCACTATAGCCGAGAAGCCTCCCCAGCTCGCGTGCGATCTCGATCTCCTCGGCTAGACGCTGCTCGTCGACCAAGGCGGCTGCGGCGCTCTTGCGGGCTTTGAGCGCGTGGTACGAGTTCAGAACAGACCGGCCGGTTGCCATCAGAACTATCAGTCTACCGTGCGTGAACTCTGGGTTGAAGAGCAGGGTTTCGATGATCGTATCGTCGCCCTCTGCCGCAGTTCCATACTCCTCCGCGATCAAGAGAGCGGCTCGCAACATCTCCACGTACTCATCCGGGTCCAGCGGAGGGCTAAAGGCCAGAGGTTTGCAACCGGAGGCAACCGCCTCGGTGAAGGCGTAGATCATGCCGAGCTTGAACGCCCGGGTGTCCAACGGTTTAAGGTAATCGGGAGGAAACGCCATGTCGAGCTCCCTTGTGCTTTGCTATTGGCCAACGATTACATCTATGCGGGATGCGGGCGGTTGGGCAGATCATGTACGGGACAAGCATGGCGCAGGTGGGGATGTTCTGACAAGCGATGTTTTGGGGTATGCTATTCATGACGACCTCGGAGTGATACTGATATGCATTCTCGACATCATCTGAAGACGACGGCCGTTGTGCTGACCGCTCTGGGTCTCGGCGCCGGCCTGACGCTTCCGGTGGCAGGATGCTCCTCTGCTGCGAAGACGGCGGCGCCGATCGGGGTCCAATCGTCCGAGCACACCACGGCAACACCGAGCATTCCGCCACTCGACGCCCGTGCTCCGGCCGTGTTTGAGACGGCGACCCTTGCCCTGGGCTGATTCTGGGGTCCCGACGCCCAGTTCGGGTGTCTCGACGGCATTATCAGGACGCGTGTAGGCTACGCCGGAGGGAGTACCAAGAACCCCACCTATCACAACCTGGCGGACCACACCGAGACCGTTCAGATCGACTACGATCCCAACGTCATCGGCTATGAAGAGTTGCTCTCCCTTTTCTTTGCAGCTCATAATTGTTTCCGAACTGCATTCTCACGCCAATACAAGTCCATCATCTTTGTTCACGACGCCGAGCAGGAGCGGACCGCGCGTGCGGCCAAGGCGGCGCTGCAGGCACGCACGGGGCGCACGGTGCAGACGGATATCGTGACCGCGTGGGAGTTCTACCGCGCTGAGAATTATCATCAGAAGTACGCGCTGCAGGGGAAGAAGGCCATCCTGGAGGAGTTCCGGCGCATGTACCCGGACTTCGGGGGCATTGTCGATTCCACGGCCGCTGCGCGCGTGAACGGGTTTCTCTACGGCTGTGGTTCCCCGGATGAGGTGAGGAGGCTGAAGGACGATCTCGGTCTCTCATCCGAGGCCGTGGACCGGCTGATCCAGGTGCTGGGCGGATAACGGCGGGTGGCAGGCGGCGCACACGCGCCGCCTGCCACCCGCGTCGTGTGATCGGGATCAGTTCTTCCGTTTGAACTCGCGCTCGAGCGCTTCCTTGGCCGGTTTCACGTAGATCTCGCGCAGTTTGGGTTTCTCGATCTTGCCTGCCGGGTTGCGCGACACGGGTGCGAACACCACCTTCTCCGGCCACTTGAACTTGGCCAGCCCAGCTCCACCTACAAACGCTATCACTTCTTCTTCGGTCATCTTCTCGCCCGGCCTGAGTTGGATGACGGCCATCACGATCTCCACCAGTCGATGGTGCGGGTAACCCAGCACTGCGGCGTCGTCGATTTTGGGATGTTTGCGCAGGATATCTTCTATCTCCGCCGGGAAGATGTTCTCTCCGCCGCGGATGATGAGATCTTTCTGGCGATCAGTGAAAAAGATGTAGCCCTCTTCATCGATGTAGGCAAGATCGCCGGTCTTGAGCCAGTCGTTGATGATGGTCTTGCGGGTCATACCCGGGTTGAAGGCGTATTCCTTCATTAGTCGTGGTCCGCGTATGACGAGCTCCCCCACCTGGCCGGCGGGCATGTCCTTCATGAAGTTGTCGACTACGCGTGCCTCTGTGAAGGCTGTGGCTTTGCCGATGGAACCGGCTTTGCGCAGAATATCGTCGTCGTAGCAGTTGATCAGACCGCCTCCGCCGCCTTCAGTAATTCCGTAGATGTTGCCGAAGGCCACATTAGGGAACAGGCGCTTGGAGTCTTCCAGGAGAACATAGGGCACCGGTTGCGCCCCGATCTCGATGTGGCGCAGAGCGGTGAGATCGTAGTCGGCGAGATCGATAGCTTCGGTCTTGATGGCATTGATAACGTCCGACCACGTTGGCACGGAGTTCCATCCGCCGGTACATCTCTCCTCGGCAAGGGAGCGCAGGTACAAGTCGGGCTGTAGTTCCATGGGCATCAGGATCTTGCCTGCCGCGATGTAACTGGGGAAGGACAGGAAGAAGGTGCCGCTGTGGTAGAAGGGGTGCGGCGCCAGGTAGGTGCTGAGGTAGCCCTCGCTGTAGGTCAGGGCATTGCCGATGCCGATCCAGAACAGAGTCCCGTGGGTGTGGCATACAGGCTTGGGGGCGCCCGTGGTGCCGGAAGTGAACATGAGCTCAGCCATGTCGCCGTCGTCCACGGGCTCCATCACCGGTGTGGATTCGCCGTAGTTGATGATGTCCTCGTATTGGATCATGTCTGGAGGACCATCTTCACCCACCACAATGTAATGCTCGCAGTACTCCATCTCACCGCGGATGGGTTCTACGCGCGAGGCGAAAGTATCACCTAGGATAAAAACTTTGCTGCCGATGACGTCGCAGGCATATTTGATGTCGGAGGTAGCGAAGCGGAAGTTCAGCGGGCTTACGGCGGCACCGGTCTTGAGCACAGCCATGTAAGTGATGTACCACTCCAGACTGTTGGTCATGAGGTGTTGGACAAAATCGCCTTTACCGATGCCGCATACATTGCGTAGGTAGTTGGCAAGCTTATTGGTTTGCACTTCCAAATCCGTCCACGTGAGGACGCGCCGGAAGTTGCGGGACGGGTAGCTTTCTATGAGGAATTCGCGCTCAGCGAATTTGGCGGCATTCAGAGCGCAAAAACGTGCGAAGTTCATTCAGTTGCACCTCGTATCGCAGGACGGTCCGCCTATAATAATCGAAGACGACGGGATGCGATGGAGACTTAGGCGAGACGAGCGGAAATCGGCAGAATCGAAGCCGAAGTTTTTGGGTCGATGTTGCCCTTCGGTTGAGTTGTATATCTGCTGGGTACAAGAACCTGATAAGTCGCGGCCGGCGGCTGCGCCGCGGCCGCCGCAATCCAACCGAGGAGGGACCCCGAAGTGACTGAGATCACCGTTGACTGTCGGGGCGACATCTGCCCCGTGCCGCTGGTGGAGACGCGGAAGGCGCTACGCAAGGCGACCCCCGGCGACATAGTGGAGATATTGGGAGATCATCCCTCGTCCAAAGTAGAGATCCCCATGGCCGTGAAGGCGCTGGGCTTGGAAATACTCGAGATCGGTCAAGAGGGCGACGAGTGGAAGATAAGGATCAAACGATGAGCGGCGCAGACGAAGGTCCGGCCCCCGTCACTTCCTCCACATCCATCACCCCCGAAGAACTGGCGGCGCGAGACGCTTCGGTGGCGCCGCAGGCCGCGGCGGCGCCCGTGACATCCGGAGCGTCCCCGCCGCCGCCCCCCGCTTCGATGCCCGCCGCCGGCGCCGAACCCGCTCCGATCGCGCCCATCATGCCCCAGAAGGCCACCATCATCGTCCACAGTGGCGACTTCGACAAAATCTACAGCGCCTTCATCATCGGGAGCGGAGCGCTGGCCATGGGCATGGAGTGCACGCTGTTC
>JAAYZX010000129.1 GCA_012514635.1 Actinomycetota bacterium
CGGCGTGCTCGGCCAGCGGGTCGTAGACCTCGGCCTCGGGGAAGTGGGCCTCGATCAGCCGCTTCAGGTGGCTCCGATATTCCTGGCCATGCAGCGCCGCCTCGGTGAGCGAACCCTGCATGATTCCGGCAAGAAAAAATCTCATGGTCGCAATCGGGCGCGCGCGTCGCTTGTTTCGCGCCTGCTTCGGGCTAAGATGACTGAAGACTGCCCAGGATAACGGGAAGCAGAAATTTCTCAAGAGGTCTACCAGGCAAACCGGCAATGAAAAAATCCAAACGCGGCACTCCCGGACGGAACGTGACTGCCCGGCCGGCGAAACACGGTCCGGCCGCAATCGCGCCGGTGAACCGCCGGGCACGGGCCTTGCTGCTCGAATTGCTCAAGATTCCCGGCGTGAGCGGCCGCGAGGAAGAGATCATCGGCTGGATCACCGAGCGGCTCATCGCATCGGGCGCCGCCAGCGGCGATCTGCATAGAGACCAGGCGCACCTCCGCAGTCCGTACAAGGGATCGGCGGGCAACCTGGCGCTTGTTTTGCCGGGTACGGCGCCTGGACCGCGGCGGATGCTCTCGGCCCACGTCGACACGGTTCCGCTCTGCGAAGGGGCCCGGCCGATCGTCGAAGGCGACTTCATCGTTCCGGCGGACAAGGCGACCGCGCTGGGGGCCGACGACCGGTGCGGGGTGGCCGCGGTGCTTCAGGCGGCCCTGGAAATCCTCCAGCAGGGCCTGCCACATCCCCCTTTGACCTTTTTGTGGACCGTGCAGGAGGAAGTCGGACTACAGGGGGCCCGCTACTGCGCCGCCGGCATGCTCGGCCGCCCGAAGCTCGCCTTCAACTTCGACGGCGGATCGAGCGAGAAGCTCACGATCGGCGCCACCGGCGGATATCGCATGGATATCCGGATCGAGGGGATCGCCAGCCATGCGGGCAATGCGCCGGAAGAGGGCGTCAGCGCCGTGGCGGTCGCGTCGCTGGCCGTCGCTCAATTGCAGCGGAAGGGATGGCACGGGCTGATCCGGAAGGGCCGACACCGGGGAACGAGCAATGTCGGCGTGATCCAGGGCGGCCAGGCGACGAATGTCGTCACCCCCCTGGTGGAGATTCGCGCCGAAGCGCGAAGCCACGATCCGGTGTTTCGCCGGCAGATCGTCGCCGCGATCGAAAACGCGTTTCAGGCGGCCGTCGGCCAGGTCAAGAATGTCGATGGAAAATGCGGCAAGGTCTCGATCGAGGGCCGGCTGGATTATGAAGCGTTTCTGCTTGACGAGGACGAGCCCTGCGTGCTCATGGCGGAAGAGGCCGTCCGGCGTGATGGCGGCAAGCCGGAGCGGGCGATTTCGAACGGCGGACTCGACGCCAACTGGTTCTCCGCGCGGGGGATTCCCACCGTGACCTTGGGCTGCGGCCAGGTCAATCCCCACACGGCCGCAGAGCGGGTCTGCCTGCCGGAGTTCGATCGGGCGGTGCGGGTCGCGCTCTGGCTTGCGGTCGGCCAG
>JAAYZX010000090.1 GCA_012514635.1 Actinomycetota bacterium
CGGGCGGAGGGCGAGTGACAGGTGTGTGGTGCCCGAAGCCCGGCCGGCATCAGTGCTCTTAGTTCCGGGGACACCATACTCATTGCACAAAAATGCCCTCATGACCACCTGCCAATGGCATTCCTATCGCTTATGTCGCGTAATCGTCACCATTGTCATGTGTACACAACCGGAGAACGGTGCAATAGTGAGATTCTTGGGATTCTGAGATCCTGGCATCAGGGCGTCGCGGGGGATGTGGCAGTCGACATGACGGTTTCTCCGACACTATTGGATGCCGGATGTCGTGCTCCCCTCTCGGGCCGGACTGCCGCCGTCGATTATCACCCCATGGGTACGCTCCGGCGTGACCAGTCTTGCCGCCGCGCCCGACCCAACACGACTTGCACACGCCCCCGCGTAGCGCAGTAGCGACGAGAGGCACGTCAGTGCGCCAACCTCGGTGAGCATTCGGGCCTGTCGGAGCGTACTTCCTCGCACTCCATTGCCGGATGTGTGACGCGTAATGCTGCTATTCCGCAGTGATGCGTCCGGCTGCTCCTGGTCTCACGTCTCCTATGAGCGCTGGTCAATCAGAAAAAAAGTAGGGGAAAACTGGATGTGAGAAGGATGGGGGTCCGTACCGAAGTTTCAGGGTTGGTGAGATGAGGGGGATTGGAGGAGCTACCTGTAGTCCTGCGAAATGGAGGTTGGCGACCAAACAAATCGCAGGAGGTAGCTCCATGGTCACGATAGATGTAGAGCAGAGAGGTGTCAAGGCTTCGGATCGGCTCGAGGTATTTGATCGCTTGATGGATGCTGCCGGGGAGATCATGTGTGGGGGTCTGAAGCGGCTGCTGAACGCGGAGTTGGATGCGGAGGTAACAGGTGGTTTGGGGCGGGGATGGCGGGAGCGCTGGAGCAATGGCGGGGGCGCCGCTGGGAAGTAGTACCCGATGTGCTGATGATCGATGGGATCTGGTTCACGCTGATGGAGCCTACGGAAGAGCGTTACACGGACCGTAGCGGGCGGCAGCGGCCCCGATACCGAAAAGTGAAACGTGTCGCAATCGTTGTTTTGGGGCTCTGGTCGCAGACCGGGGAGAAAGAGATTCTGGACTTCACCATCTCTGCGGGAGAAGACGAGGACACCGTGCTCGAACTGCTCAACGGTCTCCATCTGCGTGGGATCACCGAAGAGCATGTCAAACTGATCACCAGCGACGGCGCAGGTGGAATCATAGCAGCCATCGAGACTGCGTACCCCACCGTGGCCCGACAGCCACGCGTCTTCCACAAACTCAAGAACGTGGGAGACAACCTGCGAGACACCACGCATCGCAAAGAAACGCTCAACGCGGCAGCGTCAATCTACGAAGCAACTACTCAACAGGAAGCAGAAAGGCGCTTGGAGCAGTTCGCCGCAGCATGGGAGCTCAAGGAGCCGGTCGCAGTGGCCAGCCTGCGTAGTGACTTCCGCGCTTCGCTGGCCTATCTACGCCCGCTGGGCATAGAGCAACCACAGCGCTTCCGCACCACCAACGCACTTGAAGGCGGCGTACAGCGTCGCCTGCGCATCAAACTCGACAAAGCCACCGCCTTCCACAGCCCCCTTGGCGCGGAAGCCGCACTATTCCTCGCTGCACTACGCATCAACACACACGAGCGAGGTGCCCCCTGGGTCTACGAGGCACACCAACTTATCAAAACCATACCATGCCGCAACCCTTAGACTTCGGTATGGACCCACCGCCAGAAGGTCACTGGTTTGCTGTGGGGAACGTACACACTGGCTCTCAGAACGTCTTCATGTCACCGCTTGCCGTGTGCTGTCTACGCGTCAGGGGAGGAAACTCGCATGCCCAGGCCGGCTGACCGGAAGTCGCAACCCGAGGACGTGACGCCGCTGTCGCGGGCCATTGACCTGTTCACCAATCGCGAAGGCGCTATCGAAGCCTTTGGGCGGCATGTCAGTGCGCCGGAGGGCAGCATTCTGCCGGTGCTGCACTTCTATGGCGTCGGCGGCTCAGGCAAG
>JAAYZX010000091.1 GCA_012514635.1 Actinomycetota bacterium
CCGGCTGCAGGCCGATTTTGAGAAAGCGGGTATCGAAACCAAGGGCCATCCGCTGTGGTGGGCGCATACCGCCGGCATGCCTCCCTGGACCCATGAATTGAAGTGGGAAGACGGCAGCATCGCCAGGGAAATCGACCGAGTGGTGAAGCGCTCCGTCAACCGCTACAAGGGCCGCATCCAGTATTACGACGCCATTAACGAAGCCCACGACTGGTGCAACGCCTACAACCTGACCCATGAGCAGAGCGCGCTGGAGACCAAGATGTGCTGCGACGCCATCCACCAGGCCAACCCCGATGCGAAGGCCGTCATCAACACCTGCTTCATGTTCGGCGAGAACGTGGCGGACGGACGCGTGCAGTTCGGCCCGGTGTACGACAAGATCCTCACGCCCTACTCCTATATGCAACTGGTGGAGGAAGCGGGCACCCAGTATGAGGCGATCGGCATTCAGCTCTACAACCCGGCCCGCGATATGCTGGCCATCGACAAGATGTATGACCGGTTCTCCGTCTTCGGCAAGCCCGTGCATCTGACCGAGCTGGGCGTGCCTTCCCATTATCAACCGGTGCGGCCTAACACCACCGAAGGCGACATGTACTGCTTGCGGTATATGTACTACGGCCCCTGGCACGATGTGGAATGGAACGAGCGGTTGCAGGCCGATTGGATCGAATGGTTCTATACCATCAGCTACGCCCGGCCGGAAGTGGAAGCGCTCACCTGGTGGAGCATCGAGGATCCCGGCTATGTGACTGGCTCGGGGCTCTACTATACTAGTGGTATCCCGAAGGAAGGCTGCTTCCGCCTCAAGGCGCTGGAGAAGCAGTGGGGCTTTGATTTCGGCAAGAAACAGCCGAGTGGAGCGCTTCCTCCGAGGAGCATCCCGATATGATGGACAAACCGGCGTGGCACAAGTCATGCCGGTTTGTCTTTACGACCCAGCAAGATGTACTGAACATGATGAAATAAACTATGAATGCCCCCCGATTACTACAATCAGGGGGTATATTGAGCGAATTTTCGTCGCAAAGTTAAAACGGGCTAAGGGACAAGATCGCGGAGGGTTTCCCCCATCTGAATACTGGTGATCCGCCAGGTGTCATCACGCGCTATCAAGATCAGATTGGCAGGATAGCTGTCCATGCACTCCCTTGGCCCACAATTCCGCTGCTTCCTCGGGAGACGAAGCACCGAAGAATTGAATGGCATTTTGGAATTGGTCGGCTTTGACTCTATAGAACAGTGCGTTATGCTCAAAAGAGTTCGAGGCCGAACGCGTTGGCGAAAGTGAGTGCAATAGTCAGTCTGGCCACGGATAATCCCGCCAGAATGGTGGCCGGGAGCCGTTTGCGTTGTATGGGCAGCATATGGGAGCCTCCTTTCATAGACATTTGTTTATACATACATGCAAGCTGATTCATGGAATCATGCTTGGGATAAAATCGCATATCTGCGACATTCCTTACTGCAAGGTTGATGCCGGACAAAGCAATCCAGGTGGAGACCTTGCGTACGGTACTGGCCGGAGCGGAAGAATGCAGAGTTCGTGTGGTGATTGATTGAGTTGGAGTTGTCCGTACGGGCGGAGGAACTCGTGTCGTATTGGTACGGGCGCATAACGACACGGGGCGCACCGTGATAGAGGGCATATCCAAATCTCCGGGAGGCTGGAATGGCGAACACGCTACTCTTCAGAGATCGTTCCGAGTTCAGGGAATGGCTCTCAAACAACGCACTCGCCGATGAAGGCGCCTGGCTCGTGTTTGGCAAAGGGGACCGGCAGGAGACACTGACCGCGAGCGAGGCGCTTGAAGAAGCGCTGTGCTTTGGCTGGATCGACGGTCAGGTGCGGAGTATCGATGACGCGTCGTACCTCAAGTACTTTAAGCAGCGCAGCGAATCCAGCAACTGGTCTGAGAGAAACAAGGGCCTCGCCGAGAAACTAGAGTCACAGGGCCTGATGACGGACTATGGCAGGGCAAAGATTGAGATCGCGAAACAGAACGGACACTGGGACCCTCCGAGGGTCGGGCCTCTCACCGATGAGCAGCTGCAGGAGTTCGACGAGATGCTCCAGGCCCATGCCGATGCCTATGCCAACTTTGCCCGAATGTCGCGATCGGCCCGTAGGGCATACGCCGCATCGTACTTCTTTGGCGCCAAGACCGAGGCCGGCAAACAGAAGAGGCTCGACACGATCATCGAGCGGCTGAACCTCAACCTGAACCCGATGGAGAGCATAAGAAGGAGATCGGGAGAGGCACCCGATCGGTAGTCACACGTGGCGTACGGCGCAATCCATCGCGGGCTAGAGAGTGGCCGTGCCGCCACGACGGCGGTACGGTCTGACGGGCGCCCCGCATGACAACAGAGCCCTGAAGCGCTAGCGCTTCAGGGCTCTCGCTTGCGGCAGGTACCGTGCGGCGCTTGTTGACGTAACCTCCGCACCGGCGATCGGTGCGCGTCAGATGACCTCCAGGTAATATTCCGCACCCGCCTCGGCGTCGAATCGGAGCCCGTAGGGGGTCTCGGCGCCGGTCACCGGGTTGCCGTCGCGCAGGATGCGAAACGGCACATCCGCGCGCACCTTAACGGGTGCGGTGTGGGCGGCATGGAGCCTGGCGGAGGTGAGTGTGCCGCCGCTCCACGTGAGATCCACCGTGACGCCGCCGCGGGCCACCAACCCCTTGACCTCACCCTCAGTCCACCGGGGCGGAAGCGCCGGGAGCAGGTGCACGATTCCGGTGTGGCTCTGGAGGAGCGCCTCCGCAATGCCGGCGGTGCCCCCCAGGATGCCGTCGATCTGAAACACGGGCGTGCTGAAAAAGCTGCGCATCGGAGAGCTCAGGATGATCTGTTCGATCGCATCGCCGGTCTTTTGGGCATCCATCTGGCGGGCATACTGACAGATCTTCCATGCCTGGGGCCAGCCGCCCCGGAATCGGCGCCCCGCGGGCGCGCTTTGTTCCGTCGTCGGCGGTGTAGGGGGGCGCGCACCGGCCACGCGCAACTCGAGGGACCTGCCCACCGCCCTCAATAGGTCCGGTGTATCGCGCCAGTTGATCTGGGCGCCGGGATGGGCGCCAAAGAGGTGGGAGATATGGCTCATGCCGGGCGTTAGCTC
>JAAYZX010000092.1 GCA_012514635.1 Actinomycetota bacterium
GACCTCAGGGTGGGCCGGCAATCAGACCCTCTCGGTCGACCGGGTCCTGATCCGGCCTGGCGAATGCGTAACCTTCCGCTGGCGCGTCGAGGGGGTGAAGGCCGTCTACTTCCATCCCGAAAGTGAGCCCTGGGAGCACCACGGGGTGGCTGGGGTTGCAGAGAAGCAGGTGTGTCTCGGGGCGACGACCACCTACTGCCTGCGGGTGGTCAAGGCAGACGATTCGCTGGAGATCCACTACATGACGGTGACGGTGGCTCCGTAGTAGGGAGGCGTTGATGCTCTCCGAGTTCTACGCCTTGCGAGACGTTGCATGCAGGAGTTTAACGCAAGGACGCAGAGACGCAAGGACGCAAAGGTGACCATTTCGTCCTTTGCGCCTTGGCGTTCCCCATTTCGCGCTTTGCGCCTTTGCGTTCCTACCCCTGGCCGACCGTGCGCACGGTGACTTCGCCGGCGCATTCGGGGAAACGCGGGTGAATCCCCGTGTAGAAATCGCGGATGACCTCGAAATCGGCTTCGATGTCGCCGGTGGGCATGAGGCTGGGGCCCCAGCCGACCACCCGCCGCTCGTAGTCGGCGAATGCGAAGACGATCGGGACGTTGGCCAGGCGCGCGATGTGGTAGAAGCCGGTCTTCCAGTGGTCGGTGTATCGTCGCGTGCCTTCCGGCAGGATGGCCAGCCGGAATGTGTGGCTGGCCTGGAAGGTCTCGACCATCCGGGCCACCCAGTTGGTGCGGACACGGCGGTTGACCGGCAGGCCGCCGAGCGAGCGGAGGATGGCGCCCGCGGGCCAGAAGAAGAGCGTGTCTTTGGCCGCCCAGTGAATCTCCACGCCGGACGCCAGCAGGGCCAGCATCCCCACGAAGAAATCCATGCCCGAGGTGTGGTGCGCGCCGGTGATCACGCACCGGTCGGGCAGCGCAGGGAGTTCGAACCGCCAGCCCGCAAGCCGCGCGACTGCGCAGGCAACCCGCTGCACGGGCGATAGCCGCCCCGAGCAGGGCGCTTCACGATAACCCGCTTTTTGTCCGGCTGCCAGTTGTGATGTCATCCGTAGGTAGCTGTCCTAGGCAAGTTTCCTTCTGGCCGGCCGAACCTCATAGAGAGCGTTCTCTTCCCTCACAAGGTTCGCCTCGGCGACCACTCTCTCAAACTGGAGTGTTGCGGTTGAAAAGAGGTCCGCGGTCTCGGCCTTGAGGTAGCGAGCCGCCATGCGACAGTATTCGGGATCGATCTCCACTCCGATGCTATTGCGCCCGGCCCGAAGAGCCGCTATCATCGTAGTCCCTGATCCACAGAAAGGATCCAGCACGATGTCATCAGTGAATGAGAACATGCGCACGAGACGTGTTGCCAACTCCATCGGGAAGGGAGCCGGATGCTGTTTGGTGGAGGCGCCCGTAATATTCCAAATCTGTTGAAACCAACGATCGAACTCGCTCTTACTGATCCGACTCTCGTCTCGCTGCTGCATTGACGGCTGCCGATAGCCACCCGGCTTCCTTTGCATCAGGATGAATTCCATATCGTTCTTGATAATGGCGTTCGGCTCATAGGGTTTGCCCAGAAATTTCGAACCGTTGGAAACCTCGTAGGAGGCGTTGGCAATCTTGTGCCAGATGATCGGATTCAGGTTGTCGAAGCCCATTCGACGGCACATGACGCAGATGTCTGCGTGAAGGGGGAAAACGAGGTGACGGCCAAAGTCGCGCCTTGCGACGCAAACATCCCCGACGACGCACACCAGCCGCCCACCTGGCACCAGAACCCGGAAAACATGCTGCCAGACTTTCTCGAGCTCGAGAAGGAAGGCATCATAATCCTGAATGTGACCTAGCTGATCCGGGTTCTCATTGTACCGCTTCAAACTCCAGTAGGGCGGCGAGGTGACAACAAGATGGACTGACTCATCCGGAAGGAATGATAGATCCCGGGCGTCCCCATTGATCAGCCTGTGCGTCGTTGCGCGCATGGTCATCACACAAACGCGGCCAGATGGCCGACGAGAACCCGTGCAAACCGCTCCAGCGATAGATCATCGGCTGGTGTCGCATAAGCGCCACTGGGACCGTCTTCAGCACAAGAGGTTATGAAGGCCGACGCTGAGTAGTGACGTTCGAGCACCAGCTTGCGGCAGAAGAGCTCGTAACGACGACAATACGATGCACCGACAAACTCTGGAAACACCTTGAAATGCGGTTCCCGCACCTTGACGGAATTCCGCGAAGCCCCGCAATCCTCCAGCATGAAGAGATAACCGAGAAATGGTTGAGGGCTGGCCAGGTAGGCATGCTCCCGATACGCAGTCCAAAAGTCGAGAGCGCTGCCCATCGCCTCTTCGATCCGGTTGTTGAAGTTATTGCCAAACGATGGGCCGACCTGTGATTTGGCTTCAATTGCTACCAGAAGCATATTCTCACGGACCACAAGAAGATCCCACTCTTTGGTGGGGCGGAAGAATCCTGGAAGTTCAACATTCATGCCTCGGAAAATGTATCGTTCCGAGATCCCGGCCTCGACTATCAATCGCGTGAAAAGATCGATGAACCCATCCATCTGTGCGCCGGCAGTGACGGCGCTGCGGAGTCCCTGATCTGCTTTGCCGCTTTGTCTTTGC
>JAAYZX010000013.1 GCA_012514635.1 Actinomycetota bacterium
GCTCGCTCAGTGTCATGTCGTGGAAAAGATTCATCATCTGCGCAAACGCGTCCGGCGTGGCATCTTTTTTCTCCACTATCAGTTGGTTCCATAGGGCATAGGCTTCCGGATATACCTGCGGGCGACTGTCCTCAAACTCCGGATCAAGGATGTAGCGGACGCCGTCCCCATCTTTCTTGACGAGACTGAACGCCGTCTTGCCTATGTCGCGATAGACGAGTGCGTTGTTTCCGAACGAACAACCACTCACTATCTGCACGCCGTCAGTGAAACAATTATTGGTCTCGACGATGGCCACCACTTCTTCCATGCCGGTGTTCCGCACACCGAGATCGCGCACCGCCGATGTAGCGCCCATAACACCGTATGCCAGGTAGTTGCACAAATGTCCGTGTAACTCACCTGCCTTGTTAAGCAGACCGCGGAGATCCATCGCTTGAATCATGTGCTCGATATCTTGTCGCAGCGAATTTCCCTCTGGTTGGGTCGTTGCCATTGGTGACCTTCCTTCTGCTCGTGTTGGTAATGAGCCCGGACAATGAGCCGGCCAACTATGTTTAAGGCAGGGCAAACTTGAGACGGGACAAACAAAAGGATTATATCCGAGGCGGAGGTGCCAACCCTTCACAGGGCCTGGGTGGATGGTTTGGCGGGTGAGTTTGGGTGGACCGGTTTGACGGTCGCCTCCAGGGTGTTGGGACCGGCTCACTCGTGGGATACGTGGAACGCGACATACAGGAGGACACAGCCATGGAGCCGACGGACAGAGTGGTGCATACTCAAGAAGAGTGGCGAAGCATTCTAACGCCCGATAGATACGAAATCCTGCGCGAAAAGGGGACCGAGCACGCGTTTTCGGGCGAGTACGAGGACCACTGGGAAGACGGCGTGTATCACTGCTACGCGTGCGACCTGCCGCTCTTCGATTCAACGTCCAAATTCTATTCCGGTTCAGGGTGGCCGAGTTTCTCGCAACCCGTAAGTGCTGATGCCGTCGAGGAGCACGAGGACTTCTCGCACGGGATGACCCGGGTTGAGGTTACCTGCGCCCGCTGCGACGGTCATCTGGGGCACGTTTTCGGCGACGGCCCGCCTCCGACGGGCCTGCGTTACTGCATCAACTCACTGTCGCTGAAATTCGTGCCCCGGTGAGGCGGTTCAGGATGGGTCGGAGTGATCCGCGCGCCGACGCGGTCGGCGCGCGACAGAGGTTCCCTGTTATTCGGCGGGCCTGACTTGAGGCGGCCGCTATACGTCTGAGACGATGACTACTTCAGTGGCGCCGTGAAAGTACCAGAGATCTCGCTCCACTTGTCCTTAACAAAGAAGGTCCCCGACACTTCGGTGTCGCTAATGGCAGTGATCTCCACGTCGCTCTCCATCTCGGTGCCCTTGGCGAATGTGATGGTTGAGCCGCCGGGCAGCACTATCCCGGCTTCGCCGGTGAGCTCCACTGTGCCCTGCGAGACTGTGAAATCGTACTTACCGGTGACGTGTGGGGGTTGGTTGACGTCGCGGGCCGTGCGCGTCAGCACCAGCTTGATGCGACCTTCTCCAGGTTCCGGTTTGGGCAGAGCGCGGTACTCAGAGAGTGAATCGGCAGTCACTTCATCGGTGGCCAGATTCACATAGATGGAAGCCACTCCGTAGGAAGCGTCGCGGTACGCTCCCACCGACTTGATCCGGCTCCAGTCGGGTACATTTTCCGTGGGGTAAGCGCCGTTGGTTGAGGAAACTGAAACGGTGGCCCCTACTTCCCCGGCCGGTTCGCTTTCGGACTGGGCCGGAGCGGTGGTGTCGGAGGTCTCCGAGGTTGAGGCATCGGTCGTGGTTGCGGTGGTTTCCGCAGGAGGCGTTATCGTAGTCTCGGTGGCGTCTTTGGATTCATCCCCGCATCCGCCCATCGTCACCATAAGCCCTATGATCAATAGTGATACCGTGAAGATGAGTAATCTCCCGCGCTTCATAGACAAACCTTCGTGCACCTTTCCTCCTTAGATCGCACAACGTATCGTGTGGCCGGAAATCTTCCGATTAACGGCTACTGTAGAACATCTCCCAGCCTAAGACAATCGGAGCGATGTGGGCGGTTCCTACGCTTTCTAATCTCACCTCGCGTCGTCTTGGTGATGCGTCGTCGTCAGGGATGCGACCGCAACTCCTCGGCTACCGGTGCTGTCTGAATGCGACCGGATCCACTCGGAACCCGGGTGATGAAGAAAGAGGCTACCAGCGCCACTCCGACCACGGCCGCGGAGACGAGAAACGCGGATCTCGCGCCCATGGCAAATGCTGTCGATCCGGAGGCTCCGTGGGTTTGGGCGGTGGCCGCGATGCGGCTATAAATGGTGATCATGACTGCCGTGCCGGTGGCGCCGGCCAGTTGCTGGAGGGTGTTCAGGATGGCTGAGCCGTGGCTATACAAATGTTTGGGGATCGAACTCAGTGCCGTAGTCAGCAGAGGGGTGAACGTCAACGCCAGTCCGATGGAGAAGATGATATGGATGGCGACCACCAGGCCCACGCTGGTGTGTTCATCTCCTGTGGCCAGCCAGAACAAGCTACCCGTGGTAAGGGCCACGCCGGGGATGATCAGCGGGCGGGGACCACGCCGGTCGAAGATGCGCCCGACGAAAGGTGACAGGAATCCCTCCAGCAGTCCACCGGGCAACAAAACCAGGCCGGTGACCAGAGCGGTGACCGAAATGGAACCCTGTAGATATAACGGCAATGTGTTGAGCGCCCCGAACAACGCACCGCACAGGCACACCAGCACGACCAGGGAGACGGTGAAGTTGGGGATCGCTAGAGGTCGAAGGTCCAGCAGAGCCCGCCCTTTGCGGCCTCGAGCCAACTGCCGTCGGACGAACAGCGCCAGGCCCAGGATACCGGCGATGAGGACGATGAGGGCCCTGCGGCCTGCCTGCCCACCTTCGACGATGACGCCGACCGAGCTCAGACCGTAGACCAAACCGCCGAATGCCAAGACCGATAGAGGTATGGAGGGCAGATCTAGGCCGGTGGCGCGTGATTCGCCGATGTTGGTGAGCTTCGCCGTGCCGATGAGGGCGGCGGCGGCCATCAACGGCACCATGAACCAGAATATCCCCCGCCAAGTGGTGAAGCTGAGGATCAGTCCCGCTACGGTGGGGCCGAGCGCCGGTCCAACTGCCATCACCACTGAAGTTAGACCCATCACCGAACCGCGGCGCGAGGCGGGCACCAGCGTCATGGTCACAGTCATCAGCAACGGCATGATCACGCCGGTGCCGATTGCCTGGCAGACGCGTGCCAGGAGCAGGAGGGTGAAGGAAGGCGCCAGAGCCGCCATGACGGTACCGATGAGGAACGCTGAGGTGGCGAAAATGAAGACCGCCCGGGTGTTAAAGCGGTCGATTAGCCAGCCCGTGGTCGGCAACACCACGGACGTGGTGAGCAGGAAACCGGTGAGCAGCCATTGGGCGGTGGCCGCGGATATAGAGAAATGCGCCATGATCGACGGCAACGCGACGGCCAACGTCGTCTCATTGATCATCATCACGAAGGCGGTGAACAGGAGCACCACCAAGGCGATCACCGCGGAGCGGGGGATGGTGGTTTGGTCGGCGTGAGGAGGCGTAAGCGTAGCCGGTTGGTTCTCTGAGACGTTCGTAGACATAAATTGCATCGACCTTGGGTCGATAGGACTCCGTGACGAGGGGAAAGTTGATGACCGGGGTCGACGGCCGGGACGTAGACCAGAGAGAAGCCTAACACAAACGAGGGATCGAGCGCCGGGAGTAGGGCTCACTCGCGATGAGCGAGCGGCGCTTCGAGCCGACGGAACAGGTAGGAGTCCCGAGCGCTCTCGGACGGCCCTGATCACCGAGCCGGGGACCAGTTTCATGGTGAGGAGCATGATTTTGTCGGAGCATCCGGGTACCACCACCGCTCTTCTTCTGAACCACGGCGTGACACCTCCTCCTTGAGACGGGCGGCGGCTTCGGCTCCGGCGAGGTCGAGTAACAGTGTACTCGGTGGCACGTGAGAATCGGCGGCCTAAAATCTCGTGTTCGTGTTCGTCATCCTCGCCCGCCCGCCGCCCGCCGTCGACCGGTCCTTGTCTGGATCAAACCAGCGCACCAGCGCGGGCACCACGGTCAACGTCACTATGAGGGCGAAGACCACATTCACCACGGTCACGATGCCGAAATCGCGCAGGGCGGGGAACGAGGAGGCGATGAGGGCTCCGAATCCGGCGGCGACGGTGAGGGCCGAGGCGGTAATGGCCCGGCCGACCTTGGCCACGGCTTCCTCCATGGCCAAAGCGTGCCCGTTTCCTTTGCCCTTTTCTTCCCAATAACGACTGAGTAGGAGGACCGTGAACTCCGTACCGATGGCTATGACAAGGGCCCCGAGCACGGCGGTGAGGGGACTGAGGTCTATACCCGCCACCCACATGAGGGCCGAAGACCAACCCGTCACGAGCACGATGGGGACGACTGCGATGAGGGCGCGTCGCCAATTGCGGTAGATGGCGAGCAGCCCCAGGAGTACGACGAGTATCCCCATCCCCGTCACTAATCCCCGGTTCTCGGCGAAAGCTTCGACCGTCCGAGCGGTCAGAGTGGCGGCACCTCCGGTCGTCAGGCTTACTCCGGTAGGTAGGTCTGTTTTGGTGGTGATATCGTCTATCAGGTCGTTCAGTGAGGTCATCTCCATGTCACTCATGGTGAGAGTGAGAGAGGCTTTGGTTCCGTCCGCGCTCACCAGACCGTCGCGGATCTCGCGGGGCAGCATATCTAGGGCCGCGGCCACTTCATCCGCCGACGGGGCCGACTCCCCCGGCTTGAGGCCGAGCACCCCGATCACGCTGTCGGCCGAGACGACTTCCGGGTGAGACGCCAGTGTTTCGGTCTGGAAGTGGACCAGCCACTCCAAGAACAACGGCGCGGTGACGTCCGGGGCCTGGATGAGGACCGGGAGATCGATGCCGCTCCCGACCACTTCTCGCGCTTGGTTGAGGGCCACAACTCCCGGCGTGTCTGTAGGGATGAGTTTCTCGATGTCGGCTTGGACGTCAAGGTCTCTGTCGACGGCGAAACCGAAGGCGGCCAAGGCCACTGCCACCAATACCACCCAGACGGCCCGATGCCGGGACCAGCGTGCGACCGCGGGGAGGGCCTTCCCCAGATACAGCCAATCCTTAGCCAGCAATCTGCGGGCGAGACCCCCGGCCGCCTGGGCGGAGGCGATCCGCGGCTGCCGGTCGAACCGATAAAGGAAGGCGTTCAAGACGAACAAGGATACGATGTACAGTACCGCTGCTCCGATGGCCAGCAGCACGCCGAAATCCTTCACTGCGGGAATGGTCGAGATGAGGAGGGTCATGAAGCCCAGGACCATCACCGCCACGGCCACCCCCATCGTGGGGGCGATACGCGAGATGGAGGTCTTGAGAGCCTCGGCCGCCCCTTGGCCCCGCCGCATCTCTTCTTCGTAGCGGTTGTGAAACTGGATGCCGAAGTCGACTCCCAGGCCGATCAGCACCGGTAGGCCGGCCAGGGTCACCAAGGTCAGGGGAACATGTGCAGTTGCCGCGATGCCGAATGTCCAGAGTACGCCCAGCAGCACCAAAGGGAGTGAGAGTAGTCGCCAGCGAGCGGGGAAGGCTATGAAGAGGATGAGCACCATGAGTACGACCGCGATCACCCCGGTCTGAACGAGACCGGAGAAGATGGCTGAAGTTATGTCTGAGATCATCCTGGGGTTGCCGGCTACGATGGCGTCGGAAGCGAAGGGGCCGGCGTCGACGGCGCCTTGAATGAACCGCACGGCCTCAGACTGCTCGTCGGTGGTCAGGCCGCCTGCCAGGCGGACCACAACAAGCGCGTGGTTATTGTGGAAGAAGCGCTCCAGTTGGGTCCGCAGAGACTCGTCGGCAAGGGCCTCTTCGGCAGCTCCTTCGGAGAGGGCGACTTCGAGGAGGGCGCTTGGATCGCTGAGATCCAGACCCGTCTGTGCGGAAGCGCCCGCCAGAAGAGTGAGCGGACTCATCACCGAGCGGATCTTAGGGTCGGCCTTGAGTGTCGACTCCAGTTCCGTGAAGCCCTGCAGGGCTTCTGGAGTGGCGAGCTGCAAAGGCGACCCCGGGATGAGTATCAGCATGGAGTCGCCGCCGAAGGCCTCCTCGTAAGCTTTGTGTCCCTGGAAGGCTTCACTCTTCGGCGAGAGGAAGGTGTCCTGCGTGGTGATGACAGATATCCTGCTCACGCCCCACGCCGCCAACGCTGAGAGAACCACCACGACGATCAAGATAATCGGCGCGTGGCGTTCTACGATCTTCCCTATCCGGTCCGTGATTCTCACTCTAGTAGCTCCTTCGGTGTCCGGCGCCTCGCTGCCGGATCACAGTATCTTGCTGCTATCATCGATATAGCTCCCTGTGGAAGCGGCAAAGTGCCGTCGACCCGACGGCATCACCGCTACCCGGGCAGTTTATACCACAGCGGTGTACTATTCATCTGAGGTGAACTAAAACGGCTGGGGATGGTACCGGGAGAGATGTTGCCGGCGCCGGCCAGGAGGTACTTGGACTATGACTGAGCGGGACCGGCTACGGGAGGAGATCGGCGCCGTCTGGCTTCGCCTGATGGCAGTGAGCCTGCCGGAACAGACCTCGTCATTGCTCGATTACGAGCTCACTCTTCAGCAGGTCCGCGCGTTCGCCTTCATCTACGCCCAAGGGGAGACTCCCATCAGCAGGTTGGGAGAGGCGCTGGGCATTAAGCCCAACGTGACTACGGGCATCATCCAGCGGCTTGTCGATCGAAGCTTGATAGCTCGTCGGGAAGATCCTGACGATCGGCGGATACGGTTACTCACCGTCACCGCTGCCGGTCTCGCGCTGGTCGATGAACTGAGCGGCATCGTTCTCGCCAAGGGGGTGGGACTGCTGGACGGTCTTTCCGACGAGCAGCTCCTGCAGCTGCGGGACATCTTCGCTGCTATGGAACTTCGGCAGGAGGACTGACAAGGCCGGGCACCGGAAGGACGAAGGTCATGGATTCTTTAACTTTCTTGTTCGGGACCAAGAGCTGGGTCGTCGCTCTGGTTTTTCTGGTGGTCTGTTTTGCCGTAGCTGAGGGGACCTATCGGCTGAGCCGCCGATGTGCGGTCGCAGGCAGTCGCTGCAAGGACCACTACGTCTATGTTCAGGCCATGGTGGCCGCCCTGCTCGGTCTGCTTCTTGCCTTTACCGTCTCGATGGCCGTCTCCCGCTTCGAAGACCGGAAGGAGGCGGTGGTGGACGAATCCAACGCCATCGGCACCGCCTTCCTGCGGGCCGCGCTTCTGCCGGAATCCGAGCAGGCGCACGCGGTGGACGTATTCCGAGATTATCTGGACGTGCGCTTAGAACTCGCCCGCCCCGACTGGTATCTGAAGGGCCGGTCTGAGATGGCGCAGAAGGAGGTCCCCCTGCGGCACGAGTTGTGGTCTCTGGGTGTGGGGGCCGCCCAAAATGACCCGGGGGCGGTGACCGCCGGTCTCTATCTTGAAGCGGTGAACGAGATGATCGATTCTGCCGCCCGCCGCGATGCCGGCCTTCGCAACCATGTACCTGAGTCGGTGCTGTACATGATCATGATCGTATCCCTTGCCGTGATGGGTATCATCGGCTACTTATCGGGCATCACCGGCGGGCGCTCGGTGACCGCCACACTGATCCTTGCGGCGGTGGTGGCAGTTGTCCTTTTCGTCATCATGGACTTCGACCGTCCCTACCGCGGTGTCATCACGGTCAGTCAGCGGAGCATGTTCGATCTTCGTGCTCTCATGGAGCAGGGTCTGCCGCCGTGGTGAGCGGCCGGCAGCGGAGCACGCTGCGCCTCCGCGGCTCGGGCGCTCCGCCTTGCCGACCACGGGCGGCCGCTCACCCGCCCGCCCGCCCGCCTGTCGTTGCATTACCGCCTACCGCCGCCGGGCCGCCCACCACGATCCATGCCTCCGGCCGCGCCGACGACGGTGACCATCCCTTCGATGGTGAGGCCGACGTAGTCGGTGCCGGGCGTGTACGTGCCGTCGGAATAGATGGTGTCGGTCACCGTGCCTGTCGAAGTGCCACCCAGATAGACTTTGTAGGTCCCGCCGGCTTGGATGGTCGAGGAGCAGAGTACTATCGACTGAAACTGCTTGGTGGGCGCCATGGTCAAGATCTCCTCGCCTGTGGCGCTCTCCACGTGGATGAGGGTCCCTGCCTTCTGGACCTGGTCAAAATTGACCATGATGGAGTGCTGAGTGGAAGTCTCGCTGGGCGCCTCCGCCATGCCCGAACTACCCACCGCCACCAGGAACCCACCGGTGATCGTGAACTCACCCAGGTAGTCGAGGGCGCCGTTGCGGTCGTCGGCCGGACCGTTGATGATGACCGTGCCGCCGGTCATGAAGACGGGTCCATTGCAATCCAAGGCGTCGCCACCCGAATCTATCGCGATATAGCCGCCGTTGATACTGAGTCGGTTGCCGTCGCCGAGGGTCTGGGTGCTCTGCTCTACCCGCTCATCGGCCGAAGAGCCGTCCGCGCCACCGGCCACATTGATGCCGTCATCGGTGGAACGGATGCGGATCGTACCGTCGTTGATCGTCACCACCGCGCTCTCCAGACCTTCGTCGCTCTGGGCGATGGTCATCTCTCCGCCGTTGATCTCGAGCATCTCGTCGGCGTGGATCCCATCATCGCCGGAAGCGATCTGGAGGATCCCTCCATCTATCTTCACGACACCGTCAGAATGAACGGCATCGTCGGACGAATCGATGGTTAAGGTGCCGCCCGTCACGAACACTCCGGCGCCTGCCTTTAGCCCCTTGGCGCTGGTGGAGCCGCCCGCCGCGGTTCCGCGGGTCGAGATGCTGAGGTCGCCGCCGCTGATGGCCAGCGTGGTCTCGGCCTGGATGCCGTCGGAGCCGGCGGTGATATCGAAGACACCGCCTTCGATGGAGACATAGCCTTTGCTCAGATCGTCACTGTTGTTCGCTTGAAGGCCGTCTCCACCGGCATCCACGGTGATGGTCCCCGCGCGCACTCCGATGCAGTCCCGTCCCTTGAGGGCGTCATTGGCCGCATCCACTGTGATAGAGCCGCCGGCGATCCTGAGGTCGTCCTTGGTGGCGATGCCGTTATTGTATCTGGCCGTGACCGTGAGCGAACCGGAACCATTGATCGTCAGGTCGTCCCTGCTGAAGATGGCTGCGTTGGGATCATCCGATCCGGCATCCTCTGGTCTACCGGAGGTGTCATCGGTCACCCGGTTCTCGGTTCTTTCAGCGAGAGTGATGATGGTTTTATCGGCGTTCAGTACGTAGATGGGAGCACTGGTGGAGCACGAGATGTCCGCACCGTTCAGCACCAGCCGCACGTTGTCGGCGTTGCCCGATTCCACCCGGATCTGCCCGTCGTTCAGCGTGCCGCTGATCACATAGGTGCCGGGAGAAGTGATGGTCAGCGTGCTTCCGTCCACCGTGGCGCCTCTGCCTTCGAACCGGATCGAGTCGCCGGCCAAAATGACCAGGGAAGCCGTGGATGTGTTCCAGGTAGCGCTCAAGTCCTCTTCATCGAAGGTGGCGAACGTGGGCTCCGTAGCGATCGCCGTCACAGCGGTCACAGTCGTCGCCGTCGTGCTGTCGTTGCCGACGATGGCAGCGGACGTGGTGGTCGTCGACTCCGTTCGGCCTCCGCAGCCGACGATGCCGGACGTCATGACGCCGGCGAGCGTCAGAGCGAGTGTCAGTTGTACGATCTTTCTCTTTGGATTAATGGTATTCATCCTACGAATATCTCCACTGTTGCGGGAGCCGTCGTCTGGTTCATTTCGCATGCGAAAGCCGTCCAATCGAAAGCCGCCTGTTGCTTGAACTGGTACTGGAGGTTGACCCGGCCGTCGACGACCGACATTGATTCCAGACTCAGACCCTTGAACTTGATAGCCAGAAGCTCCTTGACTCTGTTCTCGACAAGGTCAAAGGCGGTTTGGTCGACGGACAACATCATGCTCCCTCGAGTTCCGAGGGCCGCGCGCCCGCGGAAGAACCATTTGGCACCGAGAACGATGAACACCACCACCAACAACAGGACCGTGACCATGAAGTTTCCCGATGAGGCGCCGATGGAGCAGGCGATGAGCATGAGAAGGAAACCGATCTCCGCCGGGTCCTTGACGGGAGTGCGAAAGCGCACGAAGGAGAGGGCTCCCAAGAGACCCAACGACAGGGGGATGGACGTCTGGATACCCAGAAACAACACGGTAATGGCGGGTCCGCCCATGAGGAACATGCGGTGCACTCCGGCGCCGATGTGCCTGGATCCGTAGAACAACTGGTACATGAAGTAGACGATCAGTGAAAAGACCACCGAGAACCCGATGGCGATGAACGCTTCGGTCCAGCTCAGTGACGACTGCATGCCCTGCCACACCGACACGAAGTCCTGCCACATATTATGGTCCTTTCTACTCGGTCGCTAGTGTTGAGTGAATTCCGAGATCTTTGGCCATCGATCCGGAAGGCCAGGCCCTGGAGATACCACCCAGGTCCGCCGCGTGGGCATCCAGGCTGGATGCGTACTTGGAGTACCGGGTCCAAGAAGACCCGATGTCGGCCAGCGGCCCGAGGGCGGCGGGTAGAGCGAAGACGGGCCCTTTCACCTCGACCACGGCTCCGGGTAGTTCCAGGCCCCGCTCTCCTCGGCCGATCCCCGGCATCGCCACCGACGAACGGATGTGGGAGTCCATGGAAACACGGAAGCCGGTGCAGGGCTCCACGAAGCGGTAGCGCCAATAGGATATGGCTATCACCGGACACATCCGCCCGCGTACGAAGAGACCGAAATCGGCCATGATGCTCACGAGCAGGGAGGGAGGCACGATCCCCCGTCCGAGCCGGGCGAACTCCAGCGATGGAGAGGGGACCTCCAAAGACCGGCGCTGCTTGGTGGAAGCGAAGCGGCGACGGGTCTTGCGCTCAAGCCAGACTGCGACGGTGCGGATGGGGGCGCCTTCGGGACAGGGGTCTTCCGGCGAGACGTGCTTCAACGTCGCCTCCCGTCCGTCCGCTGCCGCGACGGCATTGGAGTCGGTATGGACATGAGGATCGAACTTTTGACCATACCATCGGATACGGATCTTGTCTTTGGCGGAATCGCCCGAATCCGATTTGCGGTATTCCTCCAGGTCGAAAGTGTCGAAGTAGAGGCTGTTCACCTGGTCGGCGGGATACTGGCCATCGCGTCGACATGTCCTTGAGAGTAGGGCGAGCACGAGAGCCATGTGTTCCGGCCTGATGAAGAACTTCTGCTCCACGCGTTCGCGCAGCGGCGGGGCGGTCGAGACCCTGCTGGTGACGCTGATGTGGAGATTGACGGGTGCTGAACCGTCGGTCTCGCAGATATCATGCCGTAGGTTGCTCACCATCACATCACCTCGAAGCCACTACCAAGTTGCCGATCTTGTCACCGAGGTAGGCCTGGTACGTGACGCCGCTCGTCAGGATGCTCGAGCTGATCAGGATATTCTGATAGGCGACCTCGGGGGTGAAGCTGAAGACATCTTGGCCGTTATGCTGGAGACGCACCGTGGTGCCGGCCGACCGGATGGACGCCGACGTTAGGTACAGACTCGCCTGTCGGGAGTCGTTGCTTAGGGGGGCGATTGCGTTCCCGCCTGCTACGACGGTACCAGCGATGATGACGATGTCGCCCCGAGCGTTGATGCCGCCCTCATCTTGGGCCGTGCCGCCAAAAGCAACGACGGTGCCACCGTTGATGTGGATGGTCCCGTTGGAGTCGAGGCCGTCTTGGCAGGCGGTGATCGACACGTCGCCACCGTTGATGGTGATATCGTCATTGGCGGCCAAGCCATCGCCCGCGGCGGCCACTCGGATGAAGCCGTTGTTGATGGTGATGTCGTCGTCACTCGAGATGCCGCCGCCATTGGCGGTTGCGGTGAGGGCGCCGTTTCCGGTGAACACAAGCGGGTCGTTGCTTCGGAGGGCGGCCGACCCGTCGGAGACGGCGGTCAGGGAGTTGCTGCTCCCGCCGGTCAGGACGATGGTCACCTTCTCGGCGTCCGTCACGGAGAGGGCGGGGCCCGAAGAACTGGTCACATCGACCCCGTTCAACTCCAGATACACCTTGCCCTTCGTATCTATCTCGATCCGGCCATCGGTCAAAGTACCGCTCAGGCTGTAGACGCCCGCGGCAGCAATCTTGACGATGTCGCCATCGACCGATACACCTGAATTCTCGTTGCCTACCGGGTCAAAGAGGTCGACCTTTACCACTCCTTTGGCGTAGGTGCCCTCCTTAGCGGACTCGAACGTATCGAGGGCGGCCGCCGACTCGGCCGCCGCCTCGTCGCCGGTACCGAGCATCAGGCTGCTCGCGACCATGATTCCCAGGACGAGCACCAACGCGATCAGAAGCGGGACGGCACCGCGGTTGGGCGATTGTCTTCTCATGACCCTCTCGCCGCAGCCTGATCGGTGGTGAAGTAGCTACCTATCTTCGCCGCTTCGGTCTTGATGGTGGCCGCATCGACAAGGTCGGAAGCCTGGGTTTCAAGCAAGGTCACCCAGCGCGCGAGGACTTCGGCGCCGACTCCGCTCTCGAACAGCTTTGTCTTTAGATCGGCAAGCCGTTCTTCGTAGAGCGCTTCAAGCTTGCTGTTGGCATGGAACCGTTCCACCAGCTTGTTGCTTTTGCCGCCCGGGCCGAAGCCCATACCGCCGTGGCCTGCGCGATCGGGTGCCATATCGCCGAGGCCCGAGCGATCGGGTGCCATCCTGCCGGGCGCCATACCACCGGGGCCTGCGCGACCGGGCGCCACACTGTCGGGCGCCACACTGTCGGGCGCCACACGATCCGCACCCGGTGCATTCCCACCCATTTCTCCCATGCCCCCAAAGGCCAGGTTGTGATCCCAGGCAACCACGGTGAATCGGTCGGTCGCAGGGTCGTAGTACAAGTACGAGTTGTTGCCCGGGCCGTCGATGTCGTCGAAGTTGCCAAGCATCTCTTCCATAGCTAAATAGGTAGCAAACGATTCCACATCCAGCCTGTCGGCCAGCGTGGAGTAGAAGGTGGTGTCATCCGTGTTGTTGATAAAATCCAGAAAGTCGATCAGTGGTGTCAGGTCGGCGTTCTTTTTACCCGCCTCCTGGTCGAACACCTCGTCATAGGACGAGGGGTCGCTGCCGCGGTAGCTGTAATCCCCGGTGCTCTCCGCCTTATATAGAGCTCCGCCGGCGCTGAAGTTTGCGGCCATCCACACGTCGTCCGGATGCTCGATGACCAGCCGTAGGACGGCCTCGCTGTCGTTGACGCTGAACCTCGCGGCGATCGCCTTCTGCGAGGCCAGCTCGGCCAGTTCCAGAAGTTCGGTTGCGACGGCTTCGTTGAGCGCGGTCTCAGAGATGTTGGAGCGCACAACCAACTCTTTCACTCCGTCGTGGTTCTGTCCGTCCACGAACTTGTCGAGACGTATCAGCCAGGGTAAACCTTCGGGTCTTTCTGTCGAGACGTCGCCGCTCGGACCTCCTGCGCGGCCGCTCTTGATTCCACTGAGGGAAGAATTGCCTTTCAATCGTATGCCGACATTCTGGTAGGTGGCACCGTCGATGGTGACAGTGGCCTCGATCCAGTCCTTGGTGTCGCTGTTCCTGTAGGTCTGGATCATTGCCTCGTAGTCCTCCTGAGAGAAAGAGGCGCTGATCTCGTGGACCACCGAGTTGTCGAACAGCCCGCTGCCTGCGCCCGAGCTCGTGGTGCCGGCGGTGGTGGTGGAAGGCGATGTCGTTGAGGACACGATCTGGTCGGCGGCTCCTGTTGTCTCGACCGCTACGTCGGATCCGCACGCGACCGCGACCAAGCCCAGCGAGCCGATGAGGGTTGCAGCCGCCATCCGCAACATGTTGCGCACAAGACGATGCCGGGTGGCGGGATGGTGCGCCTGAATTGGGGGGAGCTGTTTGGTGAGATGGTGCGGCATGAATCGCTCCTTGACAAGTGGGACTGGTCGCTCAGTGTACCGGTGTTATCCCGCTTTCATAGACGGTTGGGGGCACTTCAGGGTCTAGGCTTAGGCCATGTGCTCTTTTCGGCCGTATTGGCCTCGTATGCCCACTTGTAGTATGAGTGGCCGATGCGTTTCCGGCTGACATGGATACCCTCGTCGCACAGATCGTTAAGGACGGAGGTTGCATTATGCCAAGCACCATCTAAGCTCCCTGTTAAGTGGCGGTCAGAGAACCATTAACAGAGTGTCAAGGAAGTGTGAACCGCCTTGGGTTCAAACACCCCTGACGACTTGTACGAGCGTCTGAAAACGGTAGCCACGAAGAATCACCGTAGCTTGAACAACGAGGTCATCATCTGTCTCGAGATGGTGCTTGTGCCGGATAGAGTCAGTCCGGCCGAGTATCTCTAACGGGCTAGGCAGATCCTACGATTGTTATCGAAGGTCGCGGTCGTGCGGTAGGTTGGGTGGCGGTGGCGGTCGGAGGGCACAACCACCCCGGCCTGGCGGCCGGGGTGGTTGATGGTGGGCGCGAAGAGGTCACGAGTGCGTTTGCCACCGTTCGAGATTGTTCGTAAGCACTTCCGGGAGTTTGCCGACAAGGTCTGCGACGCTCATGGCCGGCGTAGCCTGCATGAGAATACCGGCCTCCCGATTGGCACGCGCGGCATAGACGGCGGCATCCACTGTAGTGTAGCCGGCGGCCATAAAGGCTGAGGCGAGTCCGGTTATGGTGTCCCCGGTGCCGCCGATGGCTTCCAAGGCCGGCACGCTCGGTTCATCTATTACAGCCTTGACTTTGCCCTCTTCCACAATGTGGTCGACGGAGCCCTTGATGAGCAAGACTCTTGAAGAGCCACCGTTCTTGCGGGCCTCTTGCGCCAATTCGGCCGGATCGAAGTCGCCGCCTCCGAGGAGATGGTGTGCCACATATGCAGGATGGCTGACCTTAGGATCGGCCAGAAACCCGATCTCGCCGACATCCGGGGTCATGAGCTCGAAGCGGGGCGCGAGCCCTGCTGCTTTCGCCGCGTACATTCCGCCGGCATCGGCTACGAGAAGGGCGTCTGGGCACGTGCTCGCGAGCTCATCGAGCGCGCGCCTCATCAGCGCCATGATCGGTTGCATGTAGTGGAAGACCACTACGGTTGGGTCGATACGTGACGCAACCTCGGCCAGTTGTCTGTATGCAGCTCGAGTTCCGCCACCGCGGCCGACGTCGCCGGCGACCAGGGCATGTGGCATCGATGCGCCGAGGAATGACGCGGTCCGGCAGGCGGCGGCGAGTAGCGCATAGGTTCCTTGAGAGGCGGGCAGTGGCGATCCATCGATGATAAGACGGCCGTCTTCTGTGAGCACAGCCTCCCCATCGAGTACTTGACCGCCATCGACGGGGTAGGTCGCCATCACAAGCAGACTCATGTTCCGGCTCCATCTTCAAGAAGCGTGCAGATCTCGAGATAAGCTCGATCGAGCATGAGTCCACACAGGGTGAATCCGACGCTCTTCGGGCGTTCTACATCTGACAGACGCTTTCCCACATAATGCAGATTGAGATAGGGGATGTCGGGACATCCACCGCCGTATGTATTGACGATCTCAGTAGTCTTCTTGTCCACCACGATCTTCATGTTGCCTGCTCGGACCATCAGCCAGTCGCCGAAATCCACCGTGGTGATCAGATCGATGATAGCGCTGCTTTGCTCGGTGTCATCGATCCAGCTGCGCACGTGGATCCTGGATTCTGTCAGTGTCCTGTGGGCTCCGACCTGCTCCACCCGCGGCAGGGCTACGGCCAGGTCGCAGCCGGCACGCAGATGCGGTGGGGGAGAGACGAGTGAGACCTGGTATCCAGATGCTTTTAGTGCCTGTTCGGCCGCCATGGCATCGGTCACTTCGTCGAATAAGAAGAGGCCAAGGGCCTCGTCTGCCGAGGCCTCGGTGGTCTTATCCCTTCTCTTTTTTTTGAATAGTCGCATGAGTCTCGTCACCTTCGAAAGACTACTCGGAATCCCCCGTCACCGCGCTCTTCAGTTTCACCGGACCAGCCCACCCGCTCTCCGGCACGTAGTACGTTGTTTTGAGAAGTAGTCGAATCCACCAATATTTCCACGATTTTCGCATCAGTCGACGTGAGAACTTTTCTAGCTGTGAGGGCGGGCTCGGGGCAGGAGAGGCCGCTGCAGTCGACGGTCAATAGGTCGTCGGTCATGTCTTGTGCTCCTTTGGTGTCTTGAGATATCAGAGCCCGTATTGGTGGGCGGTCGCGACGGCCTCAGGAAGCCGTCTGTCTCATCGTCAGTCCGATGGCCAGGCACACGGCTAAACCGACACCGACGGCCATGGGACCGAAGGCTCCCGGTCCGGCACCTGAACTGGCCATCGAGAACTGGTGGGCGAATCCGGCTCCTACAAGCATCCCGATTACGAACACGCCTGAGTCGGCGTTACCTTCGCCGGACATGATCAGATGACGGCCTGGGCATCCTCCGGAAAGGGTGAAGGCGAATCCTGAGAGCACCATCCCCAAGACATTCCACCACTGGTTGGTGTGGGCTACAGGCTGGTCGGCGATGCCCAAGTGGAACTGACCGAGTATGAGATTGGTGATGAATGCGAACACGACAAGAGCGATGATCCCGTTGAGCAGATGTCGGTCGCGCATCAGGATCACGTCTCTGATGCCTCCTACAGTGCAGAAGCGGCTCCGCTGAGCCAAAAAACCGATCGCCAGACCTACCACCAGAGCGATGACCCAGAAAGCGTATTGACTTCCGGGACCGCTCTCAGAGAAAAAGATGGGCCCTACAGGGTTGCCGTCCGCATCGCGTCCGAATAGGGGGGCGACCAGGAGCAGGATCAAGAGCGCAATCATAGCGATGGGCATGATCCAGCCGACGGCTGTGCGTGTGGGTCGGGCGCGACCAAGCGAGAAGCCGTTGCGCAGGAAGACAACCCCGATGCCTATACCGATGATGAGACCCAGGATCCCGAACAGCGCGTTCAGGTCACCGCCTGCCAGACGGAGATAGGCCCGCCAAGGACAGCCCAGGAAAACGAGGGCGCCGACCATTGCGAAAAATCCGAGTATGAACCGGACGAGAGGGGCCGAGCCTCCTTTCGGTCTGAACTCCCTGAACAGAAGACCTGCGACCAGCGCTCCGAGTACGATGCCGATGATCTCGGGACGTATGTATTGGACCACGCCCGCTCGGTGCATGCCGAGGGCTCCGGCGATGTCTCGTGTGAAGCAGGCCACGCAGATGCCCATATTGCCTGGGTTGCCCCAGAACACGAGGAGGGGTGCCAGAATGCCGATGATCGCTCCCGTTACGATGGGGCCCCATCGGGATGTGAAGAAACTCTTGAGTCCCTTGAGTGAAGACCTGCCGGTGTTTTTGGCCATGAGCCTTTCCTTGAGCCGGGCCCAGGCCGAATACGTCTACCTCGGTATCTAGACCGACCTCGTTCGTCCGGAGTCAAGGGACCCTGCGCTCAACGAGGGCAGATCGCGAAGGGGAGAGCGAGAGCCTGGGCGTGATTGACTAATCGTGACACACATGCAACCCGTACATGCCGGTGCCCAGGATCAAGTCCGATGACGTACCATCTCCACCCTCCTCTCCACTTCTCAAAGAAGCCGCCGCGTTTGTGTCACGCAACGGCCATGATTGCGCTGGATGCGCAGCTGCCCACTCTAGGCGACTTGTCCACCGGATTCAAGTGTCCTGATACTCGCTATAGTCCCAGCCCATCTTGCTTCGCCCGTTCGACCAAGGCGGCGGTGAACTCCCGATGGCAGCAGGTCCTGTCAGGTCCGTTCCCGTCCATCCCCTGGTGACGAGTTTGTCACCAAAATGGTCCTAGAGACGCGGGAACCCGGCCTCTATAGACCGGGTCGTACCTCAAGAAACGCCTGCAAATGAGCGGAGAGGGGGATTCGCCGCATCTTGCTCCGCAAGCTGCCGTCCTCGCCTCGCCTACCGGCTCGGCTAGAGAGCAGCTCGCTGCTCGACAGTCCAAAGAGACTGTCTCGCTGACGCTCGCGCCCTCTCGGGTTCGAATCCCCCCGGACCTTGCGGCTACATAGCGCCGCCTTCGGTCGGGGATTGGTAAGCGGAGAGGGGGGGATTCGAACCCCCGGGACCGCCTGCGCGTCTGGTGGTTTTCCCGGGGAAGGGATGAGCCGGGTCAAATCGGGGAGAGCTCTCCCCGTGCCTGCCCGACTGGGTGTTTCGCTTCCGCAAGGAATCCCGCGCCGAATCCTGCGACGGCGAAGACGCCCTCCCTATGGCTTTTCACCCGCAGCCAGACCCCTGCGGTGAGACGAACGACCAAGGCCACGAAGAGGACGAAGGTCCCCGCCACGAGATGCCGGTTGAGCGAAGTAGCCAATGCGGTATGGCGACCACTACGAACAGGGCTCGCATCCCCGCGACAAGCCGTTTCTCACTCTGCCCGCAAGGCCGCACGGCCGCCGGTGGACGCCTACGGGGTGAACTACGATGACTGCCCAGTTGGGAGCGTCTGTCAAGCCATGCGTTCGAATTGTCGGCCCAGTCCCGACCATGGCTTGATCTTCTCCAGGGCTTCCCGCAGTTTGTCTTGGGCTATCTCCGTGTCGTACGCGGCCTGGGCGCGTAGCCAGTAGCCGTTCGAGAGGCCGAAGAACCTGCACAGGCGCAGATCGGTATCGGCAGTGATGGCTCGTTTACCGGCCACGATGGCACTGATGCGCTGTGCCGGAACGCCGATCTCCTTGGCGACACGGTACTGGGAGATGCCCATGGGCTTCAGGAACTCCTCCAAGAGAAGTTCGCCGGGGCTGACTGGCTTGAGCTTGGTCATCGTCATCACGTCCTAGTGGTAATCCACGATCTCAACGTCCTCAGGTCCCGCCACCGTCCAGCGGAAGCAGATGCGGAACTGATCGTTCACTCGTATGCTGTGCTGACCCGCGCGGTCGCCCTTGAGCACCTCGAGCCGATTACCCGGCGGTACCCGCAGGTCGTCGAGCCTGCCCGCGATCTCCAGTTGACGAAGCTTGCGCCTCGCGACTGACTCGATGCTGACGAACCGGCCTACACGATTGCCTTGTGCCAGCTGCTGTGTATCAGCATCTTCGAATGAGACGATCACCTCGCCATAGTAACGCGTTACGTTAATAACGTCAAGCGTGTATACAATCGTGAGTGCCGTTGAGTTTGCCACCAGGATGGCATCAAGAGCCTGGGTTGTCGTTGCTCAGCTGGGCTAGGACCCACAAAACGTAGGTGGGGTGCCGGGGTAGGCGTCACCCGGCGCACTTTTGGGTCCGTCCATCCGAGGTAGTAGGATAGAATCGGTCGTAACGCGGGACACCGGGGAGGATCTGCTTGACCGCAATATCTCCAGCTGAGTTCGCCCAGAAGTGGATGGGGAGCACCCGCACCGAGCGGGCCGCCTCCCAGGAGCACTTCATCGATCTTTGCCGCATGCTGGGCGTCCCCACCCCAAACGAGGCCGACCCTATCGGAGATATCTACGCTTTCGAGAAGGGGGCGGGCAAGATCGAAGGCGGGGACGGCTTCGCTGACGTGTGGAAGCGGGGCCATTTCGCTTGGGAATACAAGGGTAAGCGCAAGAACCTAGACACCGCCTACACTCAGCTCCTTCAGTACCGAGAAGCCCTCGATAACCCGCCGCTTCTGGTGGTCTGCGATCTCGACCGCTTCCGGGTGCACACCAACTTCACCAACACCCCCACCGTCGTCTACGAGTTCGCTCTGGCCGATCTCCTTAGCGATCCCCAGGAACCCCTGCGTATCCTTCGCGCTCTCATGGAGAGCCCGGAAGAGCTTAGGCCTGGTAAGACCCGGGATGAGATCACAGCCGAAGCGGCCGAGCAGTTCGCTTCCTTGGCCGAGCGTCTCCGGGGTCGGGGTCACGATCCCCATGAAGTGGCCCACTTCCTGAACAAGCTCCTCTTCTGCATGTTCGCCGAGGACGCTAGTCTCCTACCTCCGGGACTGCTTCGCCGATTGGTCGAGGCGTCCCAGACCGACCCGGCCATTTTCATCGAGGGCCTGGCCGAACTCTTCACCAAGATGTCGGATAAGGGCGGCCTCTTCGGGGCCGAGCGCATCCAGTGGTTCAACGGCGGCCTCTTCGACGGCGGTCAGGTGCTGCCGCTTACCGCCGAGGAGATCAAGACGATCGATCAGGTCTCCCACCTCGATTGGTCTCAGGTGGAGCCCGCCATCTTCGGCACCCTCTTCGAGCGGGGGCTGGACCCCAGCAAGCGTTCCCAACTTGGTGCCCACTACACCGACCGCGGCTCCATCATGCGCCTCATCGAACCGGTGCTCATGACCCCGCTTCGCCGGGACTTCGAACAGACCAAGGAGCAGGTCGAGGCTCTCCTTGCCCAAGGTAAGAAGGTAACCGCCCGCACTCCCGCCGCCCAGAACCCGGAGGCCGTCTTCAACGCCTTTCTCAAGCGCCTCCGGGCCGTGCGCGTACTAGATCCGGCCTGCGGTTCGGGCAACTTCCTCTATCTGGCCCTGCAGGCCCTCAAGGATCTGGAGCGGGAGGCGGTCATCTGGGCTTCGGATACCATCGGCAAGGGCATGCAGCTTCCCGAGATTGGTCCTGAAGCCGTCCTCGGGATCGAGCTCAATAGCTACGCGGCCGAACTGGCCCGGGTGGTCATCTGGATCGGTCACATCCAGTGGATGCTCTCGAACGGCTTCGCCTATGCCCGCGACCCCATCCTCCGCCCTCTGGACAACATCGAGTGTCGGGACGCCGTTCTCGATCTCTCTGATCCCGTGCACCCGCGTGAGCCCGAGTGGCCGGAGGCAACGGTCATCGTGGGCAACCCGCCGTTCTTGGGCAGCAGATTCCTCCGGGCCAACCTGGGTGACGAGTATGTGGATGCCATGTTCTCCGTGTACGATGGCCGGGTGCTTCGTGGCTCCGACCTGGTTTGTTACTGGCACGAGAAGGCCCGGGCCATGTTGGAAGCCGGTCGGGTAGAAAGAGTGGGGCTTCTGGCTACTCAGAGCATACGTGGAGGCGAGAATCGCACCACCCTTGAGCGCATCAACAGCTCGGGGAACATCTTCGCGGCTTGGTCGGATGAACCCTGGGTGCTTGACGGTGCTGCAGTTCATGTTTCCTTCTTGGCATACGACGGCGGGGAGGAAACGGAGCGGATGCTGGATGGGCGCCTGGTCAAGAGTATCAACACCAACCTCACAGCGGGGCTTGACCTGACACGGGCCCGTCGTCTCAGGGAAAACTTGGGGATAGCTTTCATGGGTGACACCAAGGGTGGCGCGTTCGATATCCCCGGTGAGATGGCCCGCAACATGCTCGCCAGCGCCAACCCGGATGGCCGCCAGAACTCGGATGTGGTACGCCCCTGGATTAACGGTCTCGATGTTACCAGGCGCCCTCGTGGCATGTGGATCATCGACTTCGGCACAGATGTGCCCATTGAAGAGGCAGCCCTTTACGAGGCACCCTTCGAATATGTGAAGCAGCATGTGGAACCTGTCCGGAAGGCGTCAAGGACGACGACCGCGGCGTGGTGGTTACACGAACGACCTCGGCCAGAAATGCGAACGGCGCTGGGAAAGCTGGAAAGGTTCATTGCGACCCCCACCACCGCCAAGCATCGCCTGTTCGTGTGGGTGGGCCGCGAGACTTTGCCGCATAATGCTTTGATAGCGTTTGCCCGTGACGACGACTACTTCTTCGGGGTGCTCCAGTCTTCGGTGCACGAGCTGTGGGCCCTCAGTCAAGGGACACAGCTGGAGACCCGGCCTCGCTATACGCCTACCACCACCTTCGAGACCTTCCCGTTCCCCGAATGCGACGACGAAACCAAGGAGCAGATCGCCAGAGCAGCGAGGTCCCTGGACGAACGCCGCAACGGGTGGCTCAACCCGCCGGGGTTGTCGGATGCCGAACTGAAGAAGCGCACGCTCACGAATCTCTACAACCAGCGCCCGGCCTGGTTGGAGCAGGCTCATGAACGGCTGGACCGCATGGTCTACGCCGCCTATGGATGGGAGTACCCGCTGGAGCCGGAGGAGGTGCTGGTGAGGCTTATGGAACTGAACCTGCGTTGTACTTCGGAGTCCGGGGGAGGTTGAGTTGCGCGTCTTTTATCTGGAAAAGCCGCTCTCGCAGGAAGATGAAGCCGTCGTGGCGGAGATGTTTGAGGCTACCATCGAGCAAGTGCGGATTCCCCACCTGCTGCCCTCCGGTGACGCCGACGAATCGCTTGAAGCCCGGTTCTTTCAGACAGGAGAGGCCGTCGAGAAGCTCTTGCGGGCTACGGGTATCTTGGCCGACTATGGTGTTCAGGTGGGTCTGGTGATACCCCGCGATATGATGGCCTTTGGGGCGTTGAATGAAGCCATCCACCGGTTGACCGGCTTCTACCCGCCTGCGATCCAGACTGCTGACCATCGAAAGGCCCTGGGCTGCGACGGCTACCTCCGCATCCTCGACATGCAGGGGATGATGAGAGGCTAGGATCAGGGGCATCGGGTCAGCCAGGCCTTCGTCTCATCGCCCTTTCCAGTTCTTCGTCCGCCTCGTGCGTGTAGATCATCGTCGTCGCTAGGTTGGCGTGCCGGGTGAACAAGAGCCAGTCCGACTCCGGTCGACGCCCAAGCAAAGAGGAGATTAGGTCACGCAGATCGTCGCTGAACCAAACGACGCGATCCTTGCCACCCTTGCCTTCTCTGACGATCAGGCGGCAGGTTGCCATGTCGACGTGCTCGGGGCGGATGGTGATCACTTCACCGCAGCGAAGTCCACACTCCAGCATGAGCCTGACGGCGAGCAGGTTGCGGAGCGCAGACGGGTAGCGTCGGTCGAACTTGGCCAGCAGCGGGCGCTCAGCAGCCTCAGATAGCTGCCATGTGATGGCCCTGGCTGCCAAGACCCAGTTGGCGATCTTTTCTCCGTTTGTGACTGTGCTTCCGTCAAGAAGCTCGTGGGCGGCCCCATGCCGACACCCTGCAGTACTCGTCGTGCCACCCTTCCGCTCATGGCGAGACGCTCCAGAAGAACACGGGTGGTGATCTGGTTGGTTATCCTAGTCGCCGCCCTCTTCGTGGCGGCGGCTTTGCTGTATGACACCATGTACCGAGCAGGGGACGTGTTCATGGTAACCGGCGCGCTGGTTACCACCCAAGGGTTCCATCTGGCCCACTCGGTGCACCCCATGTGGACCCAAGATCTGGGTATCAGCTGCCTACTCCAAGCAGGCCAATCCTTACAATGAGTACAGCAGCCTGAGCTCGACTAAGATCCGAAGCGGGCATCAGTCGAGCCCCGTCACCGGTGACCACCCCCCTATGCACCAGGTATGCGGTGTAGGGAGCATGCATGGACCCAACGTCCGAAGCGTCTATGAATCGAGCGAGAACTGAGGAGCCTTCTGCTTCGTACCAAGCGGCTACCGAGGCATATGTGCCCTTCTCGCCCGAGATATGGCCCGACGCGGCGAATTCTTGGTCGGAGAGATAGCGACCAAGAACGCTGTTTGCCTGCCGTCTGGTGATCGACTGATCCGGCCGAAATCTCCCATCAGGGTAGCCCACCACCATGTGGGCTGAGAAGGCTCCTTCAATCCAAGCGTAATAGTGATGTGCAGCTGGGATGTCCACGAAATTCGGGATCGGGGGTGACATCGGGGGTACGCCGAACCCATCTAGTGCCATCTTGCAGAACTGAGCCCGAGTGATGGCCAAAGAGGGCCGAAAGGTACCGTCGGAATACCCATCCGCCACGACATCTACCTGCACGGCAGTCACACCGTACGTGTCCAACCACTGCTGATTGCTGATATCCGTCCATCGGTCTGGAATTGGAGCGAACTCAGCCACAAGATTGAGGTCGGCCCTAACGTTGGTATCGGTGCGTGCGGCGGTGGCAACACCATCACTCCAGCCAACGAATCGGTAGCCTGAGTAGGGCACGGCCGTCACTTCGGTGCCGCTGCCTCCCTGCCTGACCACTTGCGTACGGTCGCCGATAATCGAACCGCCTATGCCCGAGGTATAGCTAAGCGTGTAATCCTTCACGACCTCATCCCGCAAGAAGAGCGCCTTCACGGTCTTGTCGGCCGTCACGTTTTTCTCCACCCGGGAGGTAACCGTCAGCCCATCACTCCACATGTAGAAGTGGTAACCGGGCTTTGGAACGGCCGTGACCTTGGTACCGTCTCCGCCGTGCTCCACGACCTGCTCGGTTTTTCCCAAGATGGAGCCACCCGCACCCGCGATGTAGACGAGAGTATGTGTGGTCGGAGTCTCGACCACGTCGGTCACTGTTACCCTGAGGCTCTGACCGGCGATGAGCAGGCCGTCGCCAACCTGCACCGTCACCTCGTAGACGTTGTCGGCGTCAGCGTCGGTGGGGTGTTCGAAGTCGGGAGCCGTTATGAAAACAAGCACGCCCGTGACACTGTTGATGGCGAACTTGGCGGCATCGGCGCCCCCACTGATGCTGAAGGTGAGGGTGTCGCCATCCGGGTCGGTGCCGGTCACAGTGGTCACCAACGTGGTGTTCTCTGGTACCGATAGGGCTGCTGTAGCTCCGCCGCCGTTGCTGGTTATGGAGGGAGCCTCGTTGACGTCGATCACGTAAATGGTGAAGGACTCCTCAAAGTGAAGACCGACGCTATCAGTGGTACGTACCCGGATCCGGTAGCTGTCCTTGACCTCGTAGTCGAATTGCGCCGCGGTTTTGAGGACGTTACCGTCGATGGTGAAGGAGTCGTTGTCGGTGTCGCCGGTGCCACTGACCAAGGTGTAGGTGTGGGGACCGGGAGAGTCGGGATCGATGGTGGAGAAGTCACCCACCGTTGTGCCGGCAGGTTGGTTCTCCTCAACGCTCGAGTTAGACAATGAGAGGGCGGTAGGTGACGTATAGGGAGTGAGCGAGAAGTCGTCCACGGCCAGGCCGTCCTGCGCGTCATACACATCCGCATCGACCCAGCGGATCCAGAAAGTGTCGCCGTCGGGGATGTCGAGACCGGTGATAAGTCCACTCAAGAGCTCCCGATTGCCGTCCGCATTGCCGTCCAACGCGCCTGCAGTAGCGATCACCGGGCTGTAGAAAGTCAGCGATTCATGGGTAGTCCAAGACCCCGTGTTAAGTGCGGTCGCATCTGTACTCAGTTGGAACTCAAGTCGATCGGCCTCGCGTCCGTCCGCTCCTGTCCGCCACTGCTCACCCACGTAGGAGATATCCAACGCGTGGATCGAATGGCCGGTGTCGTTGACGAACTGAGCCCCCAGGATGGGGACGAGCCGGTTACTGCGCAGACAGCCGAACGCGCGTTCGGAGGAACCGGCCTCTCCATAGCTGTAGGTGTCACCGAAATTGCTCGAGCCGTCATCCGCACGATAGGCGGTGTTCACGTAGGTGGAGGAGTCGCCCGAGCCCCCGGTCTCTAGGAAATACCACCCCAGAGGCACTGTGCCGCTCGAGCCGTTCGGGGCCAGACTGTCGAAGTCCTCCGAATGGGGAGCGCCGATAGCAGCAAGGGTGATCTCACCGCTGGGGGGATCGAAGATGTCCTCGATAGCTATGGCGAAGACCTTCTCGAAGTAGAAACCGCGACTGTCGGTGGTACGCACCCGGATGCTGTAGCTGTTCTGGACCTCGTAGTCGAATTGCGCCGCGGTTTTGAGGACGTTACCGTCGATGGTGAAGAAGTCGTTGTCGGTATCGCCGGCGCCACTGACCAAGGTGTAGACGTGAGGACCGCCAAAGTCGGGATCGGTGGAGAAGTTGCCTACCGTAGCACCGGCAGGCTCTTCTTCAAGCACACTCGCATTCGACAGGGAGATATCGTCGGGTATGGCCCAAGGGATCAGCGAGAAGTCGTCCACAGCCATACCGTCGTCGGCGCCGCTTGCGTTGAAATCCAACCAGCGGATCCGGAAAGTACTCCCGTCGGGTATGTTCAGTCCGGTGATGGTGTAGGTCAACTCCGTCCGGTTGGCCGCGGCGTTGCCATCCAACGCCCCCACCGTGCCGGTGGTCTGGGGACCCAAGAAATCCAGCGGATCGTAGTCGGTCCAATTGACGCTGTTGCTCTGGTTGTCGAAACTCCCGGGAGTCGCGGTCGCGCTCAGCTGGAAGTCGAGCCGATCCTGCCGGCCGGTCGCCCCAAGCCGCCATTGTTCGCCCGTGTACGAAACCACGAGGGCTTGGATGGTGCGGCCCGTATTATTGACGAATTCGACCCCTAAACGAGGAGTGAGACTACCGCTCAGCAGACAGCCAAAGGCCCGCTCGGACGAGCCGGTGGTTCCAAAGCTGTAGGTGTCACCGATATTGCTCGAGCCGTTCCCTGCAGTATAGGTGCTGTTGCCGTTTGTACCCGTCTCGACGAAATGCCAGCCGGTCGGAACATCGCTGCTCGTTCCCGTTCCACTTGAGGCAAGGGTGTTGAAGTCCTGTTTGTACTCGTCGCCCAAACCGGTCAGCGATATACTCCCGGCGGCCTGCGCGACACCACCAGAAGCCCCCAATATTAGACAGAACGCAAAAAACGCGACCAAACCGAATCGATAGCGATCGCCTCTCATTGTTCCTCCGTTGGTCGAATCGCAGCGTCACCAAGGCCAAACAGCCAGAAATCGTCGCATTATGCCAGAGCCGCGGTTCCGTTGATACGGCGCACCCGCTTGCGATTGACGAGAAAGCCCTTCTTGCGCGCCTCACGGGTCATACGGCGGCTTCCGTATGACGGGGTGGCCAGATACTGTTCGTCTAGGAAGAGCATGAGCTTCTCGTCGGTGTCGGACGCCTCCGTCGGTTGATATCCACCGTGAGTTGGCCGATCTTGGCATGAAGCTCCTTGACCTCGGCCGCGTGGGCGGTGTCCTGGTCATGGCGGCCACCGCAGCCATGCTGGACGCCGATGATCTGTCGCCGGCGCTGAGGGCCAAGGCGGGCGAGTATCAGACCGCGGTCGCCAAACTGGATCGAGAGATCGTGGCGGCGCAGGGCCGGCTCGTTTTCCACGTCCACGGTCTTGAGGAGTCGCTTCGAGCCCCACCACGCCCTGGTTATCGGCGCCATCCTTTCCCATCTCGCCCTTCTGGATGAACACACCGACCGGCTTTCTGAGGCCATCGAGGAGCAGTTTCTCCCTTTCGGGGGCGCCCTCCCACTAATAGTACTTTGTTACTCCCTTCGGTGGAGCAAGACGAGCTGTTCGAGATCGACGGGTTGCCCGCAGGTGCGACAGCAGCCGTCCCAACACCGGAAGACGGACTGTAGGAGCAGCATCGTCTGGGGCAGTGTGGAGTTGGAGTTGACCCCCTTTCGTGGACACTGTAATCCTTTTCTTCGAGGAAGTGTCCACAACAGATGGGAAGCACTCGAAGACCATACCCCAAGGAGTTCAAGCAGCAGATCGTGGCTCTGGCCCACGCCGGTCGAACTCCGGCCCAGCTCGCGGCTGAGTTCGAGCCCACCGAAGAGAGCATTCGGTATTGGATCAAGCAGGCGGAGCATGATGATGGTCTGCGCGACGACGGGCCGACCACCGCGGAAAAGGAGGAGCTCGTTCGCCTTGAGACGCAAGAACCGCCGGCTGGAGGATAGAGCGGGAGATCCTGGCAAAAGCCGCGGCCTGGTTCGCTTTGGGAGACCGAGCCGCTGCCACCGAGATCTTTGAGGTTCGCAAGACGCGAACTTACGCCGATATCGGAGTCGCCACCGCCTGCCGCATCCTCGGTGTCTCCCCGAGCGGCTACTTGCGCGTGGCTTTACCGTCCGCCGTCGGATCGGAAACTCAGCGACAAATGGCTGCCGGCCAAGATCAAGGCGGCCCACGCCGTCTCCCATGCCACCTATGGTGCACCCCGGATGCTCCATGAACTACGAGACCAGGGCATCCGCGTGGGCAAGAAGCGCATCGCTTAGGCTCATGCGCCAAGCCGGCATCCAGGGCGTTTCCCGCCACCGGAAGTTCAACACCACCCAGAAAGACCCTGCGGCCTCACCTGCCGCTGACCTAGTGCGGCGTAACTTCACGGCCGCCGGCCCGGACCAATTGTGGGTCAGCGACATCACGTACGTCCCCACCTACGCCGGGTTCCTCTTTCCCGGCTTTGGTCATGGACGCCTGGTCGAGGAGGATCATCGGCTGGTCCATGGCTCTTGATCTACGCACCGAGCTGGCGCTCGACGCTCTCCCAGACGGCGCTCGCTCGCCTTCGGTGGGCGGTGTCGGGAGGCAGGCGTCCGTCCATCGATGGGGACCGTGGGGGACGCATACGATAACGCCCTGTGCGAGAGCTTCTTCGCGACGCTTGAATGCGAACTCCTCTACCGCAACAGATTCCACCCACACCAAGGCCAAGATGGCCGTCTTCTCCTTCATCGAAGGCTGGTACAACCCCACCCGCCGGCACTCCGGCCTTGACTATCTCTCCCCGGTCAACTATGAAAGGAGACACTTGGGAAAGGCCTAGAAGCTAAGACCTCAACCGTCCA
>JAAYZX010000093.1 GCA_012514635.1 Actinomycetota bacterium
GACCATCGAAAGTTTACCAACCAAAGTAATGGAGAGTCACCTCATTTCATACTATACAGAGTGTCGAGCGCACGATCTTCATGGATTGTGTCGGCAACTGGAACGATGGGCCGAGTCGAGGCGGACCGAAGAGAATCGTCGATGATCCATGGCTTAATGAGAGAGAAGGAGGAACGAACAGATGAGCGGTAAGACATTGCCAAGGCTATTGTTTATGGCTTGCGTTCTTTTGGCGCTAGGGGTGCTACCTGTTGTTAGCGGGTGCTCAGGCGACGAGGCAGAGAAAACAACGACCGTTGCTGCCGAAGAAAGCTTCACCTTGCGCCTTGCGACTGGCGAGCCGGAAACTGAAGGGGCAGTTACTCGAGATATCAAGGAATGGGCTGCCGACATTGAGACGGCTTCGAATGGTCGGCTGAAGTTAGAGATCTTTTGGGGTGGTGCACTGGGTGACGTGAAAGACTCGATGTCGCTGCTGCAATCCGGAACAACTGACATGATTTTGGCTGGCTATGCACAACTAGGGGACGCCATGCCGGTGAGTGACGTGGTGTCACTTCCCTATTTGGTGACAAACCCCATAGACGCTGGGACTCTCATGAATAGTATGTATGCGGATGGACTGCTTCCGGAATACAGTGATGCGTTGAAACTAATCATGTTTAGGCCCCAGGACCCCGTCATGCTTTTCTTGCGGGATAAGAAGGTTAGTTCGCTGGAGGATCTGGAAGGCTTGAAGATACGTGTCAACAGTGAGAACTTCGCGAACTTTGTCGAGACTCTTGGCGGCGTTCCCACTTACGTTGTCCATACCGATCTATTCCAGGCGTTACAGACTGGTGTTGTGGATGGCTGTATTACCAGCCCGGGCTTCTTCTATCCCGTCGGGCTGGCTGAAACCTGCAGCTACGTTCTCGTTGAGCCGATTGCCAGCCCTATGAACTTCGTTGGGATGAGCAACACTGCCTGGAACGGCCTGCCAGCAGATCTCCGACTAGTCCTTATGGAACAAAGCGATCGGCGGTACTGGACGAATGTATATCGCGAGACCACGCGGCTTTGGAATGATTATTTGATTCCTCTTGAAGAGGAGGAAGGCATGGAGTTGATCTATCTCTCTCCGGAGGAGCACGCTAGGTGGGTTGAGGCTACCACCTTCCTTGCAGACGACTGGGCTGCCGAGCTTGACAGTCAAGGATTGGCTGGTTCAGATGCAGTTCAACGGGCACGGGCCATCGGAGGAGGCATGTAGCTCTGCTGCGATAGTTGCTTGATGTATATCGAAGACGATTGGGCTCAACGAAGAGTGAAGAACAGACGAAGATGACGAGGACGAAGCTGAAGAAGGTTGGACATGGCGTGGGCAATGCTCTGGACTTCATTGGTTTGAGGGCCGGTGAGTTGTCGGTTCTGGCTGTGCTAGCAATCTTTGCGTTGGTTGTGATCGACGTGATCGGAAGATATACGCTGAACCACCCAGTGAAGGGTAGTACAGATATCGGTGAACTGTTGTTGGTACCGGTGGCGTTTTGCGCCATGCCCTACACTCAGCTGATGAAAGAGCATGTCCAGGTCCAGCTTCTGCTGCGCAAATTCTCGCCGAGGGTCCAAGCTGTTGCAGAGGGATTTGGCTACTTGGGTGGCGCTGCTATGTATGGATTGATTGCCTGGAATCTGGGCGAGAGAGCTTGGCAGTTGACCATGGGGACGAGTGAACTCACATCGGTTTCACCGATTCTCAGAATCCCTCATATTCCGTTCGTGTACATCGCTGCTCTTTTTAGCGCTCTATTCTGTCTAGTGTTCTTGGCGGATTCTGTACGCTGTGCCGCCAAGCTGCATAACGGCACCAAGAGCTGAGATTCAGAATAGACGGTCTTACTTGGGGTGTGTGTCGGGGTCTATGTGCTGCCTCGGCACACGGCCTCCAAGGGAGACGTACCGCATAGTGTCTTACGAGATGGGTGGAGCAAAGTGGGTCCTGAGCTACTCGGTGGATTATCATTCGTTGTCCTTTTCGGGCTAATCTTTCTTGGAATGCCAATCGGGGTGGCACTTGGTCTGGTTGGGTTCGTGGGCATGGGTCTCCTTGCGGGCTGGTCGGCCGCCATGGGGTTGTTCACCACGGTACCATTCAGCGTTACCGCCACATATACCTATATCACCATACCCCTCTTCATTTTGATGGGTTGTTTCGCCTTTCACAGCGGCGTGGTCAAGGAGGCGTTCAACGCTGCGTTCAAGTGGTTCGGGCGTGTGCGTGGAGGTCTGGGAATGGCCACCATTGCTGCTTGCACAGGCTTTGCTGCTTGTACAGGCTTAAGTGCTGTGTCTGTTTCTCTGTTTGCTCTCACCACACTGCCGGAGATGGAGAGGCGCAATTATTCACAAAGCTTGGCCACGGGTGTCATTGCCGCTGGGACTACGTTGGGTATCCTCATACCGCCTAGTATCCCGCTTATTACCTACGCGATTCTGTCAGATGCATCAATAGGTGCACTCTTCATGGCCGGAATTGTCCCGGGGCTGATGCTTGCAGCGCTCTTCATGATTGTTGTTCTTGTGTGGGCACGACTGCAACCGACCGCGGCTCCAGCAGGGTTACGAAGCTCATGGTGGGAGAAGCTGCTCTCGCTCAAAGGGGTATGGGCAATGCTGGCACTTATGAGCGTGGTAATGGGCGGAATATGGGGTGGCGTCTTCACTCCGGTTGAAGCAGGAGGCATCGGGGCGTTTGGAGCTCTCATAATTGGTCTGGTGAAGCGGAACGTAGGATGGAGAGCGATCCGCGATAGTCTGTTGGACACAGCTAGAATGTCCGGAATGATGTTTGTTCTTCTTATCGGTGTCATGATGTTTAATCATTTCTTCATTCTGACTCGTCTTCCTGCGGTCATAGCAGAGGGGATAGTTAACCTTTCTATCCCTCCTGTAGCTATTCTTATATTGATGATTATCTGCTGGCTAGTGGGCGGTTGCTTTGTAGATACATTTGGGCTTATGATGCTGACCCTTCCGGTATTTATCCCAATCGCAAGGGGGATTGGGATTGACTTGATCACGTTTGGTATACTACATGTCATTTGTATCGAGATTGGAGCTATCAGCCCCCCAATTGGCATCAATCTATTCATGATGAGTGGGGTTGCTAAGCATGTACCGATGAATAGGATTATGCGAGGTGTCATTCCATTCGTGCTAATCATGCTTTTTGCGCTTGGCATTTTTGTTGCTTTTCCAGAGCTTGTGATGTGGCTACCAGGTTTAATGCGCCACTAAAAATGATTCTATTTATAATACGAATCTATTAAGTTCCTATTGGAGGTGTCCAACATGGAATATGAAGCTCTTAGTCCACGAGCAGACGTGGACCCAATTAAGCAGATCCCCATCAGCCCACGAGTGGTCGATCTCAGCCAGGCCACCATCGGTCTGTTTTCATCCCACAAGGGACACTGGCCCCTGATTCTGGAAGAAATTGGGAAGCAGATAGCGGCACGCTATCCGGCGGCCAAGTTTTCTCGTTTTCAATACACCAAGGATCTGAACGCGTATAACAGGGTGGCCGAGCTCGCCAAGGATCCAGAGATGCTACCTGAGTTTGAAGAATGGTTGAAGGGTATCGACACGGTCATCGTGGGTAACGGTGACGCCGGTTCCTGCACACTCTACCTCACCTATAACGCCACTTTGCCCGAGCGCCTGGGCAAGCCGACGGTTCTCACCCTGCGCCAGGAGTTCAACCAGGTGGCTCAGCGAGCTGCGCAGCTACGGGGTGTACCGGCGCTTCGCAGGGCCAACGTTGACATCTGGGACATCTCCCAGGAACCGGATCTGAAGCGCTTCGTAGATGAGGTAATTCCCGAGCGGGTGGCAGCCGCCCTGGACGATATCATCGCTGCTCTTACTGACCCACTCACCCCCGAGGAGGCGGCGGTACCGGTCCAGGAGCCCAATACTCCTCGCGTGGCCATGAAGGGCAGCTTGGAGGATATTTACAGCTCTTTTGTTGCCAAGGGGTGGTCTTACGGCATGCCCATTATGCCTCCCACCGAGGAGGCGGTTACGGAGATGCTCACCGGAACTGATCTACCCCGAGACCACGTGGTGGCCGAGATTCCTCCCATGATGGGTAAGGCAACCGTGGAGAAGATCGCCATAAATGGTGTGATGGCCGGCTGCCTGCCCATTCACATGCCGGTGTTGATCGCGGGCGTTGAGGCTCTTGTCGACCCCGGGTTCTGGGTGGAAGCCTATACCTGTAGCATTGCCTCTTGGGCGCCTTTTATGGTGATTAACGGCCCCGTGCGCAAAGACTTGGGGCTAGATACCGGTCGCAACGTGCTTAGTCCCTACCGTCGGGGAAGCGTTGCCATAGCTCATGCCGTCGGCCTTATGATCATGAATATCGGCGGGGTCAAGGGCGGCCGGGAAGACATGGGCATCTTCGGTCACGAGGGCCGCTTCGGCATTTGCATCGCTGAGAATGAGGAAGAGTCTCCCTGGGAGCCCCTGCACGTCTACTATGGTCTTGACAAGAAAGACAGCGCCATCACGCTCTCCTGGCCCAACACCCGTCATCTGCTCATGTTCCCGGAGGAGCTAGGCGCCATTCTCAGAATCATGTGTGACAACATCCCCGCGTTTGGATTCGACCCGGGGTGCACCACCGTTATGAGCCCACAACTGGCGCAGTTCCTCCATGCGCATGGGTTCACCCGGAAGGCTTTGGTTGACTATCTAGCAGAGTATGCTCGGATTCCTACCCCGCAGCTCAACGTACGGTGGCTGCGTGAGAACTTCCACGAACCGAAAGACGTTCCCCTGCCCATGGATGCGACCAGATCCACTCGCAAGTTCTGGTCGACTCTGCACCTGCCCATCGTGGTTGCCGGTGAGAACTATCCTGCCCTGCTTTTCTACGGCGGTGGGGGAGATCACGGCGGACCGGTAACGGCCAAGATCCGGCTTCCTGGAAACTGGGACGAACTGGTAGAGCGGTACGGGGACTGTGCCGTTCAATGGAGACAGGAAACGAGTTAGCCATGACAGATCTTGAGGCGAGGATGGGAGCCTTGGAGCGGAGAATCGCCCGCCAAGAGGCCCATACGGCCATTCAGAACATCTTCGGCCACTACGAGACCATACACACCCCCATGAGCA
>JAAYZX010000094.1 GCA_012514635.1 Actinomycetota bacterium
CGAAGGCATGTACATGGTGGCGCCTGGGCTGGAACATAAGTATCAGTTCACGGCTGTGCTGCTGGCCAACAATGTCTGTGGTGGGTTCTGCCGTTTCTGTTTCCGAAAACGCTTGTTCATGAACGACAATGACGAGGTGGCCCGGGACGTGGGGCCGGCTCTAGACTACATCCGGAATCACCCCCAAATCAGCAACGTGCTCGTGACGGGCGGCGATCCGCTTCTTCTATCGACTGCGAGGCTACGTTTCCTGCTGTCCGAACTGCGTGCCATAGACCATGTTCGGATTATTCGCATTGGGAGCAAAATGCCTGCTTTCAATCCATACCGCATCTTGAACGATCCGGATCTGGTGAAGACGTTGGGAGAGTTCAGCACTCCCGAGCGTCGCGTCTATCTGATGGCTCATTTCAACCATCCCCGTGAGCTAACTGAACCGGCTTTAGAGGTCATAAAGCAGATGCTGACGGCAGGCATCATCGTCTGCAACCAAACGCCGCTCCTGAGAGGCGTGAATGCTTCACCTGAGATTCTTGGTGATTTGTTGAACCGGTTATCGTATGTAGGGGCCGCGCCCTACTATGTCTTCCAGGTACGTCCCACCCTAGGTAACTCTTATTTCGTGCTACCAGTTGAGGAGGCCTACCTGGTGTTCGAGCAGGCAAAGATGTTGTGCTCGGGGCTGGCCAAGCGTGCACGGCTGGTGATGTCACATGTAACGGGCAAGATCGAGGTAGTGGGCATGGATGCGAAGCATGTGCATTTCCGGTATCACCAAGCGGCGGATCCGGCGGAGAACTCGCGTTTCCTTACCTACCGTCGCAATCCGTCAGCCTACTGGTTCGATGACTACACAGAAGCCGTATCTGAGTCCTTGGTGGCTTCGGCGTGCGTATCCATGCACGGCTGAGCGGAAGCGTCGACATGGGCTGAGGGGGGTTATTCTGATTCTTCAGTGTGGGTGTATTCGTGCAGAAGTCGTCCGGCTTTTGCACGACTGCGTTTGAGGGCGCCGTGTGCTCGTTTGTCGGCCAGCCGACTTTCTCTGGCTGCGGCAGAGGGTGAGGTAGGTATGCGCTCAGCGGGGGGAGTCACCGCTTGAAGAATGAGTTGACGCAGCCTGGCCACGGCGAGGTTCTTGTTGGCCAGCTGACTCCGTTTGCGTTGGGCCACAATGCGGAGAACGCCGTTGGCGTTGATACGCTTAGCCAATGCGGTACGGATGGCTGCACGCTGGGAGCCGGATAGGGCAGTTGTATGCTCGAGGTCGAAGAGGAGTGTAACTCGCGTACTGGTTTTGTTGACGTGCTGGCCGCCCGGCCCACTGCTGCGGGATGCGATGAACACCAGTTCGTGCGCAGGGATGATGATGGTGTCTGTGATTATTAGGTCATCCATATGTGGCGCCGTGTTAAGGACCGTGCGAGAGGGCGGGGATTGTGCGCGGGTTACATGACACGCTGAATTGATGCCCGCTCCTCCGCGGTCTATTCGATGGGGCTGGGGCTCTTCGTCACCTGCAGATGTACGTGCGCACCCTCGTCACCGGTGATGGGAGTGAGGCGTTTGGCAAGCTCTTCTACAGGGGCTCTGACGGTACCGAGTATGGTCTTGCCGGCTTCTACGGATTTGCCAATTTGGACCCGCGGATCGGCCACCAGCAACAACGAGACGATGATGTCACTTGCTCCCTTGGGCCGGATGTCAATCTGATAGTCGTCGTACTTACCGTATAGCTTGTATTGTTTTACTCCCGTGATCTCGCCCGATACTGGGCTGGCAATGGGCGCTCCCACTGGAGCTCCAATGTCCACTGCGCCGGTCTGTGCGGTGGATCGGCCGCTGCTTTCGAGGATCTGGTATGCGATGTTTTGATCATCGATCATAACTCGGCCGTCGCCGCGGGCGGATAGGGTGACGTGGGTGCGTTTTCCAACAGGGGTCAGAGCTACAATCATCTCATCATCTAAGGAATGGTATGCAACGATGGTGGCCAGCCCGGCAGAGATGGGCAAAAGGAGGTTTTTGTCCTGGACCCGAGCAAAGGGGGGATGCTCGTCCGCGATGGTTGCGGCCAGTGCTCCATCTGTTGCGGAGACACGATCGCGTGGGGAGCCTGCGGGGGAGCCGTTGGTGGTGTCTCCCGCTCGAGCAGCAGCAACCCATGCGCCCGCTATGATCAAGACGACGAAGAGAAGGCCCGCAGCTCCAAGTCTTCGCCGACGCACTATAACGGCCCTCCGTCGTTTGCGGCGCAGGGCCTGACTGTCTGTGAGCTGTGCAGACATTACCCGGAGAGTACCACCAACCTGCCGGGGTGGCAACCAGGGCCGGATACCCTCCGGTGAGTTGGCGAACTCATTTGTGAGCAGAACACCCCGACTGAATGTATGATCATAGCCAGTGACAAAACACGAGAACCAGGGGGGGGCTTGCTGATCAAGATTCCGCGCTGGCTACAAGTGGCCGCTCTGCCGGTGGCTGCTCTGGTGGTCTTCTATGTGGCAAGCTCCATGAGCCATGCGGTTTTCGCCTTCATCATGGCAACCCTCATTGCTCTGTTGCTCAACCCCTTAGTGACGGCGCTGAAACGACTGAAGATACCGCGCGGGATTGGCGCCACACTGGTTTATGTGAGTTTTTTTGCGCTGCTGATTCTACTCTTGATCCTTGCGGTGCCTCCTTTGGCGGGGCAGCTGACCAACCTTCTCGATCGTCTGCCCCAATTCGAGGCCGATTTCCGCATGTGGCTCGTAGGAGTGGAAGAATACCTGGCAGGTCGCAATATCACGTTGAATCTGGTTGGCGAGATGGACAGGATTGGCGAATGGATAGCCGGCGAGAGTGCAGGGATTATGGGAGCCCTGTTCAATGTTGGTGTGGGGGTAGTAGGGGGGCTTGCCAATTTCATCATTATTGTCATCACCAGTCTCTACATGCTTGTCGATGGACGGCGTATCTTCCATTTCCTGCTGCGGTTGGTACCGGGAGATGAGGCTACCGGGAGAACTTATCTATTGGGCATGCAGACGGCATTCACACGATACATCAAGAGTCAGCTCTTGTTGGGCGCGGCGGTGGGCCTGGCGAGCGGACTTGGCGTCTGGATGCTGGGATGGCGGGTGATAAACATATGGCCGGAGGGTGCGCGGTACGCATTGCTTTTCGGTGTATGGGCGGGAGTGACGGAGCTCATACCGTACGTGGGGCCGTGGTTGGGAGCCATACCGCCCGTTATGCTCGCGCTGTTTCATTCTCCCGGAGCAGCCATCTGGGTAGCCGTGATTTACTTCACAATCCAGCAACTGGAAGGTCACATCCTCGTTCCAAATGTCATGGGAGCTAGTCTAGGCGTTCATCCGCTTGTGGTTATCTTCGCGGTGCTGGCGGGCGCTCAGATTGCGGGCATATTGGGTATGCTGGCTGTGCTGCCCATCTTGGCGATGCTGAAGCACACTATGGGCTTCTATCGGTTCAAGCTGTCGAGCGCGCCGTGGATTGGGGACGATGGCGTGACCGTCATATCCTGTGAAGTAGAGTCACCATCGCCTGGGGCCTCTCGTGCGGCGGGACCGCAGCACGACGACAGCGGGTCGGTGGCATAATGGTACGGATAATCGCGTACTCCGCGGGCGCAGTACTCATTGTGGCTCGTGGGTAATGCTGTTAGAATCTGGCCGTCCTCGGCCCGATCCGCGAGCATGGAGCACACAGAAGGCATTCGCGAGTTCTTAGGCATCCAGCTACGTAAAGCTCTTGGGCCGCTTGCCCGTGGCCTGGCGAGACTCAAGATCACGCCCAACCAGATCACGGTGGCAGGGACGCTGCTCAACCTTGTTGCGGCTGGTCTGGTGTTCGCTGACCAGTTAATCGCGGCCGGGGTAGTGTTCATCGTGGCAGGATGTTTCGATATGCTCGATGGGGCCCTGGCTCGGTCATCCGGCATGGTGACTCCCTTCGGGGCCTTCTTGGATTCCACTTTGGACCGTGTTTCGGAAGGCGTTGTACTCGCCGCTATCGCCTATCGTTTTGCGGAGCAGGGTAGGAGTATCGACGCGTCATTGGTGGTAGTGGCGTTGCTCGGATCGTTGCTGGTGAGTTACACGCGTGCCCGTGCAGAGGCTCTGGATCTGGAGTGCAAGGTGGGTATCATGAGTAGGCCCGAGCGGGTCGTTCTGATCGCCGTGGGCCTGTTCTTCAGTATCCTATTGCCGTATGTGATTTATATTCTAGTGGCTCTTACGCTGGTAACGGTGGCGCAAAGGGTTCTGCACACATACAAAGCGCTGCGTGGGCCATAACATGTGGCGGGTCTTCATTCAGACTGAGGGAGGCGATCGTTGAGCGGCAAAGTGCGTGTGGCGATCATTGGCGCAGGGAACTGCGCGTCGTCGTTTGTTCAGGGAGTGCACTACTATCAGAACGCCAAGGACGATGAGTTCGTCCCCGGCCTCATGCATGTCAACTTGGGCGGGTACCATATATCGGACATTGAGTTCACCGCCGCGTTTGATATCGACAAGCAGAAGGTGGGGAAGGACCTGTCCCAGGCGATTTTCTGCGGCATGAACAACACCGTGAAGTTCACCGACCTGCCCGACCTTGGTGTCACTGTGCATCGGGGTATGACGCACGATGGTTTGGGCAAGTACCTGTCGCAGGTGATCGAAAAGGCGCCCGGCTCCACGGACGATATCGTCCGCATCCTGAAAGAGACAGATACGGACGTGGTGGTGAGCTACTTGCCCGTGGGCAGCGAGATGGCCACCAAATGGTATGTGGAGCAGATTCTGGAGGCGGGCTGTGCTTTCGTGAACTGTATCCCCGTCTTTATCTGTCGCGAGCCGTACTGGCAGAAGCGGTTTGAAGAGCACGGTTTGCCCCTAATCGGCGACGACATCAAGTCGCAGGTGGGGGCCACCATTGTACACCGGGTGCTTACGCGTCTTTTCCGGGAGCGGGGAGTCCGAGTCGAGCGGACCAGCCAGCTCAACGTGGGCGGCAACACCGATTTTCTCAATATGTTGGAGCGCGAGCGTCTCGAGAGCAAGAGGATCTCTAAAACCAACTCGGTAACCTCCCAGCTCGACTATGATATGGGTTCCAAGAACATCCATATCGGTCCCTCCGATTATGTCGAGTGGCTCGATGACCGCAAATGGGCATACATTCGGATGGAGGGACGGACGTTCGGAGATGTACCGCTGAACATGGAGATCAAGCTTGAAGTGGTGGATTCGCCGAACTCCGCGGGTATTGTCATCGATGCCGTGCGCTGTGCCAAACTGGCGTTGGATCGGGGGATGTCGGGAGCTTTGTTCGCACCCGCGTCGTACTTCATGAAGTCGCCTCCTGAGCAGTACAGCGATTCGATGGCCAGACAGAAGACGGAGAACTTCATTGCGGGAGCAGACCAGCGCGGGGAATTTCAGGAGCAGTAGCCCCGGGCGCGACGCGACGGCGCCTGGAGCTCAGCCGCCTGGCTCACTGCGTGTGGCGTTGGTCACCCCGTTCGATTGGGGAATACCGAACGCCGTCAATCAGCACATTGCAGATCTAGCCAAGTACCTGCTTGCCGTGGGCCACAGGCCCACGGTAGTGGGTTCTTCCAGTCATGCGGCGGAGATCAAGCGTATCCGGCCTCTGCTGCAACGGCGGAATCCCTTGGCATTCCCACGCTTGGAAGCCTGGGGCTCAGGGGCCATGGCCGCGCCGGAATTGCTGCCCACCCCTGGGCTGGGACCTCTGGATCCGTCGAGCGGCATACCCGTGCTCAGTATCGGGAAGGCGATACCCATGCGTGTAAACAGAGGAGTGGTCAGCGTCAGCCTGCCGGTTGATATCACCTCTCGTCTGGAGCGGCTTCTTGGGAGCGGTGTGTTCGATATCGTTCATGTGCATGAACCAGCCGCCCCATCTCTCAGCTTCACTGCTGTGCGGGTTGCACGCAATCCGGTGGTGGCCACGTTTCACCTGACCAGTGCCGGTCTTTTCTCGTACGAACACTCTAGGGTCTTTGTCCAACGTATCCACGAGCAGATAGATCGAAGCCTGGTCACTTCAGAGCGTGCTGCCGACACTCTGCGTGACTTCATCGGGGGCGACTACGAAGTGGTGCCCTTGGCTTCTGCACTGGGACCTACAGTGCGGGAGATAGGAAACAACGAAGGTGTGGAGTCCGTGCTCGTGTATGTATACCGCGGCGACGACCGTCGGGCGCTCGCCTTATTACTGCGAATGATGGCGGCACGATGGCCTGCAAACCCGCCACGCATGGTCATTGCCGTGCACAAACCGTCGAGGCTGGCGTGGCCGCCGCGGCGGGAGCCGCGGCGGCTGAGCGACAGCGTGGAATGGGTTTCTTTCAGCCATATGGAAGAGTTGTCCCCCCTATTGGCATCTGCACATGGGTTGATCCTGCCCTTCCTGGGCGGCGACTGGTTGCCAACCGCCCTGGAGGAGGGGTTGGCGGCCGCGTTGCCGGTTGCAGCCCCTGCTGTACCCTTAAGTCGTGACGTGTTGGGCCCCCGAGGTATCTTGTTTGCGCCGGACCAGGAAGCCAGCGTCATGAATGCCCTTCGCGTCTTGACGGAAACCTCTGGCGGGGGGCAATCACTTTCACAGAGGCATAGCGAGGAGGAGGGCCACGGGGGCCGGGAGCCGGGTCATGGACTTAGTTGGGATGTGGTGGGTCCGCTGCTGAGGAAGCAGTATCAGCGGGCGTTGGCCGGTAGGTCTGACGGCCGGCCGGCTACGGTTGGTCGGCGGTCTCCGACCGACCGTAGCCGGGCCTTCTCTCGTCGAAGAACCAGACCAGTGTTGGATGAAGCAGGTCGTATTCACGTGGATCTCCATGTCCACACGGCCTATTCGAAGGATTCCGCCAGCAGCGTGGCGGCGGTACTTAGAACTGCCCGCGATGTTGGTCTGGGTGCTGTCGCGATCACCGACCACAACACCATCGCCGGGGCTCTTGCCGCTAAGGAGCTGGCCGGTGAGGATGTTTTCGTGGTGGTGGGGGAGGAGATCATGACCCGTCAGGGAGAGGTGATCGGCCTGTTCTTGGAGGAGGAGGTTCCTCCAGGGCTCAGTTTCGACGAAACGTTGGGATTGATTAAGGCCCAGGGTGCGCTGGTATACGTACCTCATCCTTTTGACGGCCTCCACTCTACGCCGCCGTATCGGTTGCTGGTGGACAATGTGCACCGGATCGACGTCATAGAGGTCTTCAATGCCCGCCTGGCGGTTCCCACATTCAATGTGCGGGCCGAGCGGTTCGCTGCAAAGTACGGAATCACCGCGGGTGCTGGGAGCGATGCTCACGTTATTCAGGGTTTGGGCACCGCCATGGTGCGTATGCGTCCCTTCTCCAACCCAGAGGATTTCATGGAGAGTCTGCGCACTGCAGACATCCTTGCGGATCGCAAAAACGTTCTGTACCTGACGTCCTTGAAGCTGCTGCAGACCTCGCTGGATCGCGTACGATCCACTCCGGCGCGCTAGTTCAAGGGAGAGGAAGGGTTCTTTCGGCAGGAAAGAACACCGGGCCACCGGAGGATTTCGGTTGCCTCCGGCCAATATGAACTCTACCCATGAAAGCTTCGGACGCGGGAGCGTCATGCAGGCAGGCTCAGGAAAGAAGAAAGGACCCGACTCCATGGCTCAGCAGGCCAATCAAATCTATGAACGGCTGGAGGAGCGGGCCATCGCCGAGAGTAACGAGCTCAATCGAAGGGTAGCGCAGTGCCGGTTGTGTCGTAGGGGAGACTTCATTCCCACTGTGGGCTCGGGACATCCTTTTGCAGATATCGTATTGGTGAAGCGCGCACCGTGTTATCTGGAGGTCACGGAGGGGGTGGCTTTTTACGGTCGCTCCGGAAGCGCCGTTCTCAAGAGCGTTGAGAAGTTGGGATTGGACCCACTCCTAATTTATGGAACCAATCTTGTGAAGTGCGCAGGTGTGGACGAGCGAGAAGGAGAGGCCAATTGTCCCCACTTCTTCCTAGAAGAGCTACACATAGCGCAGCCTAAGCTCCTGGTGATCATGGGTGAGAGTGTGCTGGAGGTACTGAATCGCAACCTGGTTCCTGGGCAGAAAGTCTTGATCTGGAGCCCGGGCGAGATCCAGGAGTTTTCGCACTTCTGCAGCGCGCTGGTGACGCCCGACATCGATGAAGCGCTTGACGACCGCCGGGCTAAGGTGGCCTTCTGGAGGGCATTCCGTGCGGTGGGTGACTGGTTCCAGGACGAACCTCCGTACTAGCGGTATCGGCATCTGTTGCGCGCTAGCGGTTCTGCCGGCCCTCATTCCCGGAGCATGCCTGCTGTTGCGAGTGATTCCGGGTACCGGCTCTTCGCTCGTCAATGCTTGGTTGGGTTTAGGCATTGTCATGGTTCCCGTTGTCATGTGGTGCGGGGCGTTGGTCTGGGTTCGGGCCCAAGAATCATTCCTTATTCTGTTGGGCTGTCTCGGCGTCTTGGTTGTGGTGGCGTGCGTGTGGCGAAGCCTGCCCTGTCTGGCCGCATTGGGCCAGGTGGCGGTGGCGAGCGGAATAGGTTTAATTCTGGGCAGACAGTTCAGGCGTGCGTGGTGGTTGGGTATTGCGGCAATAGCGGCGTTTGCGGCTGATCTATGGAGCGTACTTGCCGGTCCTACGCATTTGGTTCTTGAAAAGGCACCGGCGGCTCTCAATTATCTGTTGATCCAAGTCCCTGCGCTGGGAGGGGCGACCGGGTTGGGGTTGGGGACCAGCGACATCTTATTTTTGTGTCTCTTCCTGGAGGGCGCCCGGGTCTGTCGCCTTAGAGTGGGCTGGAGTCTGGCGGCGATGCTTACGGGGCTCATGGTAGCCACCGGTCTTGCGGTGGCGGCAGGAGTTGCAGTTCCAGTACTGCCCCTCTTGACAACAGGTTTTGTGAGCGCCAATGTCGATCTCATCCTCCGAGACATACGTGGTAGCCTGCGCTCGTAGGATTTGGCATCCGGACTCAACTCACGCTAATGGGCATCGGAAGTCATGGAGCCAACAGTGCCACCGCTTCGATATGAGGCGTATGTGGGAACATGTCCACTGGAGTGACGCTGCGCAATGGGTAACCCGCCTCCGCGAAGAGCGCTAGGTCGCCGGCCTGTGTGGAAGGGTTGCACGATATATACACGACCCGTTGCGGGCGGGCGGCGGCAACTCGAGCAACTACTTTCTTAGCCAATCCACCTCGCGGGGGATCCAGTATTACTACATCTGGTTTTTTCAGTCCCGTGGACAGGTTCAGTCTTCCTTCCAGGATCTGTTTCAGCGTGCGTCGCACATCCCCTAGAACAAAGTGGGCATTGGATATGTCGTTTGCCCGGGCGTTCCGGCGGGCGTCCTGTATGGCGGTCTCCACTACCTCAATGCCGAGAACTGCTCGTGTAGCGTGTGCTAGATAGAGTGCGATAGAACCGGTGCCACTGTATAGGTCCCAGACCACCTCGTTCCCTCCCAACTCCGCGGCCTCGGCGGCGGTAGCGTAGAGCACATTGGCCATGTGGCTGTTGGTTTGGAAGAAGGCATCCAGTGAGAACTCTAGGCTGAGATCGCCAAGCCGCTCAGTCAGGCGATCCACGCCCCATATCTGCTGTGTTCGTTGTTGGGTGGGCAGGTTGCGTGCCCGAATGATCTGAGTGTGACTCAAGCCGATGAAGCCCGGTATAGCCTTGAGTCTGTGTGCCAGCTCTGCAGCGCCGATAAGATCGGGGTCTCGTGAGGCGATGCCTGCCAGTATGGTGTTGCTGCCGACAGAATGACGAATAGTCAGGTGGTGTATGGAGCCGGTGTGGGAGCGGGGGTTCCACGGCTCGAGTTCGGAGGCGCGTAGCCACTCTTCCACGATGCCGCGTACCTGGATTACTGGTTGCGGCAACAGGTGACATTCTTGGATCTGCATGACGGCGTCCCAGCGGCCGGGAGGGTGAAACCCTATAACCTTGGCGCCTCGTGGGTCTCGGCCCACGGAGAACTCGACTTTGTTGCGGTAGTGCCAGGGGTAAGGCATGCGGCGAATGGGTTCCATGTGGAACCCAGACAGCTTTCCCAAACGCTCGAAGCAGTCCCGCACCTGTTCTTGTTTGGTTTGCAGCTGGGCCTCGTAATCGAGCATTTGCCAGCGGCAGCCTCCACAATGTGCGAAGTGTCGGCATGGAGGTGTGCAGCGGTTGGGGGATGGTTCAATGACCTGCAGCAATGTCGCCTCGGCGTGGCGCTTGTAGACGCGATCAATGTGAATGCGCACCGTTTCACCGGGTAGTGCTCCCCATACGAAAACCACAAATCTGCGTACGCGGGCGACGGCTTGACCGCCGAAAGCCAGGGCAGATACAACTACATCTACCTCCATGCCGGGAGTGACCGGCCTACCGGATGAGGTGGCGTTGGATTCGCCCTGCTTTATGTCGCTATGGTGCATTGCGTAATCATAGATGACGTCAGAGGCGCGCATGAGAGATATCTTTATTTGTAGATACCCCGGCCGTCCTCTATCCCTCTCGGCGGGTAAACACCAGCTCCAGGTTCTGGGCGTTAACTACAATTGTATCTCCTTCGCGAAACTCGCCTTTGAGCAGTGCCATGGCCACCTTGTCCTGGATCTCGCGCTGGATGAGGCGCTTGAGCGGTCGGGCTCCATATGCGGGATCGTATCCCTGCTGCGCCAAAAAAACCTTAGCTTCATCGGAGAGTACGATGCCGATATCGCGTTCAGCCAGACGGTCCTCCAACAGGGTGAGTTGGATCTCCACGATTTTCCGGATGTGCTCGAGCGCCAGCCGATGGAAGATGACCACATCGTCCACGCGATTGAGAAACTCGGGCTTGAAGGCCATACGCATGGCTTCCATCACGCGGCCTCCTATTTCAGCTTCGTTCATGTCGGGGTCCAGAATCCACTGACTACCTATATTGGAGGTCATGATCACGACTGTGTTGGTGAAGCTCACCGTGCGGCCCTGACCGTCGGTGAGGCGCCCCTCGTCCAGAATCTGCAGCAGAATGTTGAAGACGTCGGGGTGGGCCTTCTCGATCTCGTCCAACAGAAGCACGCAGTACGGACGGCGTCGCACGGACTCGGTGAGGTAACCGCCCTCTTCGTAGCCGACGTGGCCGGGCGGAGCGCCGATGAGCCGCGCCACGGAGTGCTTCTCCATGAACTCACTCATATCGATGCGCACCATGGCCTTCTCATCATCGAACATGAACTCAGCCAGCGCGCGGGCCAACTCCGTCTTGCCCACGCCCGTGGGGCCGAGGAAGATGAAGCTGCCGATGGGCCGATTAGGATCCTGTAAGCCGGAACGTGCGCGGCGTAATGCATTGGAGACCACTTCCAGAGCATCGTCCTGTCCCACTACGCGGCGGTGCAGGCGCTCCTCCATGTGGATGAGTTTCTCCACTTCACCCTCTACCAGGCGACTCACGGGAATACCTGTCCATTTAGCCACCACGTCGGCGATATCTTCTTCCTCCACCTCCTCCTTCAGCATCTTCTGAGACCGTTGCAGATCGGTAAGGTGCAGGTTTTCGTTCTCCAGTTTTTGCATGAGCTCGGGGATGGTGCCGTAGCGCAGTTCGGCCGCCTGTTGCAGGTTGGTCTCGCGCTCAGCCCGCTCCGCTTGGGACTTGGCCTCTTCTATCTGTTCCTTGAGCGCACGAATGCCTGAGATTGCCGTCTTCTCCGCCTCCCAGTGCGCCTTCATGGCTGCGGAGCGCTCGCGCAATTCCGCCACCTCGGACTCGAGATCTTGGCGACGCTCTACTGAGGCCGGATCCGTCTCCTTACGCAGGGCGTGCAGTTCGATCTCGTATTGCTTCATGCGCCTTTCCACTTCATCTATCTCAATGGGCATGGAGTCGATCTCGATGCGTAGACGGCTGGCCGCCTCGTCCACCAGATCGATGGCTTTGTCGGGCAGGAAGCGGTCGGCGATGTAGCGGTGGGAGAGAACTGCGGCTGCTACCAGTGCCGAGTCCTTAATGCGTACGCCGTGATGCACCTCATAACGTTCCTTGAGACCGCGCAATATGGCGATGGTGTCCTGCACCGTGGGCTCGCCTACCAACACGGGTTGGAAGCGACGCTCCAGTGCGGCATCCTTTTCCACGTGCTTGCGGTATTCATCCAGGGTGGTGGCGCCTACCACCCGCAGCTCGCCACGGGCCAGCAACGGTTTGAGCATGTTGGAGGCATCAACTGCACCCTCGGCGGCCCCGGCCCCTACCAGCGTGTGCATCTCATCGATGAAGGTGATGATCTGCCCTTCGGAGCCGGCGATCTCTTTGAGCACGGCCTTGAAGCGTTCTTCAAATTCGCCGCGGTACTTGGCCCCGGCTACCATGGAGCCGATATCCAGGCCGATCACCTTCTTATCGCGTAGCCCTTCCGGCACGTCACCCGAAACAATACGCTGCGCCAGTCCCTCCGCGATGGCCGTCTTACCCACACCCGGTTCGCCGATGAGCACGGGGTTGTTCTTGGTGCGACGCGAGAGCACTTGTATGACGCGGCGGATCTCATCGTCGCGGCCGATAACCGGGTCGAGTTTCCCGCGCGAGGCCAGTTCGGTGAGGTCCCGTCCGAAGCGTTTGAGAGCTTGGTACTTGTCTTCCGCGTTGGCGTCTTCGGCTCTCTGGGATCCGCGCAGCTCTTTGAGCACGGTGAGGACGCCCTCTCGCGTGACGCCGTGACGGCGCAGGAGATCGCTGGTCCAATCGCCCTCGCCGGCCAGCGCGATGAGCACGTGCTCCGTAGACACATACGAGTCGCCCATATGCTCCGATTCGGATTGAGCCTTCTCTATGACGTTACGAAGGTGTTGGCTCAGAGTCAGCTGTGAGGGACCGGCCACGGAGCCAAAACGGCCCATCTGGTTCTGGAGGTCCGATCCCACTACGTTCGGGTTGGCGCCTATCTTCTCCAGGATGGGCACGGTCAGCCCTCCCTCCTGGTCGATAAGGGCGGTAAGCAGATGTTCTGTCTCTACCTGAGAGTGATTTCGGCCGGCTGCCAGCTGGTGGGCGGCGGCCAGCGCTTCTTGGGCTTTGACTGTAAAACGGTCGAGTTGCATGAAAGCATATCTCCTTCCGGCGTTACGGCCGCGCACTAGGCTCAATATTCCAGCTCATAAAATCTTATACGAATAGACTAAGATCTGTCAAGCACAAAATGTGACAGAACTACAGATAAAAGTATGGGGCGACGGGGGATCGGAAACAGCCCGAACATGCGAAGAGGATTCTGCTCTTGAAATAGACGACACCGGGGGTGCGCCGAGAGATTAAGGTGCGGATGGTGCTCGTTAGACGCGGCGCGGCCTACGTGTTCTACGGCTCAGTTGGCGGTGGGGTGGTGTCTGTACTGGGTGGTTTGGTGATCGCGGTGGTAGGAGGTCGCGGCATAGTTGGGGTTGGCTCTGTGATGCTGGCGCCGGGGATGCTGGTCGTGGTGGTCGTCGTGGTGGTGGGCACGGTGGTGGTTGTGGTGGGTACTGCCGCGTGGGTGCTCTTGAAGTCATCGTTCCATGCGATGGGTTCGTAAGGTTGGTCGTTGAACGAGGCCACGGGGTAGTCTTTGGCGACGTGGCTCATGAACTTCTGCCAGATAATGGCTGGGAAGCTCCCGCCGGTCACACTGATCCCGTGGACATTGGTCATAGGGATCTGCGCTTCAGGGTGGCCGACCCAAACGGCACAGGCAACCTGCGGTATATAGCCACAGTACCAGGCGTCGTGAAAGTCTTCTGCCGTTCCGGTCTTGCCGGCGGATTCGCGATCGAACAGCTGCGCGTTTTTCCCTGTTCCGAAGCGCACATTCTGCGCCAGTATCTGGTTGACGGCGTGAGCTACTCCGGAGGAGATGGCCTGGGTTTCCTTTACTGCACCTGCCTCCCAGATGATCTTGCCTTTGGAGTCCATGACCCTAAGGATGGCAGTAGCAGGACGATGCCCGCCGTTGTTGGCCAGTGTTGCGTATGCGGAGGCCATTTCCAGCGGGGAGACACCGTATTGAAGCGCTCCCAGGATGATTGAGGGGTCCGGATTGATGTAGTTTGTGACACCCATGCGATGCGCAACGTCCACGATACGTTCGGGCGTGACGTCGAGCGCAAGTTGCGCGTATACGGAGTTATCGCTGACCAGAGTGGCATCCACAAGGTTGATGATGCCCCGGTAGGAGTTGCCGAAGGTCTTGACATTCCATGGTTTGCTTTGGCCGGGCATTGCGATACTGAGGGGCTGCGATGGGTAGAAGGTGTTCCAGGGATTGATACCCATCTCCAGTGCGGCCACCAATCCAAAGGTTTTGAACGCTGATCCCGGTTGCCTGATCCCCTGAACGGCCAAGTTAAACTTGGACGTGTCGTAATCGGTACCACCCACCATAGCCCGGATGTAGCCCGTGGAAGCTTCCACGGCCACCAGTGCTGCCGATGGGTCGCTCTCCCGATTAAGGGTGGTGGCGACGGCTTCTTGCGCGAGCCTTTGATAGTTGGGGTTGATGGTGGTCTCCACGACCAGTCCGCCTTTGAATACGGCGTCCTGGCCAAACATCTCGATTAATTGTTGGCGCACAAACGCCACTACGTATGGTTCCTGGACCGCCACGAAGGGTGAGCTCTTGGAGAGCCGAAGGGGTTCGTCCATGGCTCTGTCGTATTCTTCTTGGTCTATGAAGCCATAGGCAAGCATGTCGTCCAACACTTCATCACGCCGATTCAGTGCGGCATCGGGATCGAGGCGTGGATCATACACGCTGGGGGCCTGGACGAGGCCGGCTAGTAATGCTGCCTCCGCCAGGGATAATTCTACGGGAGCCTTGTCAAAATAAGTGCGCGCAGCGGCCTCAATACCGTAAGCGTTGGATCCGAAATAGATGGTATTGAGGTATTGATCGAGGATTTCATCCTTGGACAGTTTTTCTTCGACCTGCCAGGCAAGAAACATCTCGTTGATCTTGCGGGCGATGGAGATGTCTGATCGATCTAGATAGAGGTTGCCCACCAACTGTTGCGTGATGCTGGAGAAGCCCTCCACTACCCTCTCTGCCTCCATATTGCGGACCAGAGCTCGCACCATAGCTTCATAATCGACCCCGCGATGCTCATAGAAACGATGATCCTCAATGGCCACAACGGCATCTTTCATGACTGCGGGTATGCGGTCACCACCTATAATTGTGCGGTTCTCGACCCCGTGCAGGTAGGCGAGGAGGGTGCCGTCCGCGGCATAGATGCGCGAAGTCTCGGCCAGTATCACACTCTTCTGGTCCGCAAGCCGGGGCGCCCCGGTGCTGACCGAATTGATCACGCTGAAGCCTAGTAACCCCACCGTGGCAAAAGCGCCGAAGGCCAGAAAGGCGCTCAGAAGTACCACAGCCACAATGATCCGGCGCCCGGCCGGGTGTTGCCGGGATTGCAAACGGCGCTGACGCAGCCTTCTCCAGATGTCGTTATTCATTGCTCCTTAGGGTTTGAGCGATCTACCCTAATTCTACCGAAGCTTGACGATGAAGATAGCTGCTTCGTTCCAAGCGGACCACGGGAGCCGGTGTTTTCGAGTCGGTCCCAAGGGTCTACAGGCATGGGTCAGGTATTTCTTAGGGGCGGGAACGCCGTATCTGATGAGATGCGGGCCGAAATCTCGAAAGGGGCTATCAGGTCACTTGACACAATAAGACTCATATTTTATAATGGATGTTGGCTACAGATAGCCGCCCTTGGCGGCACAAGAAAAGAGGCCCGGAGGAAAAGCATGGGTAAAATTATCGGAATCGACCTGGGCACCACGAACTCCGCCATGGCTGTGCTGGAGGGTGGGGAACCAACCATCATCCCCAATGCCGAGGGCGGGCGTACCACTCCATCGGTAGTTGCTTTCTCTAAGACGGGAGAGCAGCTGGTGGGTACCGTGGCGCGTCGGCAGGCCGTCACCAACCCGGAGAACACGGTGTTCTCCATCAAACGGTTCACCGGCCGCAAGTACCGGGACGTATCTGAAGAGATGAAGATCGTTCCGTATAAAGTGGTAGAAGGACCCAATAGTGACGTGCGTGTGGAGATCAAGGGACAGGTATACAGCCCGCCCGAACTCTCCGCGCGTATCCTGCAAAAGCTCAAGAGAGACGCTGAGGCATTTCTGGGCACCGAAGTGACCGACGCAGTCATCACGGTTCCAGCATATTTCGACGACGCTCAGCGCCAAGCCACCAAAGATGCTGGTGTGATTGCAGGATTGAATGTGCGGCGAATCATCAACGAGCCCACGGCCGCCTCGCTTGCATACGGCATGGACAAGGAGCAGGACCAGACCATCTTGGTGTTCGACCTTGGTGGCGGCACGTTTGACGTCTCCATCCTCGAAATCGGGGACGGCGTATTTGAGGTGAAAGCCACCAACGGTGACACTCACCTTGGGGGTGACAATTTCGACAAGGCCATCGTCGACTGGATCGTTGCTGAGTTCAAGCGCGAAAAAGGCGTAGAGCTCTCCCGCGATCGCTCCGCCCTCCAACGTTTGTATGAGGCGGCGGAGAAGGCCAAGGTAGAGCTTTCTTCCATGATGGAAACCACTATCAACCAGCCGTTCATCAGCATGGACGAGAGTGGACCTCTGCATCTGGAGATGACTCTCACTCGCGCCAAGCTGGAAGAATTGACGCGAGACCTCGTAGAGCGAGTGGTTGGTCCTACCAGGCAGGCCATGGATGACGCGGGGCTCAGCATGGGCCAGATCGACCAGGTAATCCTGGTGGGTGGTATGACCCGTATGCCCGCAGTGCAGGCCAAGGTACGCGAAATCACCGGCAAGGAGTCCCACAAAGGCATCAACCCTGACGAAGTGGTTGCATTAGGGGCTGCCATTCAGGGCGGTGTTCTGGCAGGCGAAGTGAAGGATGTGCTGCTTCTAGACGTCACTCCGCTCTCGCTCGGCATTGAGACCAAGGGCGGTGTCTTCACACGCCTGATTGAGCGGAATACCACCATCCCGACCAAGAAGAGCGAGATCTTCTCTACGGCGGAAGATGGACAGACCAGTGTGGAGATCCATGTTCTGCAGGGCGAACGCGACCTGGCCGCCTATAACAAGACTCTGGGCAAGTTCCAGCTTGCGGGTATCCCACCGGCCCCTCGCGGTATCCCGCAGATCGAAGTCGCCTTCGATATAGATGCCAACGGTATTACACACGTATCGGCGAAGGATCTGGCGACGGGCAACGAGCAGAAGATCGTTATCAAGAGCTCCAGCGGCATCGGTGACAACGAGATCAAACGCATGGTGAAGGACGCCGAAGTGCACGCCGAGGACGACCGCAAGAAGAAGGAGCTGGTCGAGGCCCGCAATCATGCGGAAAACCTCGTTTACACCACGCGGAAGACACTGAAGGAGTTCGGCGACAAGGTTGACGGTGCTACGCAGGACAGCATCGAAAGGGCTGCCAAGGATCTGGAAGAAGCTGCTAAGACGGACAATCTGGCCGATATCCAGGCGAAGTCCACGGTGCTACAGGAGGCTGCATACAAGTTGTCAGAAGCGGCGTATCAGTCGGCCCAGCAGCAGTACGCAGGTACTGCAAGTGGTGCATCCGGCGGAGACTCTGGTGCGGCTGGTGGCGCGGGTCAGGCCGAAGACGAAGAGGTTGTGCAGGAAGCCGACTACGAAGTGATTGACGATTGAGAAGTTGGGTTGTAATTGGTGAAAGTCTTTGCGGTCGGACGGGTTCGACCGCAGGGCGAAACCTGAAAGGAGGGAAAAAGGCATGGCAATCGTGAGATGGGATCCGTTTCGAGAACTCACTGCGCTGCAGAACGAGGTAAACAGACTGATGGGACGTTTCGGTACTGAGCCGGTGGAACGCCAGTCTTGGATACCTTCCATAGATGTGGTGGAAACCAAGGAAGGGATCAAGTTCCAGGCGGAGCTTGCCGGCATGAGGCCGGAAGATATCCACTTGGAAGTGGAGGATAATGTCCTGACTATCAGCGGTGAACGTCGGTTCGAGCATGAGGTGGAAGAGGACAAGTACTATCGAATCGAACGACGCTATGGTTCTTTCAGCCGCTCCATCGCACTTCCGCAGGGAGTCCTGTCCGAAAACATTGAGGCCAACTACGAGAACGGAGTGCTGGAAGTGCTCGTTCCCAAGGCCGAGGAAGCGAAGCCCAAGAGGATCGATGTGGCCGTAAAAAGCGCGCCGAAGACCGTGGAGAGCACTTCCTCGGAATCCAAGAGCGAATAGCAGCGGAGCCGGTTGGTTCCAGGTTAGTGAGCATCCGGATAATGGGGCGGGGCCGGACCCCGGCCGTTCGGCGGCCGGGGTCCGGCCCCGCCGGTCACAGTACGGCGTGAGCCGTTCAACATAAGGACACGATGCACATGGCGGACAAGACGCGAATACCTGTGAATGGATCGGTTAGCGGGAATCCGCGGCATGCGGCGGGGGCTACCGGCAAAGCCAAGGCAGCCCACGACAAGCCCACCAAGACGGCGCCCGCCGGCGAAAAAGACGCCGCGGCTGCAGAAGCTTCGGCAGCCGCGCGGGCGGAAATCGAGGCGTTGAAGGCGCGCGCAGCGAAACTGGAAACCGCCAAGCTGGAAGCCGAGCAGATGTGTGCTGAGGCCCAATGTGGTCGGGATGATTATCTGGCTTCACTGCAGAGACTGCAGGCCGAGTTCGACAATTATCGGCGGCGTGCGCGTCGAGAGATGGGTGAGGCGTCGGAGGCAACGCGGGCCTGCCTGCTTGGTGAGTTCCTTCCCGTGCTGGACAATCTGGAGCGTGCCCTCAATGCAGCGGAACACCACGAAGAAGGGAAAGTGCTCGAAGGCGTGCGGCTGACCCGCACCCTGTTCGTAGACCTGTTGCGTCGCGAGGGGGTGGAAGAAGTCGACCCTTTGGGTGGCGAGTTCGATCCGTGCGTACATGAGGCCATGGTGGCCCGTGCGGCGACGGAGCCGGAGGGCACCGTCGTGGATGTGCTCGAGAAGGGCTATACGTTGGGAGAACGACTCCTTCGTCCGGCGCGCGTAGTTGTGTCTTCGGGTGCAGCCGGTGTGGCCGGTGAGACCGAATAGGCAAGCAAAGTCGAGGAGCGCCGCGCATGGCTACCACTACGCAAGACTATTACGAGATCCTAGGTGTTTCTAAGACGGCTGGGCAGGATGAGATCAAGAAGGCCTATCGTAAGCTGGCTAGGAAGTACCATCCAGATACGAATCCTGACGATCCGAGAGCAGAAGAACGCTTCAAAGAGATCACTACGGCGTACGAAGTGTTGTCGAACCCGGAGAAGCGTAAGCAGTATGATACGGGACCATCTGCCTTCTTCGGTCAGGAGGGTGCTCGGGGGTTTGACCCCAGCGCTTTCGGCGGTGCTCAGCCGTTCTCTGGAGACTTTGCCGATCTCTTTGGTGGCTTGTTCGGCGGTCGTTTCACCAGCGGCACGCGTCGCAGGAGGACGGCGGGGGAGCGTGGACGGGATGTGAATGTGGGTGTGACCATTTCCTTTGAGGACTCACTTAAAGGAGTGACAACCCGCATCAGCGTTCCCAAGATCGTGCAGTGCGCCGCCTGCAGCGGTACAGGGGCGGCTCCCGGCACCGGTCCCAGCACGTGCCCGCAGTGCGGTGGTCGTGGTGTAACTACCCAGAACCAAGGGTTCTTCGCCATGTCCCAGGAATGCCCGCTGTGCGGGGGCGAAGGGACTGTGATTCAGCACCCTTGCCCGGAGTGCGCGGGTCGTGGCGTGGCGCAGGGTCTGCGGAAGTTCACCGTACCCATTCCGGCCGGCGCTAAGGATGGAACCAAGATTCGGCTCAAAGGAAAGGGCGAACCGGGTCGTCACGGAGGCGGGGCTGGTGATCTCTACGTAGTGGTGCACGTAGAAGAAAGTCCTTTGTACGAGAGGCGAGGATCGGATCTAGTGCTGGACGTACCCGTGTCCTTTGCGGAGGCGGTTCTTGGAGCTGCCATTCCTATTCCTACTCCCGATGGGCGGGTTTCATTGAAGGTGCCGGCTGGGGTGAAGGAAGGGACCCTTCTGCGGGTCAAGGGCAAGGGTGTACCCGGTTTGGGCGGCAAGAAACGCGGCAACCTGCTGGCCAGGATTCGAGTCACGACACCCACCCGGTTGACCAAAGGCGAAAAGGAGATCTTTGAGCGACTTCGTGATTTGGAAAGAGGCACGCCGCGTGACGGCTTGTTGGGATGGGAAGGATAGAGGGAGGCCAAACCTTGAACATAGATGATAGACGTAAACCACTCTTTATGATCTCCGTGGCCTCCGAGTTGACGGACATGCACCCTCAGACGCTGCGCATGTATGAGCGGCGCGGCCTGGTGAGACCCAAGAGATCATTGAAGAAAACACGTCTCTACTCTATGGAGGACGTGGAAAGGCTTCGCTATATTCAGCAGTTGACCAACGAGTTGGGTCTCAATCTGGCAGGCGTAGAGCGGGTCCTGGATTTAGAAGAACAGCTGAAGAGTATGCGGCGTCAGCTGGATCGCCTCCAGGTGCAGTTGGAGGAAGTTATGGTGAGTGCGGCCCGCCAAGCGGAGGAGATCCATCGCTCGTACCGACGGGAGCTGATACAGCTTCCTACTCGGGAGATCGTGATACGGGGTCGAGGAAGAGCGGAACCACGCTGTTGAGTGCGTTGGGCGATATTGGGGCAGTATTGTGTATGGGGGCTCCATGAAAGATTGGGCGAAACTACGGATGTTTCTGTGGGGCGGGATATTGGGCAGTCTTATTGGCCTGCTGCTCACTCCGAACAGGCACGGCATACCCTCTCAGTCGGACGTGACCCTAGAGGCGTGGGAGGAATTGATCGGCGCGCCGTGTGCCACCGGCGACGATGGCTATGTGTAAGTCAACAGATAAGGCAGTTGGCACTCACACCAAGAGAGTGCCAATTCTCGTGACCTCATGCCTTTGTCGAAGGAGCTACATGCGCTATACTTGCGACCGTCTTGCAAACCAAAGGTATGCATCGTCCAAGGAGGTGGGTCTTGCCTACCTATGAATACCGTTGCACCGCGTGCAACCACCAATTTGAACGCTTTCAGAAGATGTCGGACGATCCCGTAGCTGAGTGTGAACTGTGCGGGGCTGAAGTCCGTAAGTTGCTCTTCCCGGTGGCCATCCACTTCAAAGGTAGTGGCTTCTACACCACGGACTACGGGCGCAAAAGCGGCCGGCCGCAGAAGTCGTCCACGAACTCCAGCTGTGCAGAATCGTGTTCCGGCGCAGAGAATGCGTGCGGAACAGGGGGCCAGGAGAGTTGCTGCGCGGCCTGTACCGATTGATCGATTTCGCGGGAGATTCCGCCCGATAATAACGCGCGTTTGAGAGGGAGCCGGCACGTGGAACAAGAGTCTTCAGGAAGTCCTGAGCGGCCTGCGCGTTCCGTCGCTCGTTCGCCCGGCAGGGACGTGCTGGCACATAGGTTGCGTACTCTTGTGTATGACGGATCCTCCACGCTTCCGTCGCTACTGGAGGCGGTTGATGCCGCCCGCGCGGAACTCCAGACGGCTGAAAGTATCGGTACCCTCTTCGTGCGGATCGACTATATGGGAATGGCGGCCGAGCTCTTCACATGGGACGACATAGTCAATCTGTACGCTACCTTGACTAGGTCTGCGCGGGCACTAATGGGTGTTCATCTGCGCAAGGTCGATCTCCCGGCCGACTTGGGCTTGGCCGAGGAAGGTTTTGCAGTGCTTCTGTCGCGACCTCGGGATCATGAGGCGCTTACAGCGACCGACGTCGCGCGAGTGGCGCAACGATACACACGCGAGATACGAAGTATATTCTGTGACTCCCTGCCGGCGGACCTAGCAGACCGGGTGGCAGTGCACGTGGGCGGTGGTCTGGTGAGCAGGCCCTTGGCGAACCAAACGGTGGTGGAAACGGTTATTGCTGGTTTGGGTGAAGCCTACGAAGATGCCCTGGCCAAAGAGGACGCACACCTGGCGCAATTGGCCGCAGACGTGAAGTCTGCGGTGGGGTCCGGGAAACTGGATGCGGTGTATCAACCGATTGTCGAACTTGGCGACAAGGGTGTGGTTGGTTTCGATGTGGGTCTGGCGCCCATAGCCGAGGTGTCTCTCCGCGGAGGAGATGCTTTCTTTGATGTCGCGCGGAGAAGCGGTCTGGGCGGTCCTACGTATCGTGCATATCATCGCCAGGCTGTGCTGGGGGCGGAGGGTGTGCTTAGCGACCACGAGTGGTTGCTGGTGAGGATAGGTGCGGCTGATTTGATCTCCAGCACCGCAATCGAGATATCGCAGGTGTTTGCGGAACGCTCTACGGGCGGCTCCGGCCGTCTTTCTCCTGCGAATGTGGTGCTTCTGGTAGATGCTGCGGATATCGCCGAGGCATTTCCTTCCTGCATGGTAGGCTTTCGCTTAGCCGCCGATATGGGTTTCAAATTAGGTGTGGATGTGCGTATGAGCGGTCCCCTGCCACTTGATCATGTTAGGGGCTTGGCGCCGGACATGCTCCGTATGGGTGGACGTATTGTACGGGGAATCACTGATGATCCAGATATGTTCGAGGTAGCCTCTTTGTTGACGCGATTTGCGCATCGTCACGGGATCTCCAGTCTGGCAGCCGAGTGCGGTACGACAGCGCAGGTGGATCGACTGGGGGGCATCGACGTTGACTGGGTGCAGGGTCCGTTAATTGCGGACTATGCGGGCGCTCCCATCCGGCCCATGTTCCCCGTCCTGTGAATCAGCCTTTTTAGATTGAGTGATGGAACGTATCAATAAGCATGAAGTTCGCCGGGTAGGCCACTCTCCTCTCATACTTGTTACCAACGATGATGGTATTGCCTCTCCCGGGTTACTGGCTCTGAAGCAGGCGCTCGACGTGTTAGGGCGCGTAGTGGTCATTGCTCCCGATCGCAACCGGACCGGCGCTGCCAGAAGCATCACCATGCACGGTCCCCTTTGGGTGGAAGAGAGGGAGTTGCCGGACGGCAGTTTGGGTTTCGCAACCGATGGCACGCCTGTTGACTGCGTGCGCACGGGCGCACTGGGTCTCCTGGATCGCGCTCCGGACCTGATCGTTGCGGGCATCAATCTAAGCGGGAATCTGGGTGATGACATCACCTATTCCGGTACAGTGGCGGCGGCGTTGGAAGGCATAATGTTGGACATACCGGCGGTTGCCGTGTCCGCGGATGGATATCGCGATGGATACGATTTGACCACACCTGCCGCGTGCACCGCCTCGCTGATCGGCTCCATTCTTGAGCAAGGGTTTCCGAGTCGCACTCTGCTGAACATCAACGTGCCGCCGCTCCCTCTCGGTTCTATAGCCGGTGTGCGGCTGACGCGCCTCGGCAGGCGAATCTATGGTGATCAGGTGCAACTTCAACATGGGGAGGGTCGCCGGCGCTCGTTTGTCATCTACGGCGACGAGCTTGGGTACGAGGAAGAAACAGGAACAGATTTTGAGGCCATCGCGCAGGGGTTTGTATCGGTGACGCCCATCCACTTCGATCTGACTGCGCACGAGGCCCTGGAATACCTCCGTGCTTTGGATTTCGGCACAGATATGCCGTCTCCTCGGCTGATGGGAGACGCGTCGTCTCCTCTCGCGCCTCCGCTGCGCGCCGCAGTATTCGATCTCGACGGTACATTGGTTGATTCTGTGGAGTTGATCGTGGAGTCGTTCCGCTATGCTACTCGTACGGTATTGGGCTTTGAACTGCCGCGCGAGAAGATGATTGCCAACGTAGGTAGACCGCTGCTGGAGCAGATGCAGATCATCGATCCGGATCGCGCCGAGGAACTGGTGCATGTCTACCGGAAATTCAATCATCGAGAGCACGATCGTATGCTCTCTCTGTATGCGGGCGTAGGTGAACTTCTGGAGCAACTCCGGCAGAGGGGTGTGAAGATAGGGCTTGTGACCTCCAAATCGCGACCCGTGACTAGGATGGCGTTCCATACCACAGGTATTGAACCACTGCTTGACGCCGTTGTGTGCGCCAACGAGACGGAGAAGAACAAACCGCACCCGGATCCCATCCTGCATTGCCTGGGCATGTTGAGCGTGTCGTCGGAGTACGCGTGCTACGTGGGGGACAGCCCGTACGATCTGCAGGCCGCCCGAGCGGCCGGTGTAAAGGCTGTGGGTGTGAGCTGGGGCGTATTCGATGAGGATGTGCTTTTGGCCGAGGGACCGGATCGCATGGTTTCCACGGTTGAGGAGTTAGGACGTGTCCTCGGCATCTGAGATTGCTGCCAGACTTCAGGCATTGAGGGCGGAAATCCGCCGTCACGACTACCTTTATTATGCAATAGATAGCCCCGAGATCTCGGACGAAGCATACGATCGTCTCTACCGAGAACTGCAGGATCTGGAGGCGGTGCATCCTGAACTCATCACCTCGGATTCTCCTACGCAACGGGTGTCGGGAGAGCCTCTTGCCGCGTTCGGGCAGGTGACCCATCTGGAGCCCATGCAGTCACTTGCGAACGCCCGGAATGAAGGGGAGCTGGCGGTCTGGCATGGTCGCACCCTGCGTCTGTTGCAACAGGCAGGTGCGGATACTGCTGAGCTTAGTTTCGTCGTAGAGCCTAAGATTGACGGACTGGCAGTTTCGCTCCGATACGAGAACGGCCAACTGACTTCAGGTGCAACACGGGGCAACGGCGAAGTGGGCGAAGACGTGACTCAGAATCTGCGCACAGTCGCCACTGTGCCCCTTTCCATGACCGGACAGGATTTTCCCGAAGCGTTGGAGGTTAGGGGTGAGGTGTATCTGCCACTGAACGCCTTCCATCGCCTCAACGAACAACGTGTGGCTGCCGGTGAACCGACGTTTGCGAACCCCCGCAACGCAGCGGCCGGCTCGCTGCGGCAACTCGATTCTCGTATCACCGCCTCCCGCCCGTTGGCAGTGTGGTTCTACGCAGTGGGACATGCGGGAGGCGTCTCGTGGAATACGCACTGGGAGACTCTCACGTGGTTGAGGGCGCACGGATTCCGTGTGAATCCTTACGTGCAACGGGTTTATTCGCTGGAGGCGGTAATTGCGGCCTGCCGAGAATGGGAGCAACGCAGGGGCTCGCTGGACTACGATATCGACGGCGTGGTGGTCAAGATCGACGATCGTGCTTTGCAGAGCGTCTTGGGATCAGTTGCCCACGATCCGCGATGGGCCATAGCCTACAAGTTTGCACCCAGCACCGCGCACACTGTGTTGCGCGACATCCGGGTCAACGTGGGGCGGACGGGAGTGTTGACACCATACGCCGTTCTGGACCCTGTGACGGTGGGTGGGGTGACTGTGGTGCAGGCTACATTGCATAATGAAGAAGACATTAGGCGCAAGGACCTGCGTATAGGAGACACTGTGATTGTACAGCGCGCGGGCGATGTCATTCCGCAGGTAGTGGCTCCTCTTACCACCCGACGCACCGGTGATGAGCGGATCTTCTTTCTGCCCGGGGTCTGCCCGGCCTGCGGCACGCGGGTGGTGCGCGTGCCGGGCGAGGTTGCGGTTCGTTGCCCGAATGAGTCGTGTCCGGGGCGCGCTGTAGAGTGGCTCAAGCACTTCGTGGGCCGGACGGCAATGGACATCGAGGGCGTGGGCGAAAAGCTGGTAGAACGGCTGTTCGCCCTAGGACTCGTGCGCGATCCTGCCGATCTCTTTCAACTTCGTTACCAAGACCTGGTTCGTCTGGAGGGGTTCAAAGACCGGTCGGCCCGCAAAGTGTTGGAGGCAATCGAGCAGGCCAAGGAACGCGACTTCAGTCGTGTGTTGTTCGCGTTGGGCATACCGCATGTGGGTGCACAGACGGCGGAACTCATCGTGCAACGCTTCCCTTCTATGGACTTGCTTCGCCAGGCTACTGAGGAAGAATTGGCAGCTGTAGACGGTGTGGGACCCGTCATTGCGAAAGCAGTGAAAGAGCACCTGCGCAACCTGCGCCATATTGACGTGATCCAAAGATTGGACGCGGTGGGAGTGCGTATGCGGTCCCAAGAGAAGGAGCTGGAGCCTGCTTCACTCCAAACCTTGAGCGGTAAGACCTTCGTGTTGACGGGTACCCTCCCCTCGTTGGCACGAAATGATGCCAAGGCCCTTATAGAAGCGGCAGGGGGTAGGGTTACGGCGTCGGTGAGCCGCCGGACCGACTATGTGGTGGCGGGAGGATCGCCCGGCTCCAAACAGACAAGAGCTGAGGAGCTGGGCATACGTGTCATTGACGAGGTCCAACTTCTGAAGCTGGTTGCCGGCCACTGATGTGTCGGTTGCCGGCTACTGGTCACCCGGGGGCTAGCTGCGCTGCTTCATTTCCACCAGTTCAACGGTATCTGCCCGGGGGTGTATTTCCAGGATGCGGGTGAGCCGCGGTCTTCCCGCTTGGTCGCGTTCCATGTGAACGAGAACCGGCATGATCTTTCCCAACAATGCCGGTGCCTCCCTGCTCACCGCAAGCCAATCCGCCAGACCCACTTCAGGATCCGGGGTGTCCAGCGTAGCAAGGCCGTAGGCAGTTGCGGGGATGGCGTTGAGGAAGGTCGGCACATCAGCCGTTGTCAGCTTCCCGGCAACCAGACAGGTGGGCATGGCGGCGGCTGCGCGTTGGAGCACGCTACCCATGGCAGGAGATCCAGGCTTGGCGGCCAGAATGAGAGTGAATGCGCGGTTGCGCAGAACCGGGAGTTCCGGCTGCTCTTCTATAGCCAGCATCTGTATGTCTGCAGGGAGAAGGTGGAGCAGCGAATTCAGCAGAGTGGACTTGCCGGAGCGAGGCTGGCCGGTGAGGAGGAGAGTGCGACGCCCGCTCAATAAACTGTTGAGGAGGCGGGCCTGCCAGGTCGAGAGAGTGTTGTACTCAACAAGGCTTCTGAGCGGCACGTTGAGAACCCGCGGTTGCGACTGTTGGGCTGCTGCGTACATGACAGATGTGCTCACGTCGAGAGCCGGTCCCTGACCCCCCGCGTGGGAGCCGTAGACATCCAACAGAGCGGTAAACATCCGGTTCAGCAAAAGGATCTGTTCTCGTTCCAGAGGACCCGCGTCCAGCTCGGTTGCCAGGTCTTCTGCAAGCAATCGCAGCCGTTCCTGATAAATCGTCCAGATTCGGTCAAAATCGGCCACTAGAAGCCCCCTTGCACCATGCTCGCATTTCGAGCATTTGCGACATTATGATTTTAACCGGTGACGCGGTTTTGAGTCACCTGCAACATTTTTGCTATAAGAGGTCTCCTGTTCGGGGTCGTCTTTTTCTCTGAAGCATCCGTTGTTACAATTACATCACAAGAGTAAGTAGGTTCGCCGGGTTACGCCGTGCTCGCCGGGGCGCAGTGTCATGGGTACTCTGTCTGCCGCGGTGGAGAGGTACACTGATGTCAGTATAATGGAAATCTTGCCCCGCCTTCCCACACCAACGCTTCGGCGAGACGATTCACCGGCCGCCGCCATTCTGGCGGGCGGCCTCTCCACGCGGCTGGGACAGGATAAGGCTTCGGCCTCGTTTGGAAGAGCTACAGTGCTGGAGTGGCAACGCGATCGGCTGCTGCCCCTGTTCCGTCATGTGTTTGTGGTTTGCAAGGATCCCGCACGTTTGTCGAGGCTTGGGACTCCCGTGGTAGCCGACGCTTTGCGTGCGAGCGCATCCGGTGTGGGCGTGTACACGGCGGTGTTGGCTTCGCCTTGTGATCACGTTCTCTGTCTGGCATGTGACATGCCTTTTGTGCCTGACGCTCTCTTGCGGGCGCTGATAGAGGGGTGTGGAGCGTACGACGTGTTTGTCCCCCGACATTCCGGTGGGCTGGAGCCGCTCTGCGCCGTATATTCCAAAGCTGTGCTGGCTCCGTTGGAAACGCAGTTGGCGCGTGGGGCAAATCGTATAGACCTCTTGTATCAAGAGGTTTCTACCGGCTTTCTGGACTTGGACACGAGAAATTTCGGTGATCCAAGAGAGATGTTTCTAAATATAAATACTCCCCAGGAGATGGATCGCGCTCGACGACGACTCGCGGTCGGTCGGGTGATGCCCGACCGCGTTTCACGTAGCAGAGACGGCGCCGGTGGGCGGGTGGAAGCCTTTATTCGCCGGCTTCCGTTGCCCGTGATCTCGTTTGTGGGGAAGAAGAAATCGGGTAAGACCACCGTAGCAAAAGAGGTGGTGCGCGAGTTGGTGCGGAGAGGGAATCGAGTGGCCGTTTTCAAGCACCATTCTCATGAGCTGGAGGCCGACACTCCACATACTGATTCCTATCGTTTTAGGGAGGCGGGTGCAATCGTTGCCGGCTTGTACGGAGCGCAGGAATACTTCCATGTAGCCCGTGCCTCTCACCCTCCCACGCTGGAAGACCACGTGCGCAAGATCCCTGAGCCTGTCGATCTGATTATCACCGAGGGCTTCAAACGTCAAGATGCGCCCAAGATAGAAGTGTCTCGGCGAGCGCGCTCCACGGAGCTGGTTTGCGACCCAACAGAGTTGATGGCCATTGTGAGCGACCAAACGTTCCAGGGTTACCAAGGCGTACCGTTATTCAGTTTGGATGCGCCTTTGGCGGTTGCCGATTTTGTGGATAGGTGGGTCAGGGAGGAGTGGCCTCGTCTCCATGTGGGTGAGGTTGGCTGGCGTGAGCCTGATAGTAGTCCTACCCATGCGGAGGAAGGCGCGTCGTGAGTCGGGGAAGAAGGATTGTTGACTATCTCCGAATCTCCGTCACGGACCGCTGCAACCTGCGGTGTGTGTACTGTATGCCGCCGGAGGGAGTCGAGTGCATACCTCACGAAAGTGTTCTGACCTATGAAGAGATTGCGTTCTTTGTACGGGTAGCCGCAGATCTGGGGTTCTCCAAAGTAAGGCTCACCGGTGGCGAGCCACTGGTGAGACGGGGTCTGTCCTGGCTGGTTCGCCAACTAGCGGTCACGCCCGGGATCGTTGATATCTCCTTAACCACAAACGGTATCCTTCTCCCGCGATATGCTGAGGAACTCAAGGCTGCCGGGCTCAACAGAGTCAACATCAGCGTGGATACTTTTGATCCGGAACGTTATCGTCAGGTTACGCGCGGGGGATCTTTGGAGCAGGCGTTACAGGGGGTGGAGGCCGCGTTTGCCGCCCGCCTGACGCCGGTCAAGATCAATACAGTTCTGACGTACGAGACGCTGGATGAGTTGCCGGCCTTTGTTGCACAGACTCGGGAGAGGCCTTTGCATGTGCGGTTCATCGAATGGATGCCTGTGGGTGGGTGCGGGCCCACGTCTCCCGTGGACAGCCCCACGCGGGATGAAGTGATTGCCCGCCTGAGTACTATGGGTCGCCTGCAGCCGGCTCCGTCGCCCGGCGGCTGGGGTCCCGCGCGGTATTTCACCTTTGCGGGATATCGGGGGACTCTGGGATTCATCAGCGCCATGTCGGATCATTTCTGTGGCGATTGCAATCGTCTCCGTCTGACGGCCGACGGCAAACTCAAGAACTGCCTGTTCTCCGATGATGAAGTAGAAGTGCGCGAACCTCTGCGGGAAGAGAACGCACAGACGACGGCCAAGCGAATCCGGGAATCACTCGAACGCAAGACCTTCAACCGGTTTTGCGTGGATCATGCCAACCAGCGCGGCATGTCGCAGATTGGAGGCTGAGATGGTGGGTGGTGAGCAGCACCGGACGCTGACCCACGTAGACGAAGAAGGCACCGCCCATATGGTGGATGTTGGAGAGAAGCCGATCACACGGCGGGTGGCTCGGGTGGGAGCGCGAGTGTGGATGGCCCAGCGCACCATGCAGCTACTGGTGGATCAAGCACTACCCAAGGGGGATGTTTTGTCCGTGGCTAGGCTTGCCGGCATCATGGCTGCAAAAAAGACATTCGAGCTTATTCCGCTGTGCCACCCGTTGCCGCTCGACTATGTAGATGTCACGTTTCGCGTCCTTCAGGACGAAGCGGTGGTAGAGATCGAATGTGAAGCCCGCACGAGTGGGCGGACGGGAGTGGAGATGGAGGCCATCACCGGCGCCGCCATGGCCGCTATCACCATCTACGATATGTGCAAGGCGGTCGATCGCGGTATTGTGATTGGTGACGTGCTGCTGCTGGAGAAGAGGGGTGGTCGTCACGATTACCGTCGTGCAGACGACAAGGTGCGGAAGGCGAGTGACGAGGAGCAGTTGTCGTGAGCGCCCAGCGGGATGTAGTCATCAAGGCAGCGGTTCTAACCGTCAGTGATAAGGGTTTTGCTGGGGTTCGTGCCGACGTCGCTGGACCTGTGCTGTGTGAGTTGCTGAGGGGGCTGGGGGCGGAGGTGGCGGATCCTACGATTGTTCGTGATGAGCAAGACGAGATCGAGTCGTTTCTGTGTACTCTGTGCGATTCTGGGAGCGTCGACCTGATTCTGACCACCGGTGGTACGGGGCTTGCACCGCGCGATCGTACACCCGAAGCCACTCTTGCCGTTGCCGAGCGGCTCGCGCCGGGCTTTGCTGAGGCCGTCAGAGCTCAGTCTATGACGGTGACCCCACATGCGATGCTCAGCCGGGGAGTATCGGTGGTTCGGGGTCGCACGCTCATTGTCAACCTGTCCGGAAGCCCCAAGGCGTGTCGAGAGCAGTTTGCCGTGATAGCTCCTGCATTGAGCCATGCCGTTGAGACTCTGCGAGGCGAAGCGTACGAGTGTGCGTCGCCGTCACCGGGCGCCAAAGTCGGATGAGGACCTTCGCTTTACGCCGACGGCAGGGATGTTCGCTGGCCTTGGTCGGTATCGCGACCGCTCTGAGCCTTGATGGCTTTGAGGCGGTATAAACTGGTATCAGCTACCTGGAGAAGCGCTTCGGCGGTTACACCGTCCTCTGGGCAGGAGGCGCTACCCACAGTGACTTCTAGCGCGAGGAGAGACTGCTCAAGCTTCAGTTTGGTCTTCTGCAAAGATTCGGCTATGCGGGCCGCCACAATCTCCACCACCTTCTTCTCGGTCTCAGGCATGAGGACAACGAACTCGTCCCCCCCGTA
>JAAYZX010000095.1 GCA_012514635.1 Actinomycetota bacterium
CGCGCGGCGCCGGCTGACATGGATGCGCAAGATGCCGGGCGTTGTTATCATGAGCATCTGCGGTCGCGGGCCGGGTGCAGTGGCTGCGGATATCGTAGCGCAAGTGCGTGCTGGTAACGAATAACGCGTCAAAAGATACACGGAAGGACGCAATACGCAATCGTGGGCGCAGGAGAGAGGGGAACCATGCAGTTTGCCAAATGGGAGGGGCTGGGGAACGATTACATCCTTCTGGAAGAAGAAGCCCTCCCGGCCCCGCTCACCGTGCGGACCATCGGTATGTTGTGTGATCGACATACGGGTATTGGATCGGACGGGATCCTGCTGCGCTGCCCTCCCACCGGTGCCGTGCCCGAGGCCGTAGCACGTATGCGCATCTTCAATCCCGACGGGAGCGAACCCGAGATGTGCGGGAACGGCATACGTCAATTTGCCCGTTATCTTCGCTCCAGAGAATTGGTTACCGACGATGAGTTCGTGGTGGAGACACTCGCCGGTCCCATCCGTCCTTCACTGCCGGCCGACGGCAGAGTGAGAGTGGATATGGGAGTGGCGCGCTTCATGAGTCCGGCGGTGAACAGCGCCCTGCTGGGATTGCACGCGGATCGAGAGGTGGTGTCGGTGCCGTTTAAGTTCGCCGAAAATCTGGAGCCATTTACCTTCACGTTTGTAGATGTGGGGAATCCGCATTGCATCATCCCCGTGGCAGATCCAGAACAGACGCCGTTGGAGACACTGGGGCCCCTGATCGAGAATCACGCGCTGTTTCCCAAACGAGTCAACGTGGAATTCATAGCCGTCCTGCCCGATGGGGCGGTACGCATGCGGGTGTGGGAGCGGGGCGTGGGAGAGACTCGGGCCTGCGGTACGGGGGCCACCGCTGTGGGAGCAGCCGCAATCAGATTGGGGTTGGCCTCCGACCCGGTGGTGGTGAGATTGAACGGCGGAGATCTGGAGATAGAAATGGCCGGCGAGGGCAGAGTGGTGATGACCGGCCCGGCGGGCGAAGTGTTTGTGGGTACTGTGGCACAGGATCTGCGCGACCGGCTGGGCTGGTCGTAGGCCGAGCCGGTAGGAATACGAAAGGGGACGAGATGCGCTTTTCACAGAGGTTGGACGGAATAGCCCCCTACCTCTTTGCGGAGATCGAGAAGAAGATCCAGGCCAAGCGCAAAGCCGGGATCGACGTGATCAGCCTGGGCATCGGAGATCCCGACATTCCAACTCCGGCGTACGTGGTGGAGGAGATGCAGCGTCAGGTGGCGGCTGCGCGCAATCACGGCTATCCCACCAATGCCGGCCTGGAGGAGTTTGCAGAGGCCGCCGCCGGATTCTACCGGAGGCGGTTTGGTGTGGACATCGATCCCGCGGAGGAGTTCTTCCCGCTATTGGGATCCAAGGAGGGTCTGGCCCACGTGATCTTGGCCGCAGCCGACAAGGACGATATCGTTCTGGTGCCCGATCCCGGTTATCCGGTGTACAGCTCCGGTGCGGTGATCGCCGGAGCTACTCCCAAACTGCTGCCCCTCCGTCCCGAGAACGGTTTTCTACCTGATCTGGATTCGCTGAGCCCGGAGGATTGCGAGAAGGCCAAGTTACTATTCATCTCCTATCCCAACAATCCCACTGCGGCTGTGGTCCCGGAGGGAAGCGACTTCTACAACCGCGTTGTAGCGTTCGCTAAGAAGTGGGACATCATGGTGGTCAGTGACAACGCCTATTCGGAGCTCTGCTACGGCGATTACGTAGCCCCCAGTTTCTTGGAGGCCACGGGAGCGAAGGATGTGGGTATCGAGTTCTGGAGCTTCTCCAAGCCCTTCTGCATGACGGGATGGCGTTTGGCCTTCGCCGTAGGTAATCGCGAGATGTTGTCGGTGCTGTGGCGTCTCAAGACCAATATGGACTCCGGCATGTTCGAAGCCCTGCAGCGCGTGGGTGCCTTCATTCTGAACGGTCCTTGGGACTTCGTGGGTGAGATGAACGCGGTATACGCGCGGCGTCGTGATCTGGTCATCAATGCCCTGCAGTCCATCGGCCTCGAGGCTCCCGTACCCGCCGCCACCATCTACATATGGGTTCCCGTCCCCGAGGGGTACACGTCGGCCGGCTTTGCCGAACATGTACTGGATCAGGCGGCCGTGGTGGTCACTCCCGGCAATGGTTACGGGCCGAACGGCGAGGGATTCGTGCGCATCTCGCTGACTGCACCGGACGCCAGGATCGAGGAAGCGGTTACACGCATCGAAAAGTCCCTCAGCCTGTGACGTGGGACGAGAACGAGGTCGAAAGACCGTGGCGCAGTTTGAGAGACCGTGGACATAAAAGTCAGACTGCTTAGTGGGGGCGCGCGCCTGCCGGCGCGCGCCCACCCCGACGACGCCGGCGCCGATCTCCACGCCGTGGAATGCGTGATCATCCCGCCCGGCGAGCGCCGCGACGTGGGAACGGGCCTTGCGCTGAGCATCCCCTGCGGTTATGCGGGTCTGGTCATGCCGCGCTCAGGATTGTCCTTCCGGAACGGTATCATGATCGTGAACTCACCGGGCCTGATCGACGCGGGCTACCGGGGCGAGGTGCGCGTGTGCCTGTATAACTCCGGATCTGAAGATTTTGTAGTGGAGCCTGGAGATCGCATTGCCCAGCTCGTCATCCAGGTCGTAGCCACACCGGCCTTCCAAGAGGCCGCCTCGCTCGATCCCACACCGCGCGGCGCCCGTGGCTTCGGCAGCACGGGTTCGTAAGGATGAAGCCGAGAAGGCCCATGAGACCGACGCAGCAGATCCAGGAGCGCACCCGGTACCGACCCAACCTCCCCGACGGTCGGGGGGTTGCCAAGATACTCCTAAAGTCCAATCCTCCTATGCCGATACACCTGACAGGCTGAAAGAGGGCGATGTTCTCACTTAGCGCAAAATAGTTGCATATATCAGAAATACATTGTCTAAGAGTAGAACATCGGGGAATACTGAGGGTGAAGGCGACAAAGGCAAACCGCCCGCAAGGGCGGGGCGCAAAGCTACATAACCCTCGTGGTTGGATGGGCTGCCGAACCTGACTCCTCAGGATATTCTTTGCCCCTCGCCGAGTACCTGAGCGCTGCGCAGTGTAAGCAGCCATCAGACGGGAAAAAGGTTCGAAAGACGCGCATAAAGGAAGCGTCAGAAAGAGAGGACCAAAATGATGACCAAAATTCGGAAGCGGTTGTCCGGAGGCGAGGGCGGTTTTACCCTCATCGAACTCTTGGTGGTGATCATCATCATCGCCATCCTGGCGGCGATCGCCATCCCGACCTTCCTGGGTCAGCGCCAGAAGGCTCAGGATGCGGCTGCCAAGTCCCTCGTGCGCAATGCTATGACCGCCATCGAATCCGCTTACGTCGACACTAGGACATTTGCCCCTGCTTCGTTGCAGCCCTCAGGCGGGGATGACTTGCTGGCACAGATTGAGCCGAGCATCACTTTTGTGGCGCTAGACAATGCCGCGAAAACACCAACAGCTCTCGCTTCGGCAGCAACGGTGAACTACACTGGCGACGCTAGCAGTTACGAAGTCGGTTCGGTGTCCGAGTCGGACAAGACCTTCGGCGTGGCGGTCAACAAGGGGGCCAATGGCGGTAATACCTTCTACGTCGATGGTGGCGATAAAGACTGGTAATAGTTGGCGGGCTGGACTGATTGGTCTTGGCTTCCTGATCAAGGCCGACCAGGCTAACCCTCAGGTCAGAAGTCGGTGACGGACGACGAGGACGAAGGGGCAACGGACCTTAAGAGTAGTTCCGTTCCCCTTCGTCCATGTATCGGACGGAAGTGACTAGCCAAGGATTGATGGCAGTGGACTCATTCCGGAAGCACAAAGACACTGTGGCAGCACTATGCACGGCAACGCTCCGAAGGGCATTAGTGCTGATAGTATGCATCGGCATCATCTGTGGGGCAGTTGGCTGCACCGGTGCTGGAGCTGAAGCTGAAGCAGCGATTCGGCAGGGCGATCTTTCTCGGGCTGAGGCCATCTACAGGCAGATGTTGTCTGACAATGAAGCCGATCTTGAGGTTTTGAAGGGGTTGGCGGTTACGCTGTTCCTTCAGCAGAAATACAGCGAGGCCTTGGCCGTCCAGGAGCAAGTTGTCGCGGCGGATGCTTCGGATGTGCAGACCCGTCTGGAATTGGGTTTCAACTACCTCAACCACCAGGATAGAGCTGAGGATGCGGTGACGGTCTTCGAAGAGGCTGCTGCCCTTGATGGTGGTAGTAAAATTCTGACATTTTTGGCACAGGCACAGGAGGTCGCCGGCCACATCGCCGATGCCGAGGCTACTCTGCGGCTGGCTATCGACATCGATGCTGCGTATGCATATCCCTACTCAGTGCTGATCGGGCTTTTCGAGCGCACTGGACGGAATGCTGAGGCGGCGGAAGTCAGACGAGAGGCCCAGAAGAATGGAGTAGCAACCACAGCAGAGACGTGCGGAATATGACCATCGATTTGAGAAAGGGGGTGGGTGGATGGATGAGACTCGCGGGTTCAAACGTGGGGAGCAGGGCTTCACGTTGATCGAACTACTTGTGGTGATAATCATTATCGCCGTTTTGGCCGCCATCGCGATACCCACCTATCTTGGTCAACGCGAGCGCGCGAATGACACTTCGGCTTACAGTCTCGTGCGCAACGGGCTGACGGTGATCCAGACTGCGTTCGTTGAGACCGGAGACTATACGAAGCTGACCGCGGATATGCTGAACGAGATTGACACCTCTTTGGCGTGGGTGAACAGTGGGACAGATCTAGTTACAACCGATCCGCCCGGGATAAATCCAAATGTTGCCGCTGAAGCGGATAGGGGACAGCTTGCCTTTCATACCCAGTCACCCAGTATCGTCGATATTGCCAGTAAGAGCGTCAGCGGCAACTGGTTTGGAATTCAAGTAAACACTGTCGACATCAGTCAAACCGGATATGTCAAGGTCAAAGTGATTGATGGGAGCGGTGGCTTAGGTTGGTAGAGATGCGGAATGTTTGACGGAGCACGGCTGTACGCGAGATACGGCCGTGCTCTTCTTATTTGATAATCGACCGGCCACAGCGATCCTATCTAGGCCCAAAGTCTTATTTCCAGTCTCGGTTCCGGGGCGTAGTCTCTGGGCATGCTCCAGAGCGTCGACATCTTTCATACAGCACCATTCCGTCTTCGCGTTTCGCCAAACAGCGGTGTGCGTGCAGATGTTCTACTGAATCGTGCCGGAGGCTTTACCTTCGTTGAAGTGTTGGTGGTGGTGTGCCTTCTGGGCATAGCCGTCGCTATGCCGGGGTTGTCGTTGCTTCGCGCCCTCGATCGCGCTCAGGCACGCAACACGGCCCAGGTGCTACAGGGATCCATCACGCAGGCCCAGATGGATGCCGTCCGTCTCGGATTGGATGGGCGGGTCTTGTGCACCGAGCGCTCGCTGCAGGTAGGTCCGGAGGGCGCAACCTTCCATGCACCCATCTCGTGTCCTTCGCCGGAAACCAACGTTTCGCGTTGGCGCGCGCCCCAGGGCGGGGTGAGTATAGGGTTGGTGTCACCGTTTGGATCTCCGGACTCGGCGGGTTCGGTGATATTTCTACCCGGCGGCGGAGGAGTTCGTGTAGTGGTGCGGTGTCAATGCCGATCTGTAGTTGACCCACCTCTGCCGGTTTGAAACTGACCCACCCCCGGCTTCAGTGCCGGTCGAGGACCGGCCGTTCCTGCGTCATGTGGTTCTTTCGTCCTCCTTCCTCATCGA
>JAAYZX010000014.1 GCA_012514635.1 Actinomycetota bacterium
GTGCCGAAGGCGGGGGTCGAACCCGCACGAGGTGTGACCCTCACTGGAGTTTGAGTCCAGCGCGTCTGCCAGTTCCGCCACTTCGGCACGTGTTTCTCGAACGCCGAGATATCAACCAACACGCATTATAGTAAGTTCGTGGAGGAAGCGGCAACTACGCTCGGCCTTTTATGCCAAAAAGAGGGGCCTACATTCTCTTGTGCCGGCTGCTACACATATATAGACTTGCGTACTTGCAGGAGTAATCTTGCGTATCCACTGAGGTGACGGAGCAGGATCGGACGGCAAGGAGGAAGGATGTCACCAGGGTTCAGGGACATCACTATCGTAAGTATAGTGGCTCTAGTTGCCGCAGTGTTGGTCATTGCAGGATGTGGAAACGGTACTACTACTACTACTACTACCGCGGGTGATGACGGTGGGAGCACCACGACCGACACTGTGCAGACCACCATTACGGATGGAGGGGGAGTCCCCTTCAAGTTTGCCGCCGCCGCTCCTTTCACGGGTCAGTACAAGACCTATGGTGCCTCGCTCAAAGCCGGTGCGGATATCGCCGTAGCTGAACTGAATGCCGCCGGAGGCGTCAACGGTGGGCAGGTTTCCTATGTCACTGCCGACGAACTAGGTGATCCAAAGGAAGCTTTTCTTGTTGCTCAGAAGCTGATCAAAGATCCCAGCGTCCTGTTCGTTGATGGGCACATGTTCACCGGCGCTACTTTGGCCGCCGGTCCCAAGTATCAGGAAGGGGGCCTGCCTATGATCTCGCCCTCCGCTACCAACCCCGACATCGCCGTTTTGGGTGATTATATTTGGTGTTTGTGCATAACTGATCGAGTGCAGGGTGAAGGGTTGGCTGCTTACGCGGTGACCACTATGGATAGAAAAAAGATCGCCATCCTTCATTCTGATAGCAGCTACGGCAGGGACTTGGCCGATGCTTTCGAGAATGCCGCGCAGACTGCAGGCGGTGAGGTGTTGGCCCGCGAGTATTACGTCGACGGAGACAACGATTTCACGGCCCAGCTGACTAAGATCAGGGATACGGCTCCTGAGTTATTGTTCCTGGCCGGCTACTATTTGGAAGGCTCCAAGATCGCGGTACAGGCCAAGGAACTGGGTATGGAAGTACAGATGCTGAGCTCCGATGGGTACAGCTCGGACGAACTAATAAGGTTGGGCGGCACTTCAGTAGAGGGCATGCTTATATCCACGTTCTTCGATTACTCGAAGGATGATCCAATCACCCAGAGGTTCGTGAAATCCTACAAGAACAACAACTATGGGGCCAACCCCGACTGGTTCGCTGCCGCTTCCTATGACGTCGTCATGGTAGCGGCACAGGCCGCCATCGAGGCAGGCGTCAACGAGCGTAATGCCATCAACGAGGCTCTGGCGGGCATCGTCTACAGTGGCCTGACGGGATCCCTTACTTTCGATGATAACGGCGATGTTAGAAAGTCACTCAACATAGTTGTTGTGCAGGATGGCAGACTGGTTACGGCCCCCAAACAACCGTAGACAAAAATCTGAGATAATTGGGCAGATAAACCGGCAGAGAACCACCATTCTGTTGATGGAGCAGAATGTGCGCGCGACGCCGGAGGTATCGGATCGGGGAAGTGTGCGGGAGACGAGCTCTTTTGTTCTGAGCGATGTCTTGCGGGTCCTTCCGGCAAATCACTCGGTGCAGGGATGTCCACCTGGACGGAATGCGGTTCTTGTGGCATGCCGTAACTGCCGATGGCGTGTAGCTACGACTGTATGCACCCTCCGGCGCGCGCATACTAATACAAGTACAAGTGAGAGGTGGGCATATGCGGTACGAAGGTGCGGTGATCCGTCCACCGATCGAGGCGGACAGCCTTATTCTGCAGGTGACCTACGGATGCTCAAACAATACATGTGACTTCTGTGGCACCTATCTGGGCAAGCCCTTCAGAGTTCGTCCGTACGCAGAGGTGGTGGAGGATATTGAGGGCCTGCCTGCCTGGTATAAAAAGGAGTGCAGCCGTGTCTTTCTGGCGGATGGTGATGCGCTGGTACTACCACAACGCCGTCTACTGGAACTACTCTCGTTCCTGTTTGCACAACTTCCTTCGCTTGAGCGGGTGACCTCTTACGCAAACGCGCAGAACTTACTCAAGAAAGACGTAGAGCAATTACGCGAACTGCGTGAGGCGGGGTTGACCATGGTGTACTTGGGTCTGGAGTCGGGTGATGAGCAGACCCTTGCGGAAATGAACAAGGGAGTGACGGTTGCGCAACAGATCGAGGCCTGTCGCAAAGCCAAAGCGGCGGGGATCGAACTGTCCATCACATGCATCCTAGGGATTGCGGGAGTGGAGCGATCACTGATACACGGACGCGCTACAGGCGAAGCACTATCAGCCATCGATCCAGAATACATAGGAGTACTGAGTCTCATCATACAAGAGGGTACACGTATCGCTAATCGCATTCGGCAGGGCGACCTTGTGTTGCCCGATCCTCTGGGTATGCTTCGCGAGCTGCGCGAGATGATTGCGGCCATCGATGTGACCAACGGGCTGTTCCGCTCCAACCATGCGTCCAATTATCTTCCTATCGGGGGCCGATTGCCACAGGACAAACCGCGGATGCTGGCTGCGCTCGATGCAGTTCTGGCACATCCGGAGCAGGCTCGGTTACGGCCGGAAGGCTGGCGGGCTCTGTAGGGAGTGACTATGGTCGGCGCTGCGGCTGCGAGAGATGGGCGTGATGCATGGCACTTCACGCGGCCTCTCGGCTCAGATCACTTCACTAGTTCTAGGCCTCGCCTCCAGGCTAGGAGCCTGTCGGGAAATCCCCGCAGGTGAAGTCTAGACTCTCCCGGGCCGGGCGGGTAGTGTGGCTGGAAACCAACCAGGAGGCGCGCTCGTGGCCCGGGAGTTTCTGCCCTATGATCTCGA
>JAAYZX010000096.1 GCA_012514635.1 Actinomycetota bacterium
CACCCTCCTCACCTAAGCAGACTCCGAGCAATGAGTAGTTTCTGAATCTCCTCCGTGCCTTCCTCGAAGTGGAAGCTGCGGCAATCACGGAAGTGTCGCTCCAGCGGGTAGGCTTGAGTGAAACCCACCCCGCCGTGGATACGCAGCGCCATCTCCGCCACCCGTACCACCATCTGCTCCGAGTAGACCTTGGCCATGGCGGCTTGGGTTACGATTTCCTTGCCCTGGTCAAACATCCAGGCTGCACGCTGGTAGAGCAGGCGGGCGGCCTCGATCTCGGTAGCCATCTGGGCCACGTTGCCCTGGATGGCTTGGCGCGAGGCCACGGGCTTGCCGAAGGTATGGCGGCGCTTGGCGTAATCGATGGCCAGGTCCAGCATGCGCTGGGCCGTACCCACGCCGCAGGCCGCGATGGAAACCCGACTCAGATGCAGCATGCCTAACGCAATATCCAACCCCCTTCCCTTTTCTCCCAGAATTTGTGACTCATGGACGCGCAGGTCACGATAGAAGATGTTGTAGTGGCGGGGACCTTGGCAACCCATCATGCGACGCATGGGTTGCGTGACGAGCCCCTCGGCCGGAGCGTCGACCAGAAAGCAGGTCATACCCTCTTCGGTAGCGGCGAAGGCATAGAACAGGGTGGTGAGCCCGGGGAACTGGGTTATGAGCCACTTGTGGCCGTTTAGGATGTAGTGGTCGCCGTCACGGGTGGCTTTGGCATTGATATCGCGACCGGTACCACCTTCCGGCTCAGTGAGAGAGTTGGCGGCAAAGATCTGGCCGGTGGCCATGCCGGGCAGATAGCGGCGACGCTGTTCCTCGGTACCGTAGTCATAGAGCGGGCGCCAGAACAGGCCGTTCATAGTGTGGCCGATCATACGTACGAAGGCATAGCCGCGGGCAAACTCCTCCAGCACGCTCAGCCATTTGAGCGCCTCCCAACCCTCACCACCGTACTCAGGAGGAATAGTGAGGCCGAAGAAGCGCATTTGGCCGTCGCGCAGCTCTTCCACCAGAGCCTCGGGTAGCTTCTCCTCTTCCTCCATGCCGTCACATAGGCCGTCTAGAGTGCCGTGCACCCATTCACGGGCCTTGGCTTTGAGATCCAGGATCTCCTGGTCCAACTGGAAGTCCATAACTCTCCTTTTCTAATCGACCATGGTGAGGCCGCCGTCGACGGACAGCACCTGACCGGTGAGGTAACGAGAGTCTTCTGAGCAGAAGAAGGCCACCACGTCGGCCACTTCTTCGGGCCGCCCCAGACGACGCAGCGGTACCAGGCGGGCGATCTTCTCGCCGATCTCACCCTCGAACAGGCCGGAGAGGAGTTCCGTCTGCTGCACCGGTCCCGGGGAGACGGCGTTCACGCGGATACCGTATCTGGCAAATTCCAGGGCCATAGCTTTGGTGGAGGCCATGACCGCCGCCTTGGTGCCGGAGTACACCACCTCGCGGGCGTTGCCCACGCGGCCGGCATCGGAGCCCATATTGACGATGACGCCGCCCTTCTTCTCCACCATATAGGGGAGGGTGACGTGTGAGATCACCAGGAAACCCTTGTAGTTGACGGAGATCATCCAATCCCACAGCTTCTCGTCGGTCTCCAAGAAGAACTGCTGCCTATCCACGCCGGCGTTGTTGACGAGAATGTCGGGTGCCCCCAGGTTGCGGGCCACCGCCGCTACGGCTTCTTGGGCGTTGGTGTAGTTGGTGACATCACACTGCACGCCAAAAGCCCGTGTCCCGCCCTCCTCTAACTCGGCCACCACTTCTTGGGCCTTGGTCAAATTGACGTCCAAAATGCCCACGGCTGCTCCATCGCGTGCCAGCCGAAGAGCGATTGCTTTGCCGATTCCCATCGCACCGCCGGTGACGATGGCTACCTTGCCTTTCAGTCCCATGGCTCCTCGTGCTCCTTCATATGCTCTATAGGTGGGGGTCGGACCATCTGCGGGTCCGACCCCTCTTGCGCATACCGTTGCGGATTCGTCTCTAGGTAGCGTTTTCTTGGGCCAGTTTCTGGCGGACCTGTTCCCGCAGCAGCTTCTTGTCGGCCTTGCCGGCGGCGGTGAGCGGCATATCCTCCACCACCTCCACCCGTGCAGGCAGAATGGCTTTAGAAGCGCCTTCGTCCGTCATATAGGTGTTGATCTCCTCCAAGGTGACGCTGCGGCCCGGTTTGGGCTTGATCACGGCGCAGATCACTTCGCCTAGGTCGGGGTCGGGCATGCCCACAGCCGCCACGTATTCCACGGCCGGATGACCGGAGATCACGTCCTCCACGTCCCGGGCGGCGATGTTCTCGCCCCCGCGAATGATGATGTCCTTGATGCGACCGGTGATGCGGATGAGACCCGATTCCTCGATCACGGCCAGATCTCCGGAGCGGAAGAAGCCGTCGGGGGTAAAGGACTGCATATTGGCCTGCGGGTTGCGGAAGTAGCCGGTGAAGATGCCCGGGCCCTTGGCCGCCAGCTCGCCCTCCACACCATGCGGTGTGGGCCTGCCTTCGGCGTCTAAGGTGGCAAAGGTGTCATAGGGGCACACCGGACGACCGATGGTTGAGGTGCGCGCGTATAGATCATCGGGGGGCCGGGTCTCGGCGCAGGGACCCTCCACCATGCCAAAAGCGTTCACGTACAGCACGCCCAGCTTCTCTTCGGCCGCCCGCACCAACTCCGGCGGTGAGTTGGCCGCCCCCACGTAGATCTTGTCAAGCGAGGAGACATCGTAGCCATCGAGCTCCGGGAAGGCCACAATGCGCGACACCAATGTGGGCACCAGGGCCGTGCGCGTGCAGTGCTCCTTCTGCACGGCTTCCAGGAAGTCACCGGGCCGGGTGGAGTCCAGCAGTACCTGCTTGGCGCCGAAGAACACGCAGGCCGTGACTCCCACCAGAAGTGCCAGGTTGTGGCCCACGGTGGTGGCCACCAGATGAATGTCGTCCACGTTGTAGTGCCAGGCCTTGGCCTTGTACTCCACATTGCACAAGAAGTCGTTGTGGGTGCGCGGGCAACCCTTAGGCAGTCCTGTGGTGCCGCCGGAGGGCAGTATCTGGCAGACCTCGCCCGGATCGGGCCGGGCCGCCTCCAGCGCCGCCGTTATCTTTTCGGGGGCGACATCTGAGGTGGCCAGATCGTTGTACCACAGGATATCGCCGGCCGGCTTGGTGTCGGCCACCTGGATAACTTTGAGGTCGGGGGCGGCTAAGCGCACCTCCGCCACCAGATCGGCGTAGTCGGTTTTGCGATAGCGGTCCGGCAGTACCCAACCTTTGGGCTGAGTGAGCTCGGCCAGGTGAATGATCTCCCGAGCCGTGTGGTTCACGGTGAGCAGCACCATGACCAGGCCCGCTTTTTGCAGGGCGTAGTAGGTGGTGACAAACTCGGCCACGTTGGGCAGCATGACCAAGACGAAATCGCCCTTTTTCAGTCCGCAGGCAAGCAGGTTATAGGCCAGGGCATCGACTTCAGAGCGCAGAGCGGCATAGGTATAGCGGCGACAGCGACCATCGGCCTCCACCACGGCCTCTTTGCCCGGGTACATGTCGGCGGCGCGGTCCAGCGTGTCTCCCATGGTGAGACCCAACCACCAGCGCTTCTGGTCATACAGTTGCGCCGCCGCCGGATCGTAGGGAGTGAATCCTTCTAGCGACATCTAAGATCCTTCCTTGACGGTATAGATGGAGACGCCACCTGCTTAGGGCTGCGGCTCACCCTTGCGCTTCCACTGGATGCACTCCACCGTGGAGAAGTCTCCCTCCATCTCCCGGCAGTGGTTGCAGTAGGTGCACTTGAGCACGTCTTTGGCGCGGCCTTCTTTGTACTTGTTGGGCCAGTACGGGTCACACAGGATGGGACGGCACAGACCGATCAGGTCCACGTCGCCGCGGGTCAAGATGTCTTCCGCCACTTCCGGGGTGGGAATGCGCCCGGCGCCGATAACGGGAATCTGATAGCCGGCGGCACGCAGATGTTGCTTGATGTCGGCGGCCAGGTACATGTTGACCCGCTCCGGCATCCAGGCGGGAGGCATGGTACGGGTGCCCGAATAGCCGGTGTAGGGGTCGAGCGCTTCGCCTTCTTTGGGCACGGCATCTTCGAACTTGCCCCCGGCCGACACCGACACGTAGTCCAGACCCAGCTCGGCGCACCTAAGCGCGATCTGCCGGGAGTGGGTCAGGGTGTTGCCCCCCAACGTGAACTCGTCACCGTTGATGCGGCAGCCCACACAAAAGTCCTCTCCCACGGCGGCGCGCACGGCCACGATGATCTCGCTCATCAGGCGCATGCGGTTCTCTATCTTGGCGCCACCGTACTCGTCTTTGCGCTTGTTGTAGCGGGACAGGAAGGAGGCCAGGGTGTAGGCGTGGGCAAAGTGCAGCTCCACGGCGTCCATGCCCGCTTCCCGCGCCCGGTAGGCGGCGTCGGCCCACAGCCCGGGCATGGCCTTGATGTAGTCGTATTCCAGGTCTTCCACCTTCTGGCGGTAGCCGGAGCGGGCGATCTTCATGAAGTGCAGGATCTGGGGCGCGATCTTGGCGTCGGTCTCGGCGTGGACTCGGTCGGCCAGCTGACGGAAGCCCTCGATGAATTTATCTTCATTTAGACGCAGGAGCTGCCCGCTCTTCTGGCGCTCCACAGACACCGCTTCCATCAAGATCAGCGCCGTGCCACCTTTGCAGTACAGCATGTAGCGGTCGACCAGTTCGGGTGTAGTGTCACCGTCCACCGTAGCGAGCCGGGTAACGGCCGGGGGCATGACGATGCGGTTCTTGAGCTCAAGCTTACCGTTGATGGTGAACGGTTCGAACAACATGATGAAACCCCTTTCAGTTATATCTTACCGACCGCGAGAGTTCGACACTAAAGTCCAAATTGGAGGCTAAGCCAGCAAATGGTAATCACTATCGCGAGTTCAACTTGCGTCCAAGGCCTAGTCGCTTCAAAAACGAAGCCAACAGCGCAAGCTCGTCACCCGTGAGGACACTGAACTCGCGCGACAAGACGTCCAAGTGACGTGGCAGAAAGTCACCAATCAGTTCGCGACCTTCAGCCGTCAGTTTGACCAGATTCGTGCGGCGGTCATCGGGCACCTTCTCGCGTTCCACCAAACCCCGGAGTTCGAGTTGATCAATGACCGCGGTCATGTTGCCGCTGCTCTGGCTAAGGATCTTCTTACCGATATCCTTCTGCAACATCGAGCCTTTGCTGTACAAGACCTCCAGCACAGCAAACTGCGTGAACGTCAATCCGGGTTCCGATAGATGCTGGTGAACTCGCGTCATGACCGAGTTATGAGCTCGGCTGAGTTTGATGATGGCATCGGCGGCGGCCGTTCGCGTATGCCGATGACAGACCAACCGGTCGCTCGTGCGCTCAACCGCAGAATCGTCCAGAAGGTCACGCCTATTCACCTACTCCCCCTTTCCTATGCCCATGAATACAGTGAGGAAGTGCTCCGGTGACCTGCCCTTCACCTCTTCTTGGTACGAGATTGCACCGCGCGACATGACCGCCAATTGCATGCATGTATCGAGGGCGAAGTGCAGGTTCTGCTCCACAAGCAGTACTGTGACACTCTCGGCTACGAGTTCCTGGATTATCTTGCCAACTTCCTCAACTATGATCGGCGACAACCCCTCGGTCGGCTCGTCCATTAGAATAACTTCGGGGTTCGCCAGTACCGCACGAGAAATCGCCAGCTGGGATTGCTCGCCACCGGACAAAGTCTTGGAGAAGGACGTTGACCGTTCCGCCAATGCAGGAAAGCGCTCATAAGCCCAGGTCGGCTTCTTCACGCCTTTACCCAATCGAGCAGCCATTTCCAGATGCTCGCTCACCGTAAGAGAGGGAAATAGCCTCCTGCCCTGGGGCACCACCTGCACACCCTGCTTCGCGATCTTATGTGTGGGCCATCCGCTGATGTCAACTCCCATCGCCTCGACCCGACCGCTCTTGGCTTTTACCATGCCCATGATGCTATTGACCATGGTGCTCTTGCCAACGCCATTGCGCCCCACGACGCCAAATACTATCCCAGAAGGAACTTCCAACTCCAGATCGTGGAGGATGTGGCTCTGGCCGTAGTAGGTGTTAAGGCCTTTGACGCGCAGCGCCACATCCGAACTAGTCAACTCGTTTCTGCCCAATGTACACCTCGGCAACTAGTGGATTCTCGCGAACATCTTGGCAGCTGCCCTCACAGATCACCTGCCCGCGGTTCATTACCGTCATCTCGTCCACTAAGCCGAAGACCACGTCGAGATCGTGCTCTATGATGATCACGGCCAGATCTTCGGGTAGCCCCTTCACGAGTTCCACCATTGAAGCGGTTTCAACTTGCGAGAGACCGGCGGTGAACTCGTCCAGCAGGAGTACCTTCGGGTCGAGCGCAAGGGCCAGTGCGACCTCCAGCTCGCGTTGTTGACCGTAGCCTATCTCCGCCACGGTACGGTAGGCCGTCTTTTCCAGGCGCAGCCGCTGCAGTACCTTCTCCGCTTTCTCCCGCGGGCTCACAAGGGAATCGACGCGAGTGAACCAACGGTTGTGCTGAGCTTCCGCCATCGCAGTGGCCAAGACCACGTTCTCGAGCACGGTCATCTCTTGGAAGAGATTCGTAATCTGGAAGGTGCGTCCCAGCCCCTTGCGTACTCGGTAGTCGATCGACCGGGTGGTGACATCCTCGCCGGCAAGCAGCACCGATCCCGAAGTTGGCGGATACACACCGCATACCAGATTGAACACCGTGGTCTTCCCAGCCCCGTTCGCGCCGAGAATCCCGTGCCGGTCACCGGGGCGTATAGACAAATTCACATCACTGACCGCTCTGATACCACCGAAGTTCTTGGAAAGCCCCCGCATCTCCAGTACCGGAACGCCGCTGGTACTCATGGGTTCACCTCCTCGATGGGCTCGTGTGATGTCTCATCAACCTCAGTCCGCCGACGTCTCTTGAACAGGGAGGCGATACCATCAGGAATGAGCAGGACGGCGAAAATGTACATAAGTCCCAGGATCATCATCCATCGCTTCGTCAGATCTGTGGCCAATACACGGATAAACGCGATGGCGAAGCCCGCCGCGAACGGACCCCACAACGTTCCCACACCCCCCACCATCGTGGCAAGGAGCATCTCCGCCGACATCGTCCACACCACGTAGTTGACCCCGACAAACTGATCCAATGTTGCTGCCAAGGACCCGGCCACGCCCACGATGAACGCGGAGAGGACAAATGCGGAGAACTTGAGCAACGGAACATTGTAGCCCAACGATTTGACACGCAATTCCGATTGTCGTATGGCCCGAAGCTGGGCGCCCAAGGGGCCGTTGAGGAGCCGCATAACCAGGGTGACCACGATGACGATGACC
>JAAYZX010000097.1 GCA_012514635.1 Actinomycetota bacterium
ACGGCAAAAAGACGCTGGCGCGCATCCAGGCGGTGGCCGAGGTGCTCGGCCCCGTCGGCGAGATGCTGAGCGCGATCATCGAGCCGTTCGATGAGATGGGCACCTTCTCGTGGATCCCCGAGCCGGCGCTCAACGCGCTGCAAACGAACATCGGCCTGGTGCTGACCTGGCTGGAGGATCTGGTGGCCGAGTATTTCGCCACCGATGACGCGGGGGACATCGTCGGCGGGGGCAAACTGCTGCTCAACCGGATCAATCTGGTCTCCGAGATGGTCAAACTGGCGATGGAGGCGACGGCGGAGGCCGTCTCCGCGATGGACGACAGCGCCAAAGCCGCGACGCCCAGCACGTAAAAAGTGGAGGGCGTGTTCGGGTTCATTGACACGGTGGTGCTCAAGCTCAAAGACCTGCAAAGCCGGCTGGGAACGGGGATCGAGGGAAAGCTGGAGCGGCTGGGGCAGCTCACGACCTTTGTGGAGGGGGTGGCGGGGATCGTGACCACGGCGCTCTCGGCCATCGAGCGGCTGATGGAGTCCAAGTACACGGGCGGGCTGGCGAGCGACGAGTCGCTGCAGGGGCTGGTGGATGCCATCGTGGACATCTATGATCGGTTCACCCTGGCGTTGGGCACGATGCGGACGGCGATCATCAGCTTCCCGGAGGGCGTAAGCTGGTACGACACGGGCGCTACCTTGATGCAATCGCTGATCGCCGGGCTGCAATCGCAGATGCCCAACCTATCCGGCACGCTTTCCTCCATCGCGGCGATGGTGGCGGGCTCGCTGACGCCGATCCCGGGGGATGCGCTGGGCAAGATGGGGGCCGGCGGCGGAGGGGACACGAATTTCTACTGGTCTCCGCAGTACACCACGGCAGCGAGCCCAAGCAACGTCCGGGCGGACGCCAAGGCGCTGCTGAGCGCGTACAGGCTGGGGCGGAGGTAGGGCGGGGGCTATACCAATGGGCACAGATACCAAGCGCCCGCGCATTTGACGAAATCCGGGTATAGGACTAGAATAAATGTGCTGGTCAAACGGCCAGCTTTGCAACAGATACGGAGGGGAGAGAGATGGCCAGCAATCTGGCGGAGGTGGTTCTGTATATATCCCGCAAGAGCGAGGGGGACCCTGCCTTCGGGACGACGAAACTACACAAGATTTTGTTCTTGGCAGACTTCTACGCCTTTGGCATGTGGGGCGAGCCTATCACAGATACCAGGTACAAGCGCTACGCCAAAGGTCCTTTCGCTATCAGTCTCAAGAACGCCGAAAACGAGCTTGTCAGCCAGAACAGAGCACGGGTAGAGGAAAGGCAGTATTTTGACTACACGCAACGCAGGATAGTAGCTACTGACGAGCCGCATTTATCGCTTAGGGAAGAACAGATCAAATTGCTCGATCAGGCAATCGATGCGCTCGGATGCGCTAATGCAACGGGAGTAAGCAACTGGTCCCATCAGCTAAGGCCCTGGCTTCATGCCAATGCAAATGAGGATATTCCCTATCATACAGTGTTCATCCTTCACGATGAGCCGATAACACTTGATGATCTGGAGTGGGGTGAAACAAAACTCAGGGAGATGCATGTATAGGAATGATCTACACGAGCGTGGAATCAAACGACTTCACCAAGACGCTTGACGGCTTACGGGTAGAGTACCCGCGGATTGACGATGTCTGGAGAGCTATCACCTGGGATCTCGGCAGAGCGCCATTGTCGGGCAGTCCGCTGCAGAGCGACTCGGCATACCGGGTCTACAAGACAACTCAGATCGGCGCCACGCCATCCTTTCGGGTGCTGTACAAGGCTGACGCGAACAAAGGGGAGATCACTCTCATAGCTATAGATGCCCTACCGATCGAAGCGAATGGTTCCTGATCTCCAGAACACCTGAGTGCATATAGCACCCAGGCGCGGCGACGCCAAGCTGTTGTGAGAACCAGTTGGGAAAAACGCCGCAGCTTTGGCGTTTTATTATGACTTGGCGATGTCTGGCAATGCCATCCAGTGCCAGCATACCCCCCATAGGCCGGCCTTGTTCAGTTTGGCATCTGCCTCGGCAGCCTCGATCGCTTCTGCCTGCGCCACGTCAGGAGCCCACCGCTCGGCGTACCCGTTCCCGCCGCGCGCTAGCTCGGCGTTGACCAGCGATTCGCCGACATACACATACCGCAGCAGCCGCCCGTAACGGTCCGTCTGCGACTTGTCCCTCACCAGACGCACAGTTCTCCCGCCGACCAGCGCAAGGTTCGCTGCCGTCGCTTCCTTTCCCCAGCATTGCAGCGGGCGCACCTCCGGCGTGTCAATCCCGATGTACCGCACGAGGTACTGTATCTCGCCCCATGAGACGACGATCGA
>JAAYZX010000098.1 GCA_012514635.1 Actinomycetota bacterium
AGGCAGAGTACAGCCAACAGTATGAGAAATACATTGTTGACGATGTAAAAGATCTTCTCGCCCCTCGAGATGGCCATTTTGCGTTACCCTTTCTCCTGCTAGAAGATCTCGTAATTGGCGTACTTGTGGGCCAGAAAGTAGGCGATGCCGACCAGTACTCCTGACACCAACGCCCTGAACAGGCCGATGGCCGTCGACAATGAGTAGTTCGCCTGGACAAGGCCAATACGGTAGACCAGCGTGTTGAGGACATCACCGGTCTCGTAGACAGCCGGGCTATAGAGGTTGAACACCTGGTCAAAGTTCGCATTCAGGATGGACCCAATGCTGAGCACGCTCATGAGCGAGACGATGGGCAGAATGCTTGGCACCGTAATGTGCCATATCCGCTGGAACTTGTTCGCACCATCGACCGTTGCCGCCTCATAGAGGCTGGGGTCTATGGATACGATGGCCGCCAGATAGACGATCGTGTTGAAACCAAACGACTTCCACAGGTCCGTCACGATGAGCGTAGCCCGAAAGTAGCGATTATCGCCCAGGAAAAAGATCGGGTTGCCGCCCAGGGACTTGATGAGCTGGTTCACAAGCCCGTTGGAAGGTGAGAGAATCCTAATGAACACTCCGGCCAGAACGATCCAGGACAAAAAGTGGGGCAGATAGACCGTCGTCTGGATGGCCCGCTGCAGCGTTGCGTTTCTGACCTCGCTGATTAGGATCGCTACAGTAACGGCAACCAGAATCCCCAGGCCGATTTTGGAGAGGGAAAGGATGAGCGTGTTAGCCAATGCCCGAAAAAAGTCCGGGTAGACGCGCAAGTACTGGAACCAATACAATCCCACCCACTTTTGATCGCCGAACAAGCCTCTAGCAGGAATAAAGCGCTGAAACGCCATCTTTAATCCATATAAAGGGATATAATTGAATACGAGCAGAAGCAGCAGAGGCGGCAACATCATCGTATAGTAGGGGAGGCTCCGGCGAAAACGACGCCGTAGCTCATGCGCTCGTTGCCCCAGTGAGCGCCGCCCGGTGACCCCTGCCAACGCCCCCTTAGCAGTCGTCTGAGCAGCCGTCATAGTGTGCTATCTCCTCCATTCGATCCCCAGAGTGGGTGTTCGTCGGGCATTGTGCATAGAGAGAACCTCAGGTCAAGCCGGCTCTCATCGCGAGTATGGTACGTCGTTGTCGTACGATGGCGCGAAAGCCCGGGCCGATCACCTCGCACGCAGGCTACATGATCTGGCACCATCGCTTCAGCGTCTGGGCCAACTCGTAGGTGAACTCACGGATCGCCTCGATGTCCCGCTCCTCCTCCGGGTGATCCCGCCACGCCTGGATCCGCGCCGTCGGCGGCACCACCATCGGTACCATCTCACACCCCTCCAGCAGGTTGGCGATGTGCTCCGCCGCGTCCAGCATGTCCTCCGTCGCCTGCCGCCGGTATTGGAACACGCTCGGCCGCTCCGCCAACGCCTCCTCCGCCAGCGCGATCGCCCGCGTGGCGTTCCCCTCCCGGTTCGGGCTCGGCCGGACCGCCGTCGCCAGGTCCCGCTTGCGGTAGAAGCCATAGATCGCCGCCACGATCGCCGGGTCGCGGATCGTCCCGTCGGGGTAGACGATGCCGTGCACGCTCGACCAGTAGCCATCGATGATCAGGTTGAACAGGTACCAACCGACCCGGTGCCGCTCGCAGATCTCGAGCGCCATGTCGTAGGGGTTGGCGCGGCATAGGCAGGCCAACTCGCTGTTGATCAGCGGCTTGCCGGTCTTGATCGAAAGCTCCCTCATCAGAGCATAAGCGCCCTCGACCTGCGCACGTGTCTTTCCATAGTCATGGAAGGAGATGACATCTACCACGTCCACGGTCGGCTCAACAACCCACGCCGTGCCATGCCCGACGGTGATGGCGTTATCGGGATCGATCTCTTTGGTGAAGGCAGCAAAGTGCCGCACAAACCTCCAAAAGCGTTCCAGACGCGCCGGCTTTTCCCCTTCGGGCGCCTTCCGCCAATAGTCATTGTGGTTGGGCTCGTTCATGACATCCCACATGATGAGCCCTTCCTCGTCCTTCAGGGCGTTCACCACGTCGGTGACGTACCGTTCGCCCGTCGGCCAATAGTCCTCGTCGAGGATCGCGACGTCGATCATGTTTCCGTTCCAGAGGATGGGCATGGTGCTGATGCCCAGCTTGTGAGCGGTGCGGATATAGTTGCGGACCCTCTCGATATAGCCCTTGGGGTCGGCCCAGTACTCGGGGTAGCGGAGCCAGATGCGGGTGCTGTTGAGCTGCAGCCGCTGAGCATAGCCCAGTTCCCTCTCGAGGGTCGCCTGGTCGCCGCGCATCCCATGGCACACGCCACGGATAAAGGAATAGTCGTCGAGCGGTCTCATTGCCTTCCTTCCTGGTCGTCCGGTGAGATGGCGCCACCATGATGTATGGCGCCGTCACGTCCACAAATGCCCCCCGAGCGGACCGTACAGCGGATGCACCCGCGACTCCCCGAGCCCATGTCTACGAGTCACTACAAGCCTTGGGAGGCTCCAGATCTCCCAGAGCCCCCTTGCGAAGCAGCCCTGAGACCGAGCGTCAGATATGGCCTAGAGAATCTGGCACCACTTTTTCAAGGCTTGGGCCAACTCGTACGTGAACGTGCGGATCGCCTCGATATCGCGCTCCTCCTCCGGCTGATCCCGCCACGCCTGGATCCGCGCCGTCGGCGGCACCACCATCGGCACCATCTCGCACCCCTCGAGCAGGTTGGCGATGTGCTCCGCCGCCTCCAGCATGTCCTCCGTCGCCTGTCGCCGGTACTGGAACACGCTCGGCCGCTCCGCCAACGCCTCCTCCGCCGCCTGCAGCGCGCGGAAGGCGTGCCCCTCGCGGTTCGGGCTCGGCCGCACCGCCGTCGCCAGGTTCCGGTTGCGGTAGAAGCCATAGATCGCCGCCACGATCGCCGGGTCACGTACCGTTCCATCGGGGTAGACAATGCCATGCACGCTGGACCAGTACCCGTCGATCATCAGGTTGAACAGGTACCAACCGACCCGGTGCCGCTCGCAGATCTCGAGCGCCATGTCGTAGGGGTTGGCGCGACACAGGCAGGCGAGCTCGCTGTTGATCAGTGGCTTGCCGTACCTTTGTGAGAGCTCCGCGGCCAGAACGTAAGCACTCTCGACGCGCTTGCGCGTACGCTGATAGTCATGGAAGGAGAGGACGTCCACCAAGTCGGCGGTGGGCTCAATGTCTGACGCGTGCCAGCTCCCCACGGTGACGGCGTTGACGGGATCGGTATCCTTGGTGAAGCTGGTGAAATGCCGTACAAACTTCCAGATACGGTCGGCGCGAGCGGATTGCTCCTCCGGAGGCGCCTTCTGATAGTAGTCGTTACAGCAGGGCTCGTTCATGACATCCCACATGATGAGCCCTTCCTCGTCCTTCAGGGCATTGACCACGTCGGTGACGTACCGTTCGCCCGTCGGCCAATAGTCCTCGTCGAGGATCGCAACGTCGAGGCCGTTGCCGTTCCACAAGATGGGCATGGTGCTGATGCCCAGCTTGTGGGCGGTGCGAATATAGTTCCGGACCTTGGCGATGTAGCCTTTGGGGTCCGCCCAGTACTGGGGATAGCGGAGCCAGACGCGGGTGC
>JAAYZX010000125.1 GCA_012514635.1 Actinomycetota bacterium
CACTAGATGCTTGCCGAATGTGTCACACCACTTGTCATACCACTATGTTCGGGGGCGACTCGTGGTTGCCGATGGTACCGGAACATTGTTGACCAAAGCCATACCGTGTGACCAACATAATCTTATCGTAAAATCAGCAAACCTTATAAGTATGATGTGCGTAGGTTGCTGCAGCAAAATACCTGCATATGTGATATATTACAAGCGACGGATCCACATAGACAGTTCTTCCACTCTCATCCGTCCTCACTAAGCTACTACGCTGTTACTCGTACGTCCACTCGCGAACATAACTGGACCTTATCCTGCGATCAGAAGTATCGTCTTGCGTGGATGTGGTATCCATGGTTTGCTCTCTCTACCGGATCGACTCCTTCTTCGTAAGGGCTGCGCCGACGCCATGTCGGCTTGGGCATGCGCAGTCCCGTTCCCGTTGAGGGGTAAAGAAAAGGCCACACTAAAGGAGATGATAAGCATGGCCCAAAGAACCATTGACGCTCACAATCACTGGTACCCCAAAGAATATTTGGATTACCTGTGCAGTCGTGACAAAGATCCCATCATGCGCCACGATGGTGGTACGCACTACCGTGCTTACGTTCGCGATGTCTGCATTGCTCACATTGACCGTGCCGGACACTACGATCTGGAAGCCCGCATCAAGGATCTGGACGCTGCTGGACTCGACACCCAGATTCTGTCGGTTACCATTCCCGGCCCCGAGACCGTGGGCGGCTCGGAAGGCGTTGAATGGGCGAAGCGCTGCAACGACGCTCTTGCTCAGGCTGAGAAGGACTACCCGCACCGCTTCTACTGGTTGGCGACTGTGCCTTGGCACGATGTCGATGCAGCGGTAGAAGAACTAGAGCGTTGCGCCAAGATGGGGTGCAAGGGTTATCAGTTCTTTTCCAACTTCGCCGGAGAGCCTGTGTGGCTCGAGAAGTTCCATCCCATCTACGAAGTAGCCAACAAATACGAACTGCCTTGCCTGATTCACCCGGCAGACCCACTGGCCGCGTCTGTTATGGACAAGGTTCGTATTCCGTATCAGCTTTGGGGCTATACGCTCGACACGTCCATGGCCATCGTTAGCCTGATTCTTCAGGGCGTGCTCGACAAGTTCCCGAATCTCAAGTACGTTCACGGACACCTGGGTGGCATGGTTCCCTACTTTGTCCGCCGTCTGCAGGACTCCTATAAGGGTTACGGTGACGAGTGGGGCATCTCGCTATCCAAGAGTCCGGATCTGATCTACAAAGAGCGCGTGTGGCCTGATACGACATCCTTCTATCTCCCGGCCATGAAGTGCTGTCTCGAGTGGGTGGGGCCTGAGCACATGGGTATCGGTACGGACTATGCCCACCGCGTGGGCGACCCCGAAGGCGCCATCAAGGCAGTCCGCGATCTGCAGGAGCAGGCCGGTCTCTCCGAAGAGCAGGTCAATATGATTCTCGGCAAGAACTTCGAGAAACTATTCAAACTTCCCCCGATGCCGGGGCGTGACTAGTCCCAAGTCTTGATTTTGTAGCGCCGCCGTCCGGCGGCGGCGGCGCTCACTTTCTGGTCGGACCGCCCAATCTCAGGGGCATTACGAATGTGGTTGCAGGGAAGAGGCGGAAGCGGCACTGATGTCAGTTCGAGAGAAAAACTGGTTGGGCGCGACACGTCTTCTCGCTGTTCACACCATAGTCATGATCTCCGCGCAAAACAGAAGCACAATGACATCACGGACCAGCTGGGATGGTGAGTCCCGTTGTCACCTGCGTTTATCAGCGATCTGAAAAGAGGTACGTTGCTAATGGGGAAATGGGTCAAGAACTTCGACGAGATGAGCAAGAAGGACACCGAGGAAGCCGGTGGCAAGGCGGCCAATCTCAGCGAGATGACCCAGCACGGCTTTCCAATACCCCCAGGTTTCTGCGTCACAAGTCCATCCTTACAGCACGTCGTCGATTCGAACGGATTGCAACCTAAGATAGACGAGCTGGTTGCCTCCTTCGATTTTGAAGACTATGAAGGGATGGAAACCAAAACCCAAGCCATCCGTGATCTGATCAGCAATGCCACGATTCCGGATGACTTGGCCACTGAGATCAAACAACACATTGCAGAACATACCGGCGACGGCGCAATGGTTGCTGTGCGTTCGTCTGTCTCAGTCAAAGGCAGTGCTATCGTGTCCTTTCCGGGCATGATGGACACGTATCATTATCTGCGGAGCGAAGAAGAGATCCTAAAGCATATTAAGATGTGCTGGGCTTCTCTTTGGACAACTAGAGCTACATTCAATCGTCATCACAAAAACATAGAGCAGCAGAGTGGGCTGATTGCGCCTATAGTCCAGAGAATGATCAACTCAGAAATCGCCGGAATTCTATTTACGGCCAACCCCATCACCAGCAATCTAGATGAAATGGTCATTGAGGCCAATTTTGGCCTCGGTGAGTCGGTAGTGTCGGGCAAATCCATGAATGATTTCTTCCTAATCGACAAGAATACGTTGGAAGAAAAACAGCGTAGGATTTCGCGAAAGACAATCATTTGTGTTTTTGATGAAGAGAAGGGGTGGGGTCGCACCGAGTGTGAGTTGGAACCCGAGAAGTGCACCGTTCCTACCTTGGATGAAGCACAGGTACGCGAGCTGGTTGAAACCGGTCTTCGTATCGAACAGGTATTCGGTCATCCTCAGGATATTGAATGGGCTATTGAGAAGGGTAAGATGTATATCCTTCAAGCACGTAATATCCGCAACTTGGCAACAACATAAACTACACTTTCGACGGCACGCAAGGGAGAGCAAGTATGCTCGAAGTCAAGTGGGTGGGCTTCGACTATGGTCAGTGCATCATGGAACCGGGTGGACTCAGAAATCACTTGGTTATAGGGGATATCTGCAAGCTGTTGGGCCAGCCGGAGCTCATCGATGAACGTATATATCGCTACCACCAACTAAACGAACAGTATGGCGGTTATAGCAAGATCAAAGAAGGTCATCGAGACGAAATATATGAGTATGTACTGGATGGAGATTCCCGCGCACAGGAACTCTTCGGCCAGAAGGAACAGCAGTATCTGGACGTCGGAGACGGCTTGATAGAAACTCTGGATTGGTTACAAGACCAGGGTTTTGTATTAGAAGTTGTCTCGGAAATGAAGAAGACACTGGGTGCTGTAGGTAGCGATGTTGTCATTCGTTTTTTGAAGACTCGGGGGTTCACTAAGTACTTCCCTGTGATCATAAACCCGCAAGGTAAGTACGACATGATCGAAGACGCGCTAGTCGACGACCGTTATGTCGGCAAAACGAAGCAGGGTGGCGATATATACGACGTCTTGGCAGAAGATCTGCGTTCCCGCGGAATCGAACCTGAAGAAGCCGTGATGGTGGGCGATAAGCCTGCTACGGATATCAACCCGGCGCATGCACGAGGTTTCAAGACTATTCAGTACAAAGGATTCATTGATCTAGGGCCGTCGGATGCTGACATCATCATCAATCACTTCTCTGAACTCAAAGAAGTGCTCAAGAAGAAGGAATAGGGGTATGTCTGAGCAGAATCCTAAGAAGCTGATCCTGGAGTATGAGGACGGCTCCTGCAAGGTGGTCGAGTTTGCAAATCTGCCGGGCCTCCTGCAGCGCGATCTTCTCAGGCAACCATTCGCCGGTGGCGCTACGCCTAGCCTTGAAGGCGAAAACTCGTTTGTGGTGCTGGAATGGGAAGACGGCTGGAAGGAAGTATTCGAGATCGATGTCGCCTACACGGATGTGATGAAGTACTACGTGATAACGCGGCCTGAGGATGTCGGTAGGCTGTCGCTCGGTCGGGCAGACGGTTATCCGGAACTGATCGAGCTCACGCGACGCCCGCTTGGTGTGAAGCGGATTGCTTTCAAGCGCGAATATGCCGTCGAAGAAGGGGTAAATCGCCGAGAGGGAAAGAAGCTGGAGCAGGAATACGAACTGACCGCTGGTGAGGAGGCTTATGGTCCCGAAATGGCTGCGTTTTTAGAGGCGGTTGCAGCAGTGGAAACAACGCCTCAGGCGTTACTGGCAATGGATGAAGTCGAGATGATAGCCAATCTAGACAGTATTCGGAAAGACATGGGCATAGTGGCCGGGAGACGCCAACGCGATGTTCTGAACTTCATGGTGTTTCTAGCTAAGAAGGCTGCTAAGACGACGGGATAGAGACTGGGTCACGATCGCAAAGTAAAGGGGGCTAGCGCTGGACGTTGTCCCTAGAGAAAGGGGTTTCATCATGTTGTTCGAACCGTTCACCATCAACGGTAAGCTTGAGCTCAAGAACCGCATCGTCATGCCCCCGGCC
>JAAYZX010000099.1 GCA_012514635.1 Actinomycetota bacterium
GTCTCGCTCTTGCGAGAACCCGTCGTCGGCGTTGTCTCCAAAGAAAATGTTGGTGACTAATCAATGGAAGACGCATGGTCGACCACGGGTAGTGGGCGCCCGGACCTAACCCACACATCAAAGAACGCTTCTGCGCATGCTTCGCCAAAACCCGGATCATAAAGATTGAAGGGTAATGTTTCCACAATGGAAGGGTCCGCAAGATCTTGTAACAGTTCACGCGTCAAACGGGCGTTTTCCTCGGGCCCATAGAGCGCTCTTCCGGGCCGATCCAAGGAAGACAGCCCGCCAATGGGTACCAACACCCGCACCGGAGCGGTGGCTCGGTTTAAACGTATCGCCAACAACTTGGCTATACGACTACACTCTTCGACAGAAGTGCGGATCTCGATTCTAGCCTCATCTATTACGATGAATGATCGTTCACCGAAGCGACTCTCCCACTCCGGCTGAGCACCCACCGACACCTGATCAAATCCTCCCGGCGCCAGCACCATAGGGATGCCCGTCTCGACTGCGGCCGACACACGATCGGTCCCCGCGGCGCCGTCTCCTCCCAATAGCTCTTCCCCCAGCCCTCGCGGCACCAAGTCTACGACTCCCTGTACAACTCCTTTGCGAATAAGCTCGTCCATGGCTCGGTCACCCTTGCCTTGGGCGTGGAAGGCCACAGGCTGGAATCCGGCGGCTTCGAGCCGGGTCAGCACCCGTTCGGCCGAACGTTCAGCCAACCCGAAACAAGTAACACCAATGAGCGGTTTTCCCGTATTTTGCTCGCGCTGCAATCCTTCGATTCCTGGGAACATGCGCACCATACCGCAGATACCGCCCACCGCGTTGGTCAGACTGCGTCGAAGCATAGGATTCATGCCGATAACATCAACCACAGTATTAACCATAGTGATGTCCTGCGTACCTACATAGAGGTTGACGTAACAGCCGATCGCCGCAATGGGGGTGGCCATCACTTTGGGAACGCCAAACGGAAGAGTCTTCATGATAGAAGTGGCAATTATGGTAGCGGTAGCTCCCCCTGCACCGAATACGCCATGGACTTTCCCCTGCTCGAACAGAGTCGCAGCCAAGACCGACCCGCCCCGTACCATGCAGTCGGTAGAAATGTGTCTTTGCGCCGTGTACTGAGTCCTCACTTCCTCGATGGAAAGACCACCCGCTGCAGCTACTTCCTGACAGGTGATATCGCCACGGATAGGTGGATCGAGTTCCATTGACACGTCCATGATAAGGGCATCCAGCCCTTGTCCTATCACGAGATTCTTAAACTCAGCGAATTCCGATCCCCTGGTATCCAAGTTGGCGATCATCAGCACTGTCTTTTTTTGCATCTCTCCTCCCCACCAGAATGCAGCCCTATTTGCATTGTATCCCGCACAAGCCTGTATACTCCGCGCCGCCCATGGACGAACGCCAACCATCCTCTCCCGGCCGCCCCTGGTGGCAGGACCGGCGCGTATACGCGTGGGCGTCCTGGGATTTTGCCACCACACCCTTCTCCGCGCTCATCAGCACAGTCATCTACCCCGCCTTCTTCAAAGAGATCTGCATGCAGGGGGCCCGCGAGGGAGATTTCATCTGGGGTCTGACCGGATCGCTGGCCATGTTGTTGGTGGTGGTGCTGGCGCCGGCGGCGGGTGCGTACGCGGATGCGGCCGCCGCCAAACGCCGGTTCCTCATTGCCTGTACCGCGCTCAACGTAACGGCGACCGCTTTGTTCGCCACTCTGGGACCGGGAACGGTGGCGGCGGGCATGGCCCTCTACATCCTTGCCGGGCTTGGA
>JAAYZX010000100.1 GCA_012514635.1 Actinomycetota bacterium
CGAGATCCAACTGGTGATCAACACGCCGCGCGGCCGTTCCAGCGAATTCGACGACTCGTACATCCGCAAGGCCGCCATCCGCCATCGCGTGCCGTATATCACCACCACGGCGGCGGCTCTGGCCGCCGCGCGGGGCATCGCCGCCCGGCGCGAAGCTCGGGCCGGCGTGCGTTCGTTACAGAGCTACCATGCGGGACTGGGGGAAGGGTAGCCACCGCACGCACTCGGCATCGTCGAAAGCACTGCCCCGATATGCTGAGGGACGAATAGGCTGTCTCCCGGCTCGGGCGAGGGCGAACAGCGTGCCCAAGCCGGGAGACAGCGGCGACTGCTGCTCGGATGCGAGGCGGGCTATTTCCGCGCGCACGTCCTCCAGAGTGACTCGGTCGAAGCCCTTGTCGGCTATCTGATTCTCTGAACCGCCCAGAACGAAGAGGTTGGTCAAGACGGAGTCCGTCTCCTTGAAGATGGACCATTCGCCGTGGGTGCTGTGGTAGGCATCCTTTGGCCATGTCCCGCCATACAGGGTCTGGTCGTACTGGCCGAACACCAGGACTCTGTCGCCCTCGTCCACCGGGCCGCTGATCTTCCCCTCGACGCCGCCCTCCGCAGTGAAGGCAACCGGCGTCCCAAATGCGGGGCTCCCCTTCAGGGTCTCGATGGGCTCCACGTAGAAGGTGCGGTAGATGACCAAAGCAATGGAGGCGTCCTCCGGTTTGGGGCCCTGCCAATCCCCGCTGCCATCTGGGCTGTTCCAGCGGCCGGGCAGAACGTCCGTCACCACGCCGTAGACGATGATATCCGCGTATTCCACTTGGCGGGGAAGCGTGAACGTGCCGGTGAGATACGAGGTGGTGATATTCATCTGGGAGTGATAGTAGCCGTCATCTCCCGATTCACCACCATTCTCCGCATCCGTCGATTGTGGCACGGTAGCGTCAACTGCAACCGACGCTGTGGTCGTGGTGACGCCTGCCGTGATAATTCCTCCCGAGCCGGCACTCGGTTGCACGGAGGCTCGATCTCCGGTACCGCAGCCTGCGCCAAACAGGGCGCACAAAGCCAGCACTGCGGCAAACGTCCCCGGCAGTCTCGGTCGGCTCATGTGCTGGGCTCCCTTCAGTCGATCTGGTCGATAGGCGGATAGAGCTTGAGCAGAGCGAAGGCGTCGTCGTCATTCGGCGTTCCAGCTCCACACCCGCTGGCTACGGCGAGCACCCCAAGGACGGTCAGCCCGCAAAGAAACACGATGAGCTTCTTCATCTGCTTCCTTTCCGTTGTGTGCGAATGCTACACCTCGTACTTCCACTCCAAGAAGTCATCCTCGTTGGCCCCGTACTGTCCATTATGGCTCTATGTACATTACCCTCGCGAAGCCACAGGCAAGGTGAAGACCGTCGAACATATCCATCATTTGGTCTTTGTAAGCATCTGTTGTGGTCTTCAAAAAGTTACATGTGTAGAAACACAACCATTTCAGGTAAGAGGTACCCATTCCCTGCGCACTAAGATTGTCCCAGGAAGTATTGACTTCCCAGTACGTCTCCCAGTAGTTGGTAGCCAAATGGTAGGTGTTCGTGGAGTTCCTCGCGTACCAGTGCAGGTTAGCCCCTCCGCTGTATGGCGTCAGGTTCGGTTCCTGACCCTCGTACGCACCTGCTTCAATCCCGTGCCCCGAATAGACGAACATGTCGAGCCGACGCAGCAGCACGAGCGCGGAGCCGTGTGCTTGAGTGATAGCCGGCACCGCGCCTCTTTGACACAGATCCATCGTAGAAACCGCCGAGGCTCCCTCACCATCCGGCAATGGTGTAGTGCGGTCAGCCTGTGCTCTGCCCCCCGGGTGCAGGCAGGCGCCCTGAGACAAGGGCCAGCGGGGAGCTCACGGTGACAGGCGGCCACGTGTGGGGTGTCCCGTCAGTTAGTTTCGCCTTCGAAGACGATGTGCCCTCCCTTCTGAGTGATGAGAACCGCATACCCCTTCATCTCTTGAGACGCCGTCGCGATGGCGTAGACAGCTACCTCCCAAGTCGGACCCTTAAGAACATCGACCTCCGACAGATAGCCGGGCAGTGAGCCAGATTCCCAGACGAAACACAGCCCCGCTTCGGCCAACGACTCCTCGATCTCCTCCTGGTTGCACACGAGCGAAACCCGCATGAAGAGCCTGCAATCATTGGCCTCCGCACGTTCGCAGAAGCTCTGGAATCCCCGGGTTCCCATTGCGAGGGCAACCGCCCTCCCGTGGTCGATCTGGTTGATAATCTCAAGCCCAACGTCGAGCAGCGGAATCGCCGCAAAGAACAGCAGCGCCAGGCAGACTGCCATCACCGACAACTTCGCTAGGTGTTTCATACTCGACGAACAATGTTACGTAGTACCACAGGGCCGCGAGCGGGCTGAACGCGCATGTGGTCCTCCCGACTGAAACCCCCATAGGCTCGTTTCTCCGAATGGCCCCGAAACTTGATGCTGCTCTGCACTTTGGGTTGGCGACCTCCAGTGAGACACATGATGTGTAGGTCACGTTGTTGGCCTAATGGCTGCATTCCGCAACACGTCCCGTCTCACCCACCTACATTGGCACTCACACGCATGGTTGTCCGCTCGTGAACGGAACGTGTCGTAAGCACCCGTACCGAGCGCCGACCTTAGAGTCAGCCGGAATCGCACGTTTGCGCCAATCCGCGCACAGCTCCCCAACCGGGGAAGGGAAGGAGCACGCAGTCCACCACTTCCCCAGTATCGAGGCTTAGCCGACAAAGCCGGGACTCCCCGGATGAGAACTCGCCTATGCCCTTCTCAAGCCACACGCAGGTGCCGTCAACCGCAAATCCCCTCACGCGAAGGCTGGAGATCCCAGGCATGGCCGTCGTGGATTCCAGTTCCCATCCGCCGTCATGTCGTACAAATACTTCCACAGCACGGACAGACGCGCCGTCTTCCCACCAACGGCACTCGATGGCTACGCGGCCGCCGTCCGGACTGAAGACCCCGCCACTCCATAGCTCAACCCTTGGATCATGTGCGATCGACTCCAGGGCTCCGCCGCGCCAAACCACGCAAGGACGCGACGCCGCCTCCGCAGCAAACGGAGAGTTGCGCGCGGGAATCGGTTCACCAGTCGAACAGCCGAGAACCTCGCCCTCCGGCCCCACGGCCCATACCTGGCTGAGCCCATCGAGTTCCGTCAGGCGATCTCCCACTATTGCGTACCGAAACACCGCGAAACCCTCATCACCGCCCAGCTCGCCTACAGAGAAGAGGACCACCGAGTCGTCCGGCGCCCATACGTGGGATGTGATGGACGATCCCTCCGCTACGGCTCCCTCGATGCAGGCAACCTCCTCGCTACGACCGGCAGCCAGATCTACAAGGTAGATGTGGGGAACGCGAGTGCCGGATTCGCCCATGGAGTAGTCGTAGCGATTGATGACAAGGCTTGTTTCCAGCGGGGACATCCACATGTCGTCGATCTCATACGCTGCACCTTCATACAGCTCAATGATGCCATCCGGCGCGGTCGGCTCCCACAAGAAGGCCTGGCCGCTCTCCTGCGACCACAGAGCCACCCGCTCGCCTCTGGTACCCGCGGAGCACCCCAGCCAGCCAAGGTTGGAGCCCGGTTCCCACTGCGCACTCAGCACGGCGTCAGGGGTGGCTACCCAGATGGGTCCACTCTGGCCCACAATGCGCATGATGCCAGCGGGGAGGCTAGTTTCGACCGGCTTCTTTGAGATCGTGGGGATGGCTGGCTTGCCCACGTGCGCTACCGTACCGGTTGATGAAGACGGCAGGGACACCAGTGCCCCCCCACATCCCCCGGACAACACCAACAGCGCCAAGACGACCGTACAAACAAACAGTACCGGCAGAACCACAAGACTTCCTGTTGTTTTGCGCGTGAACAAGAGACTGCCTCCTTCTGCTCATGGCCGAACTCACAGGTATGCGTCGGATGGCTCGCGGGGAACGATCGCCAGGAGTCCAGTCCTCCGGGCCGATGAAGACAGCAGAGCCGCCTGGCATTGCTCGTTCTCACGCACGCCTGTCTCCTTCGTCTGCCCTCCGGGACAAGTCCTGGCAGGTCCACGCACATGAGTTCTTCGCCTGCGCATCCTTCCTGCACTGTTTCCCAGCCCATTGATGACACTCTCCGCGACGTCGGAGGCGTTTGCCGACGCGCCAACACTCCCCCAGCCCGACGAAATCCAGCGCCAGACAACTTACGGGGGTGGTTCGCTCGGATGACTTCACACCCATTTCACGGAACACTCCCGCCCTCCGCTCCAAATGTGCTTCCCCACACGATGGCTGCCACCTCCCTTGTACCTTACACTCACGCTCCTTCTGCCATAGCCACAGCCGCATCATCACCTCGTACGAGATCGATGGGCTCGCGTCTCAAAGGATCGATACACTCACGGCCCCACTTTGACTATCGCGCCTAGCCCCCCACTGTCAATAGGCAAATTGTCTTCCCTTCCATGAAGCGCCGCGTGTCAATTGCACTAGCAGTGTATTGAAAACGACCCCTCAGCCGGCGAACCGGCAGGTTACAAGGAAAGATGATGAAGGCTGCGAGAATGAACAACGGGACCAAGGAGAGGTTTTCCCTCCCCGTGAGCCTCGGGTTTTCCCCTTGGCTTCATGCCAAAGCAGCCTCCGCCTCCAATTTTCGCATGCGCAGTAGATTGAAGCCAGAGGTAGTGTGATGACTTGTGTGCAGAAGCTCTTGGAGGAAGGACAGATCCTGGGGGTGGAGCTGGCAGGCCGGGAGAGTCAGACCAGCTGGCGGGACTTCCTCTCATCGTTGAGAGACCGGGGCCTCCACGGCGTCGAGTTCGTGGTCTTAAGATGCTCACGAGGGCCTAAGGAAGAGTCTCATGGAGACGCTCCCCGAAGCCGCTTGGCAGCGTTGCTACGTGCATTTCCTCCGCAACGCCCTCGACCACCTGCCCCGCAAAGCCAACGACGACTGTCTGCAGGAGCTTCGGTGGCTCTATAACCGCCGGGATGTGGCGGAAGCCCAGAAGGACCTCTCCGCCTGGCTTGCCCGCTGGCAGAAGACCTATCCCAAGCACTTTGACTGGGCGGAGGAGACTGCATCGATGACGCAGGAGTCCTGCGCGCCGGCCGTACGCAGGCCGTGCTGGGATGTGAGGTGCGGGCGCCCTACACCCTGGGGACCTTACTGCGCTCCTTTCGCTGGGGACATGCCCTGCAGCACTGCGTGGTGAGCCGGGAAGCCCTAGAGCGGGCCTGGAAAACGGGGGACGGATGGCAAAAGGGGACGCTCACCATCGATCTCGACTCCACCATCTGCGAGACCTACGGCACCAAGAAGGCCGGCGGCGGCCGCGATGGGTTGCCGGCACCGTTCCTATCAGGCGGCCACCCCGCCCCAGGACACAGCCGCTTCCCCCAACAACACCTTGAGTTCAGCCAGCAGGCTCGTCTGAGGATCGACGCTGTACGCGTCGCCGAACCGCAGACAGAAGCTGTCCGCAGCCGTAACCACGTTCACCTGCACCGGACAGCGGCCGGGGAAGTGGCAGAGCACCTGCTTGAGATCGTCGATGATGGTGGCGGGGACTCCCTCCCCGTCCAGGGTCAGGCAGATGGGCTCGTCACCGGTGCGCGGCACGAACTCCTCGACGGTGAAGGGAATGAGCTTGATCTCAGCTTCATCTTTGTGATCAACCCGTCCTCTCACCTTCACCACCCGGTCTTCCTCGAGCACCTCACGATTCTCCTGGTAGACACGGGGGAAACAAAGCATCTCCACGTTGCCCTGAATCCCCTCCAGCGTCACAAAGGCCATCATGTCACCCGTCTTCTTGGTGGTGATGCGTTTCACCGCCGACACCATGCCTATCACTGTGGCCTCAGCCCCGTCGGGTAGGCCGGGCAGTTCTGAGATGAGATGCGTGGCTTCACCCCGAATCTCGCGACGGAGGCCGCGCAGCGGGTGCGAGGACAGGAACAAACCCAGCGTCTCTTTCTCGAGAGCCAACCGCTCCTCCTTGCTGAAGTCGTCGCTGGGGATTGGGATGGTGTGATGTACTCCGTTGCCACTACCGTTGGAGCGGGAGGCAATCGAAGAGGTATCCGGCGATGAAGAGTCGGCAGTAGGCGACGAGTCGCCGAGCAGATCAAAGATGGAGCCTTGGCCGGCTGAAGCGTCGGCTTGGGTCTTCCTGGCAAACCCCATGGCCTGCGGCAACACTTCCAACATCCCGCGCCGCGATGCATTGGTGGAATCTAAAGCTCCGGCCTTGATTAAACTCTCGATAGCCTTGGAATTGACGGCGGCGAGATCCACTCTGGAGCAAAAATCAAAAAGATCGCGGAAGGAGCCTTCCTTCTCACGAGCTTCCAGGATGCTGCCGATGGCATTCTCGCCCACGTTCTTGACGGCGCTAAGCCCGAAACGGATGCGATCCTCCACCACGCGGAAGTTCATGTACGACTCGTTGACATCCGGCGGCATTACCTCTATGCCTATTTCGTTGGCCACGGACACGTAGAAAGGCACCTTGTCTTTGGTGTTCATGACACTGGAAATCAAAGCCGCCATGTACTGCACCGGGTAATTGGCCTTGAGATAGGCCGTCTGGTAGGCGATGAGCGCATAGCAGGCCGCATGCGATTTGTTGAAGGAGTAATCTCCCGCCTTCTCCATGAGCGACCACAGGTGGTCAACCACCCCGGGTGCGGCGCCGCCTGCGGCGGCGCCCTCTCGGAACTTCGGTTCCAACCGATCCAGGATGGCGCGGTTCTTCTTCCCGATAGCCTTGCGCAGATCGTCGGCCTCTGATGGACTGAAGTCGCCGATGCGCTTGCTGATATCCATCAGCTGTTCCTGATAGATGGCCACCCCATATGTGGGTTCGAGTACCGGCTCCAGGCGTGGGTCAGGGTAGGTCACCAAGGAGGGATCCCGCTTATTGCGCGCGTAGGCCGGGATAAATTCCATAGGCCCCGGACGGTAGAGAGCTACCAGAGCAATCAAATCATCGAAGGTGGTGGGGCTCACTTCGCGCAGCGCAGCCTGCATACCCGTGGACTCGAACTGGAACACGCCTTCTGAGTCGCCGCGGGCCAACATGCGGTAGGTCTTGGCATCGTCAAAGGGGACGGCGTTCAGGTCAAAGTCCGGAGCTGCACTCTCTCTGACAATCCGCACCGCCTCAGCAATGACGTCCAGGTTGCGCAGGCCCAAGAAGTCCATCTTGAGCAACCCCAGCTTCTCCACGTCACCCATAGCGAACTGGGTCACGATTTCCGCGTCACCCTTCTGCTGCAGCGGCAGGATATCGGTCAATGGGCGGTCGGAGATGACCACGCCGGCGGCATGGATGCTCTCCTGACGGATGAGTCCCTCGAGCTGGAGGGCGGCGTCCACCACCCTGTGCGTGGTGGGGTCATTCTCATAGTCGGCCTTGAGTTCTTGACCGGGCTTGAGACAATCGGCCAGAGTAACCTTGGGGCCTTCCGGGATCAGTTTGGCGATGCGGTCGGCCACCCCATACGGCACATCCATGACACGGGCGGCGTCGCGAACCGCCTGGCGCGCCTTGATGGTGCCGAACGTGCCGATCTGAGCCACACGGTCGCGTCCGTACTTGGTCGCCACATAGTCGATAACTTTGTCGCGTCCCTCCACCGAAAAGTCGATATCGATATCGGGCATGCTGACGCGGCCGGGGTTGAGGAAGCGCTCGAAGAGAAGTTCATGCTTGAGGGGATCCAGGTCCGTGATACCCAACAGATAGGAGACCAGCGAGCCCGCAGCCGAACCGCGCCCCGGCCCCACAGGGATGCCTTGTCGCTTAGCGTATGAAACGAAGTCCCATACAATAAGGAAATATGGTGGAAACCCCATCTGGCCGATAGTGGCCAACTCCATCTCCAAACGCTCGCGTACAGCCGGCGAAGGGTCACGGCCGAACCGATGCACGATGCCCTCTTCACACAGGTGGCGCAGATAGACCGCCTCATCCAAAAACTCGGCAGGCACCGGGTAGCTGGGGAGTAGGATCTGGCCGAAATCCATAGTGACATTACAACGCTCCGCCACCAACAAGGTATTGCGCACCGCCTCCGGATAATCGCGGAAGGCGTCCAACATTTCGTTCTCGGTTTTGAAGTAGCACTCTTCGCTGCTGAAACGCAGCCTCTTTTCTTCCTCCAGGCGCGCACCGGTTTGGATGCAGAGCAGAACGTCATGCGCCGCCGCATCCTTGTGATCCAGGTAATGGATATCATTGGTGGCCACCAGTAGCAGCCCCACCTGTTCCGCCAACTCGGCTAGGGCGGGACTGATATGCTCCAGCTCGCCTATGCCGGTCTGCTGCATCTCCAGATATACGTTTTGGGATCCGAAGATGTCGCACAGCCGCTCAACTTCACGCTTGGCGTCCTCAGAAGACCCGCGCTCCAGCGACTTGGACAACCGGCCCGTGGGACAACCGGAAAGACAGATGATGCCGGCCGCGTGCGCGCGCAACAGTTCGTAATCCACGCGCGGCTTGATGAAATAGCCCTCCAGGAAGGAGCGGCTGGTCAGCTTGAGCAGGTTGCGGTAACCCTCGTTGTCCGCGGCAAGCAGTGTGAGGTGCCAGCGTTCTTCTCCCTGCCGTTCTTTGCGAAACCTATCTTCAACCACATACGACTCAAGGCCGATGATGGGCTTGATGCCGGCCTTGATCGCCTTCTGGTAGAACTGCACGGCGCCGGACAGGACGCCGTGGTCTGTGATGGCCAGCGCCGGCATGCCCAACTGCGCGGCCCGCGCCACCAGGCCGTCCACCTTGCAGGCTCCGTCGAGCGCCGAGTAGTCACTGTGAACGTGAAGATGAACAAATCCGGAACGCGGCACTCCGCTCGGCGTACCCACCTGTGTTTCTTCTTGTTGTTCTTTTTGAGACACGGAAGGACCGCTCCCGTCACGATTCATGGGTTCCAAAGAATCCCCCGAACACCAAACCGGCAGGGACACGCCCCGCTCCGCACGGGCGCCCACAGGACACCACTTTCACGATCGATTCTACCCGAACCTGCAGGGGCTCTCAAGCACTGTGTGCAACCAGCAGCGGACACAGTGCGCCACCGGCGGACGGTTCTATCTTTCGGGCACATGGCCCAGCGCCAGCAACTCCGTTCTAATGTCGGCA
>JAAYZX010000127.1 GCA_012514635.1 Actinomycetota bacterium
AGCCAACACGCGCACGACGTCGGTGAGCAACGCCCCACGATCGGCGCTGGCTCTGGCCACCTCATCCAACGCCGCGAACAACGGCCGAGCCCGGGCCACGTATGCTCCCAGGTTCAGCTCGCGGATCTCGCGCACCGCCGCGCTGGCATCGGCCTCTTCCACCACCTCCACGATACAGCCGGCGTGGTCGCGCACGATCCGGCCATAGGGCAGGCCTGTGTCCGCGCGGCTCACCCCCGCCAATAGCGTCAGGTCGGCGCGCTTGAGGCGGTGGCGCAGCAGCATGCCGCGCAACGACGAGCTGCGGATCAGCGGCGTGTCACCGTACAGGATCAGCAGGTCGCCGTCATAGTCCCGCAGGAGGGACGCCACCTGTGCCACGGCGTGACCGGTCCCCAGCGCCTGCTCCTGGAGGACGTACTGGTAGGCGGGGCCCAGGTGCTCTCGCACGGCCCCAGCCATATAGCCGACGATAACATGGATGTCGTCGGGCTCGGCCACTTGGCGCGCGAGATTCAACACATGGTTGATGATCGGCTTGTCGCCCAGAGGTTGCAGGACGCGGGGGTACTCGACGCCGGGACGTTCGCCCTGCGCCGCAGCCAGAATGACCACCTTGAGCATCTCAACCTACTCCTCGCTCAGCGCCGCGCCAATCAGGGTGGCGGGCGCGTGCGGGTCGATACCGGGATTGTAGGCCGCGGGCCGGGCGAATGTCAAGCAGGGGGGTTCGCACGCCCAGCCGACGAGCCCCTATGCTAGTGGGCGCGCATGACGTGCACCGGTGACGGGTACCCCGTAGAGCGGCGGTAGTCTAGCCCCTTGTGGGCGCGGATAGCATACATGGGCGACGGGCACAAGGCCCTAGGCTACGTGGTTGTGTGGGCGCTCGTTGTGCGCACCGGCCACGGGCACAAGGCCCTACGCTACGAGGCTGTGTGGGCGCGCATGGTATGTACATGCGGCGGGCACAAGGCCCTACGCTACATGGTTGTGTGTGCGCTCGTGGTATGTACGTGCGACGGGCACAAGGCCCTATGCTACATGGCCGTGTGGGCGCTCGTGGTATGTACGTGCGACGGGTGCAAGGCCCTACGCTACATGGCTGTGTGGGCGCTCGTGGTATGTACGTGCGACGGGCACAAGGCCCTACGCTACATGGTTGTGTGTGCGCTCGTGGTATGTACGTGCGACGGGCACAAGGCCCTATGCTACATGGCTGCGTGGGCGTACATGGTACGCACCGGCGACGGGCGCCCCGTAGAGCTGCGGTAGCCTAGCCCCTTGTGGGCGCGCATAGCACACATGGGCGACGGGCACAAGGCCCTACGCTACATGGCCGTGTGGGCGCTCGTGGTACGCACCCACAACGGGCGCCCCGTAGAGCTGCGGTAGCCTAGCCCCTTGTGGGCGTACATGGCATACGCGGTCCACGGGCACAAGGCCCTAGGCTACATGGCTGCGTGGGCGCGGATAGCATACGTGGGCGACGGGCACAAGGCCCTATGCTACATGACCGTATGGGTGCGCATGGTATGTACCGGCCACGGGCACAAGGCCCTACGCTACGTGGCTGTGTGGGCGCGCGTGGCATGTACGTGCGGCGGGCACAAGGCCCTAGGCTACGTGGCTGTGTGGGCGCGCGTGGTACGCACCGGCGACGGGCACCCCGTAGAGTGGCGGTAGCCTAGCCCCTTGTGGGCGTACATGACATGCATGGGTGACGGGCACAAGGCCCTACAATCCCAGCTCGGTGTGGATGTGCGCCACTACCCGAGCCACATCGGCCTCGGCGATCACGAACGAGACGCTGTAGGCCGAGGCCGCCTGGCCCACGGCGATGACGCGCAGCCCCAGCTTGCCCAGCGCCGAAAAGGCCCGGGAGGCGATCGAGTTGCCGTGCGCGTCAGGAGAGCCCACCACCGACACAGTGGCCACCTCTTCGATCACCCCGATCTCGGCCAGCAGGTGCAGTTGCAGATCGTTGGCGAATTCCGTGCACAGCACCCGTAGGCTGTGCGCCTGATCGCGTTCGCGCACTACCAGGCTCAGGCTGCGCTCGGTGAACGACTGACTGAACATCAACACATCCACCCCGGCCTCCGCCAGACAGCGCAGCGCGCGTGAAGCCATCAACAGCGACCAGCCGGAGCCATTGCCCGATACGCCGATCATGCTCAACCCTTCGGTCGAGATAATCGCCGGCAGGATGGTGCGGTCGGCGATGGGCTGCGGGACGATGAGCGTGCCGGCGTGATCGGCAGCGAGCGAGTTCATGATGCGCAGCGGGATGCCGCGCCGCGCCAACGGTGCCACGGTCTTGGGGTGCAGCACGTCGGCGCCAAAAAAGGCTAGCTCCTCGGCCTCACGGTAAGAGAGCTCGTGCAGAACGTGGGCGTGGGGCACGAATTTGGGGTCGGCGGTGAGGATCCCATCGACGTCGGTACAGATCCAGACTTCGTCGGCATCCAGGCAATCGGATAGGATGGCGGCGGTATAATCCGAGCCGCCACGGCCGAGGGTGGTCGTGGTGCCCGCCGCGGTCGACCCGATATAGCCGGTAACAATCGGGGTGACGCCGCCCGCGAGCATCGGCTGCAACTGCTCGCTGCACAAGCGGCGAGTCTCGGTCATATCGGGGATGGCGTCACCATAGCGATCGTCAGTGCGCACCAGTCGAGTGGCGCTGACGGCCTCGGCGGAGCAACCGCACGCCCGCAGGTAGGCGGCCAGTATGCGCGAGGAGAGCTCCTCACCGATCGAGGCCAGCGCATCGTTCCCGCGCATGGTGACTTCACCCAGCGTCTCGATGCTGAGGCACAGGCGTTCATAGCCCTGCAGCCGGTGCTGGATATAGTCCTCCAGCGCGGTTCGTTCCTCGCCCTGCGGCAACAGCTCGCCGACGGCCTCCAAGTGCTTGGCCAACAGGCGCTCGCGGATGTCCCGCGCCTGCTCAGCCCGTCCGCCGGCCGCTTCGCGCCCTCCCGCAATCAGCACATTGGTCGTGCCGCTCA
>JAAYZX010000001.1 GCA_012514635.1 Actinomycetota bacterium
CAAAACGATTCTCGATCACGACTGTGAGGCGCTCATCGCCGGCAAACTGAGCGAAGAGGCTTTCCAGGTGCTCGCCGACGCTGCCGTGACCCGCTACTGCGGCACGGGAATGACCGCGGCCTATGCGTGCGCATTCCGGAGAAACTGAACACTGATTCCATGCCAAACTGAACACGCGTTCCGGCCGAAGCTGACCAGAAAATCGGAGCGAAGCGACGCTGGTTTTGGAACGCTATGGGAACTGGTCAGTTGGGGTCAATGATGGATTTCATCTTCCGCATGGATTCTCCTTTGAGGTTGAGCTGGTAGGCGTTGTGAACGAGACGGTCGAGAATGGCGTCGGCCATGGTCGCGTCAGCGAGGTAGTCGTGCCAAGCCGCGACGGGCAGTTGGCTGGTGACGATGGTCGAATGCCTTCCGTGGCGGTCTTCGAGCAGTTCAAGCAGTTCCCTGCATGCGGCTGGGGTCATCGGAGTCAGCCCCCAGTCGTCGAGCACGAGCAGAGGGGTTTTGGCAAAGGACCGCATGAGCTTTCCGTACCGGCCGTCGGCTTTGGCGATCAGCAGATCCTCCATGAGCCGAGGCAAGCGCATATACAGGGCGTCGAAGCCTTCCAGACAGGCTTTGTGAGCCAGGGCGCAGGCCAGAAAGCTCTTCCCCACACCGGTCGGTCCGGTGATGAGCACGTTGTGTCCCTTGCCGATCCAGGAGCAGGAGCTCAGGCCCATGACCAAGGGTTTGTCGAGGCCCCTTGGAGTGTGGAGGTCGATGTCCTCGAAGCAGGCCGCGTGCCTGAGCTTTGCCCTCTTCAGCCTGGTCGTAAGACGGCGGTTCATGCGGTGCATCTTTTCGCGGTCGATGAGAAGCGTCAGGCGCTCTTCAAAGGACAGTTCTTCGATGCCCTGCATGGCCCGCTGCTCCTCCAGAGCCCTGGCCATGCCGCCAAGGCCGAGGGCATTGAGAGTCTGCGTGGTTGGGTGACTCAGCATGAGGCCTCCTTGCGATAGTATTCCGGGCCGCGCACGTTGTCGTGGTGTATGGAGGTCTGATCAGCGTTGTGGATCGGCAACGGCAGACGGTCCAGCCCGGTCTTGAGGATGGACTTGAGGCTTTTCTGAGAAAGGGCGCCCAGATGCAACGCCCGTTCGCAGGCCGCGTCCAGGCGTTCGGTACCGTGCTCCCTGGCCAGTCCAATGACACCCAGGCAGGATCTGTAGCCCTGCACAGGGTGTTTGCGCGAGTCCATGATGGCCTCGGCCAGCGCAGAGACATTGGGGCCGAGCTTCCGCGCCCATTCCATGATGCGCTCCGGGGTCCAGCCCGCGTATTCTTGGTGGCTCTTGGGCATGTGTTCCATCACGGTCGTATGCCGTCCTTTCTGCATGGACCTGGGGTGAACGGACACGCGCTGGCCCTTGTGGAAGCATTCCACGCTGGTGGCCGTGATCCGGACGTCGACACGTTTTTTGATGAGGCTGCACGGCACGGAGTAATAATGCCCGTCCACTTCGACATGATAGTCGATGTTGACTGTGGCCAGCTTCCACTCGGCAAAGACGTAGGGGGCGCACGGCAGCGGCAGGAGTGCCGGCTTGTCCAGCGTTTCGAAAGCCTCCCTTCTGCTGCCCGGCAGCTTTTTGAACGGTCGGGTGTTGAGGTCGGCCACCAGGGCGGCGATGGCAAGGTTGGCTTCGTGCAGGGACAGAAAGATCCGGTTGCGCAGTCTGGCCAGAATCCAACGCTCCACAACCTGCACACCGACCTCGACCTTGGCCTTGTCCTTGGGTTTGCGCACCCGGGCCGGGATGACGGCCGAACCGTAGTGTGCAGCCATGTCGTCGTAGGTCGGATTGATGTCGGGCTCGTAGCGGCAGGCTTTGTTGACGCCCGACCGCAGATTGTCGGGGACAAGCAGATGCGGGGCGCCGCCGAAAAAGGTGAAGGCGCGGACATGGGAGCCGATCCAGTCCGGCAGGCCCTGCGTCCACGTGGCCTCGGCAAAGGTGTAGTTGCTGGCGCCAAGCACGGCCACAAAGATCTGGGCCTCGAGAACCTTGCCGCTGAACGGGTCCTGGATGGGAAGGGTCTGCCCGGCGTAGTCGATGAAAGCCTTTTCCCCGGCCAGATGGATCTGGCGCATGGATGGCTTGAGTTTGCTGACGAAGGCGCGGTAGCGGTCGCAGAAGCAACTGTATTG
>JAAYZX010000015.1 GCA_012514635.1 Actinomycetota bacterium
TGATGGTCTCTTTCACCTAGCGCAGCAACTCCGAGACTCCAAAGGCTCGCGCCGCGCAAGAGCCCGGGAGGAACTGACCACGTACGGAGAAGAGGCCGTGTCCGTTCTCCTGCCTCTATTGACCGATCAGGAAAAACAGACACGATGGGAAGCGGTCAAGACCCTCGCAGCAATTGGAAGCCCGGAGGCCGCGCCCGCGGTAATTCCTTTGCTTGAAGACAAGGATGCAGGTGTTAGATGGCTCGCAGCCCGAGCACTGGTGGCTGCCGGACACACGTCGGTCCCTCTTTTGCTGCGGCGCCTGATCGAGCCGCCCGATTCAACTTATCTACGCCAGGGAGCCCTTCACGTCTTCAGAACACTGAGTCGCAGCTCAGACCACTACCGCGACCACCTGCAACCCCTCATCACCGCCCTGGAGACACTGCACGCCGCCGACCTTACTCCCGAGACTGCACGCGACGCCCTCCACGCATGGAGCGATCCTCCGGTAACCACACAGGCTCATACGGATGAAGATGTCCAGTACCTGTTTGACTCCAAAGGCGACTACATTGCTTTTCGCCAGGGGGTAATGGTGTTCAACATAGATGCCGACTGGATAGGCTGGCTTCCTTGGGACGAACCGGATGTGGTCACCTCGGAGGGGCAGTATCTGGGCTCCATTACCGCCGATGACCGCTTCTTCAAGTTCAGTGATCGTGACGCAAGACCGTATGCCGGCTTTCCAGGCTACCCACCACAGCCCATTCTTCCCCCCTTCCCCTCGCCTCGTGGCTACACTGAACTGCCTGCGGCTGCAAAAGACGTGAGACTGCCCAGAGCCTAAGGCTCCGGCGGCACCTCCTCTACGCGGTACAGACTCCGCTCTATACGTCGGCTTTTGCGGGCTGCGTCCTCAATGGACTGTGATGCCGAATGCAATCGCTTCTGTACCTTATCCAGCACGTCTCCGAACTGACCGAACTGGGTGCGCACCGCACCCAACAACTCCCATACCTCGCTCGAGCGTTGCTCGATAGCGAGAGTACGAAAGCCCATCTGTAGGCTGTTCAGCAGTGCCGCCAAAGTGGTGGGGCCTGCCACCAGAATTCGATGCTCTTGCTGGATGGTATCGGCGAGCCCCGGCCTTCTCAGCACTTCTGCATACAAACCCTCAGTGGGCAGGAACATGATCCCAAAATCCGTGGTACACGGAGGCGCCAGATACTTACGACTGATGTCCCGGGCACACGCCTTCACACGCGATTCCAATGCCCTGGCAGCCGCTTCTGCTTCCGAAGTATCACAGCGGTCTTGAGCATCGAGCATGCGCTGGTAATCCTCAAGAGGAAACTTGGCATCGATGGGTAGCCACACTTCGGCTTCCGGACCACCGTCGCGCCCCGGTAGCCGTACTGCGTATTCCACACGTTCGCTTGATTCGCGCCGAGTTGCCACGTTGGCCTGATATTGATCCGGTGTAAGCACCTCTTCCAGAATGCGACTCAATTGGACTTCGCCCCAAGTCCCGCGCGTCTTGACATTAGCCAACACACGTTTGAGATCACCTACACCGGCCGCCAAGGCATGCATTTCTCCCAAACCCTGGTGCACTTTCTCCAGCCGATCACTTACCTGGCGAAACGACTCACCCAACCGCTGTTCCAGTGTTGCCTGCAATCTGCCGTCAACCGTGCTACGGATCTGCTCGAGACGTCTCTCGTTGTCCACCCGGATGTCTTGGAGCCTCCGATCAACTTCCTGGCGCAACGAATCCCCCATGCGCTCTACAGCACCAGATACTTCCGCGCGCAACTCAAGAGCCGCCCGCCCCGACTCCGCGCGCCCGCTCGCAAACTCATCCCGCAGAGTCCTCTGTAGAATCTCCTGTCCCCGCAACGTCATCTCCACACGAGACGTCAGGATCCGCTGCTCTCGCCCCCCCACGCGCATCAGTACAAACACCAGCAGAGCAGCGCATACCACCAGCAAAGCAGTTATTGCAATGAGAAAAACGCTTTCCACACGCCGCCCCCGACTACCGAGCACAGTCAATGGTGGGCAGCATACAGGAGCAGGGGGACGGATCAAAAAGTCCGAGACAAACGGCGCTGCTCAGGCCGAAACTTGCCGGATCCTACGTATTCCGTCCATCCTCCCGGAGAGGGCTGTTCGGATGTTCCTCATCCCAATCCTCGCGTTCCGGCGCCAACACGTCCAGCGGCACGATGATGTCGCGGTAGCAGTTGGGACACTGCACCCGTGGATTACGGCGCAGCCGCTCAAGCGGTCGCTTGAGCCGGCGTCCGCAGGCCTCGCAGCGGATTTCGACAGCATCCTTCATATTGATAGCATATCAGTTAGACACAGCACGCTGCATCCGCATGCGCGCGCTACGATCTCAGCGCGCGATTTCTTCTAGTCCCTCTCATACCGTGAGCCCCTACGTACTTCCGGACGGACGGTTATACTGGGCTCAGGTGATAGGCGTTCCGGACATGCCGTCTAGATACAACGGCGTCAAACCAATACCGGACCACGTCAATACCGGCGCACAACACCAACGAGTCCGTCGCCCAAAGGGGGACCCGTATGCAATGCAGCCGTTGCGGTACCAGAGTCCAAGAGGGCAGCAGTTTCTGTAAATCTTGTGGAGCAAAGATTCAGGCGGAAAACGCTCCAGACATTCCTCGGAACGAGGATACAGCGGTTATGCCGCCTACGCCACCACCCGTACCGCCGGGCCGGTGGCAGGCTCCACCCCCGCCTCCTCCTCGTCGTAGCCGCACCGGCCTGATCGTGGTAATAATAGCGGCAGTGATTGTTCTGGCCGGCGGGGGCACCGCCGCCGCCATCCTTCTGACGCGGGACAAGGACACATCCTCCACAACCACTCTTACATCTTCTACTACCACCACCACGTCCAACGATGCCATCCCGAATACAACGCGGATCGATAGGGACGCAGAACCCGCGAACACAGCCGTCGCACAGGAGGCCTACGAAGAGGCCCTCATTGAGCTGGAGCATTTACTGAGTACTGTGGACGCATACGTCGCGACTCTGGGGATGGAGGCAAACGAGACCATGCCGGATATACCCCAGTACATTCCTGACGAACTCAAACAGATGTCAGAAGACCTGGAACAGGTCAGCATGAACCTCTTGTTACAGGATTTGCCGCCCCGGTACGAAGAGGCCGACTATTGGATTCATGACGCCGCTGCCGCACAGTTGTCGCGAATCGACTATGACCTACAGGGCATCTTGGTCATCCGTCAGTCGGGATCCGTGGAGGCGGCTGAGCCGTATTTTGCGGAGGCACGCAACCAGCGGGAGTACTTCCAGACAGCCTATAATAACTACTTCGACAGCCTGCCGGAGTAACCGGTATCGGACCGTTCGTTGGTCCACGTGGCACCCGGCAACGCAGCCCAGTTGTCGCCATGCGGGACGTGGCTATATAGACGGTGAGCTCAAGAAAAAGCTCACCCATCCTCAGCAGATTAACCTTCACCTAGAGAGCTAGAGTATCGGAGACTACATCCGTAACACGGACGTACCCTATAAATATGCATCAAGGAGGTAGCTTATGCCCCGCCTTGACGATTTCGCCGACCGCCGAGCCCACCTCTTCCCTCTGTCGAAAGCCGGTTTCTTAGTACACTACGCAACCAACATGTATCCCGTGGTGAACCGACTGGACATACTCCCGGTCAGGATCGTAATTCACGGTGCTTTCGAGCATCACATCGTTCGTGCTCCGCACGTGGAACGTTTGAGACTGCTCGTAGAAGCCCCCATCACGCTCACCCTGAGCTTCATGCCCGTGGCTGCTGAGCATACGACCAATCTGGGTCTTGCCCAAACGCAAACCACACATACCGGTGCAGAGCGCATAACCGACGGCCATGAAGGGCAGACGACCGCATGAGTATGTCACTCCCCGCCGAAGGCGCTTGTACCACCGGCCCCGTACTCCATATTTACCCAGAAACTATCGAGGCAAATGCGCGTTCTATCTGTGGACAACTAACCGGTATTGACATCGTAGGTGTGACGAAGGCCACATGTGCCAATCCGTTTGTGGCACGTGCCCTGGTGGCCGGCGGCGCCAAGGCATTGGGTGACTCACGAGTGGACAACCTCCGGCGATTGCGTCACGAAGGCCTGGGCGTTCCTCTTTGGCTTCTCCGCTCACCAACCCCAGCCCAGGCGGACGAAGTGGTGAAGGTAGCCGACGTAGTGTTGGTGGCCGAACTGGAGACGATGAGGGCGCTCGACGCGGCGGCCGAGGCGGCGGGCGGCTGTGCCGCCCGCCGCCTCGGCCTCGTCGTCATGGTCGACATGGGTGACCTCCGCGAAGGCATCATGCCCACCGAACTCGACACGTTTATGCACTCCGCACGACACCTATGCCATGCGGACGTGGTAGGCATCGGTACCAACCTCACCTGCTACGGAGCAGTCGTGCCCACACGCAACAACCTTTCCGAACTCCTCTCCCTGACCGAGTTGGCAGAAAATATTCTTGGTCGCAGGCTTCTCGTTTCCGGCGGCAACTCCAGCAGCCTGGAGTCCGCCTTCGCCGAGGGCCTTCCTAAAGGCATTACCGGTCTCCGTGTGGGTGAGTCCATCCTTCTAGGTGTGAGCACCATCACGCGCCAACCCCTTCCCGGACTGGCGCCCAATGCTTTCGTGCTCGAGGCCCCCGTGATTGAATGCCGAATCAAACCCACTGTACCCCTCGGTCGTATCGCGCAGAACGCTTTTGGAACAAAACCGCGCTTTGCGAACAGAGGGCACCGCCTATGTGCCATCTGCGCCCTAGGACGTCAAGACTGTCTCCCAGAGGGATTGCAGCCAATGCAGACCGGCGTGCAAATCCTAGGCGCCTCCAGTGATCACTTGATCGTGGACGTTGGGGATGCAGTCCCCGCGCCCGCTATCGGCCGGTCGCTGTACTTCCTGCCCAACTATGGGTGTCTACTAGCGGCCTTCACGTCACCATACGTGGAGAAACGGATCCATAGCGGATGATAGATGATTGTCAGAGTTCATCTCCACCATCATAATCGCTACGCCGACCACGCCTCATGCCGGCATCTTGCACGTCTGCTCAGCCCAAAACGGGGACATCTCGCGTAGCCGCGCTATGATTCCAGGCAGTACCGCGATCACCCTGTCCACATCCGCGTCGGTGTTGTAGGCACTGAAACTGAAGCGCACAGATCCATGCGCGGCGGTGAAGGGTACGCCCATGGCCCGTAGCACATGTGATGGCTCCAGACTGCCTGAGGTGCACGCCGAACCTGATGAGGCACAGATACCCTCTTCATTGAGCATGAGCAGGATGGCCTCCCCCTCCACGAACTCAAAGGCGATGTTGGTAGTATTCGGCAGGCGATTCTCTACGTCACCATTAACTCTTGCGTTGGGGATGCGTTCGAGGAGGGCGCTTTCTAGACGGTCGCGTAGCCGCCTCACGCGGCTACGCTCCCGCTCGATACTATCGGCCGCAATCTCACAAGCCTTACCCAATGCCACAATGGCCGGTACATTCTCCGTTCCACCCCGCCTTCCTCGCTCCTGGTGCCCTCCTATAAGGAACGAAGAAAACTTTGAACCCTTGCGTACGTACAGTGCCCCAATACCCTTAGGGGCATGGAGCTTGTGACCGGAAAGCGACAACATGTCGATGGGCAATCCGGCAAGATCAATAGGTATCTTCCCCACGACCTGCACGGCGTCGGTGTGGAATACCACGCCCGCTTCATGAGCCAAAGCACCTATCTCCGCAACCGGAAAGACGGTGCCCGTCTCGTTGTTGGCCCACATCACACTGGACACCGCCACCGAGCGGGTCATAGCCGCGCGCACCTGCACTAAATCTAAGCGCCCCGCGCCGTCAACCGGCAGAAACGACACCGGGTGACCGACGTGTTCCAGATGCTCGCACAGATTCTTGACTGCCGGATGTTCCACTCTTGTCGTCACCACACCCAGTCGGTCGGGATTGGACCACACCGCGGCCCTAAGAGCAGTGTTGTCACTCTCTGTGCCGCAGCTGGTAAAGACAATTTCATCGGGGTGAGCGCCCAGAAGAGCCGCCACGCGCTCGCGCGCCTCGCCAACCTTCCGCCCCACCTCTGCTGCAAACGTATACATACCGGACGGATTTGCATATTGCTCTTTGAGGAACGGCAACATCTCCTCCAGCACTTCTGGAGCTACGGCGGTCGTAGCGTTGTTGTCTAAGTAGATCACGCCGTCACCTCTTCCACCACCAATTCAGGAGCAATGAGCTCCCGCAGCTTTGTCTCAACATAGCCCTTGAGCGTCACCTGCGCCGCCGCACATGTGGAACAGACTCCTCGAAGTTCAACGAGTACAAGATCACCATCCACATCTATCAGCTCTATATCGCCGCCGTCTTTTTGCAACGAAGGCCGGATTTCACGCTCCAGCGTGTCTTCGATAAGATGGATCTTCTGAAGTGTCGTCAGTTTGGGCTGAGCAGCTGTCTCCGGCGCCAAAGCTTCTACCATACATTCAGTGCCCACCTTGTCCAGAATGGCCTGGATTTGTTCGTGGCAGCGCCCGCACCCCCCTCCGGCCTTGGTGTAATCGGTGACTTCTTCAACGGTCTTGAGGTTGTTCTCGAGAACGGCGCGCTCTATCTCTTTGTCCGTCACCCCGAAACAGTCGCATACTAATGTGCCTTCCGGTTCCGGCTCCAGGTCTCCGCGATAGTAAGCTATGGCCTTTCCCAACGCCTCTCGCCCCATAACCGAGCAGTGCATCTTCTCCTTGGGAAGACCACCCAGGTAGTCGGCGATATCCTGGTTGGTGATCTTGGCCGCTTCCGCCAGTGTCTTTCCCTTCACCATCTCGGTGAGCGCAGAAGATGAGGCAATCGCGCTTCCGCATCCGAAGGTCTTGAACTTGATGTCTGCTATGCGTCCAACATCATCCAGTTTGAACGTCAACCGTAGGGCGTCGCCGCATGCCAATGATCCCACCTCGCCCACACCGTCAGCGTTCTCAACCTCGCCGACATTGCGTGGATTCAAGAAGTGATCTTTCACTTTGTCAGTGTAATCCCACATTGTCTATATATCCTTGTCGTCTCGGAGTCGGGTCCGTGCGCCCACCCCATGCTTCCGTACCTTTATACCCCTTCGCGGTGCATCGGACACGAGACCTTCTCAAAATGCACGCCGACCCGGAATCTGGAGATGACGCCGGTATTTGTGTCGTCGAAGTATGTGTTAATGAAACGGATAATATATGAAACGGATAATATGCTCGACACCATCATGAAGGTGACGATAGACTTTGTCGAGCACGAGTACTTCTGACGACGAGCGCAGGTGAGCAGCACAGGGGGATCATGAAGTGACTGCTTCCATAAGCTGCCGGAGCAGCTGCGGACCCACCGCGATATTTCCCGGTGCCGCCGCAATCGTCCTGAAATGGAGGTGATGATTTGACGCACCGTATCCGCTGGTGCGGATTCGATTACGGAGAAACCCTTATGGACCCTTCGGGCTTGCGAAACCCACTTCTATGGGGTGATATTTACAAAGCTCTGGGGCGTCCGGAGCTGGCCGCGGATAAGATCCACGCCTATCGCGTGCTGCGCGACACATATGGCGAGTACTACACAGTGAAGGAAGGCCACCGACATGAAGTATTGTCATTCGTGATGGACGGTGACGAGGAAGCTCAACAGGCCTTCATGGAGGCAGAACCTAGACTCCTGGACCAGGGTGAGCACGTGCACAAGACGCTTCAAACTCTACACGAGGCCGGTCTGGTCCTCGATGTGGTGTCGGAGCTCATTCGTACCGTCGGCCCCATTGACCAGAACGTAATCCTGCGTTTTCTCACCGCACACAATCTACGCCACTTCTTCCGCTACCTCATTACTCCTCTCGGCAAGATAGATATGTTTACTGGTATCGTAATAGATGAGCGCTATTGTGGGCAAACCAAAAGTGCGGGCACCATCTACGACATATTGGTTGATGACCTGGCCGAGCAAAACATCTCTCCAGACCAGGCGATCATGATAGGCGATCGACCCTCTACCGACATCGAACCCGCCCACGCACGTGGATTGCGCACCATCCAGTACTCCGGTTACTCACATTGGCCCCCCAGCCCAGCAACCGACGCCGTAATCTACGACTTCAACGAGCTGTTCCCGATAGTAGACGCCTGGATGCGTTTGCCGAAGTCTTCTCAATAGGCTCAGTCGAGTAACGCTGAGAGTCACGATCCCAAGGCGCGCGCCAGACTCACCAAGATACCGGCAGTGGCGCCCCAGATACGATGGCCGGGATAAGGCAGCACGTAATAGCAGTGGTTCTGCCCTTCGTATATCACATTCTCCCGGCTCCTATTACCCGGATCCAAGACGAAACTGAGCGGCACCTCAAAAACATCGGCCACCTCGTTGGCTTGGAGTGCATATTCTACGGGTGGCTCTATCCAGCCCACTATTGGATATACGCAGTAGCCTGAAACCGTCTCGTATACGGGGAGACATCCCAGCAACTCCACCTTCTCCGGTGGAAGGCCGATCTCCTCGTAGGTCTCCCGCAGAGCGGTGGCGGCTGGCCCATCATCACCCGGCTCCATACCGCCTCCTGGAAGACTGATCTCCGCAGGATGAGCCTTCAGTTGCGCATTACGTTCCGTCAAGATGACACGCGGCCCATCGCTACCGGCAAGCAGGCCAACGAGCACACCGGCCGGCCGGCCTCTGCGCAAAACAGCGGCTTCCTCAGCCGGTTTCTTACCGATGTCCGGTGGACAGGCCGCGTACAGACGAGCCCGAACCTCATCGCGATCCATTACTACATCAACTCCAGACGTGTTTGCCACCCACTGATCACTACTGTTTCATGATGTCAATACTATACCTTCCCGCAGCCATACAGGCCCAGCACCCAGACACATTTGTCGCCCGTGAGTACGGTAGACTGTTTAGCTAATCCCATTTGTTGAAATAGGAGGAAATGGCTATGAAAGTCAAGCTATTGGGGATCGGGGTCATTGTCGCACTCTTGGCACTGGCGGGCTGTTCATCAAGCGACACCACCACAGCGACCGAAGCGGGCCAGACGACAACCACTTCGACATCTGCTCCCAACGAAACCACTGCGGACACCGCACCGGCGATCATATCCCTCCCGGATGGCTGGACTATAGAACAAGCTATATCGGCTGAAGACGTAGCCTCCGTCACAAACGAGACCATGCAATTCTTCCCCGAGGGCGCCAGCGCGTCCCAGAAGGGTAGGCCGGCCGGCAGCTATCTTGTAACCGGCAAAGATGGCTCTAAGATCCGTTTCGACGCCGATGTCAACGGTGGCACCAAGGGTTTCGAGCTAATCAAGAGTTTTGCCATCGCCGAAACTATCCAGGAAGTTTCTGGTGTGGGCAATGAGGCTTATGTCTGCGAATTCTCCGAAACCGATCACGGCATCGTTGTGCTTTCAGGAGACCTGGTGGTGCGTATAGACTGGAACCCCACCGTGTACACGACCGACAAGACGGAGTTCGGAACAAAGCTGGCCCAGAAGCTTCTCGACAACCTCTACAAGTAGCATCCAATACGCATATTCACCATTACCATGATTGGGGCGGCGGTCAGGAACTACGGGGAACAGGTGTATCACCCAAACGGGCTACCATTATCCCCCCGGCCAGCACCGCCGCCCCCCCAAGCCCCGTATACCAGGTCAGCGGCTCGGCCAGGAAGATTGCGGCCAGGGTTACCGCCGCCAGAGGCTCGATATAGCTGAGCACGGCGACGCGGTCGGTGCGCGCCAAACGCAAACCCTTGTAGAAGAGAAGCATGGCCAATCCTGCGTTCACTACACCCAGGGTCACCACCGAGCCCCACCCCGTGAGACCGTCGGGACCGGGCAGGAAGAAGACAACCGGAAGCAAGACTACCGCCGCCGTCACCTGCTGGACGAAGGCAGCAAGACCAGGTGGCACACCAACCAGCACGCGTTTGTTCACGAGCACAGTCATGGCATAGATCCCGGCCGAAACTAAAGCCATTATTATGCCGAATAGATTGCGTGATCCTGCAACATCAAACGCTTGAGGGCCAACGATAACCGCTGTACCTACGATGGCCAAACCCAGCGGCAGAACGATCCGCCGATCCGCGGATGCACCGGTGGCAAGTGGAGTGAAAACGGCCACGAACAACGGGCCTATGTAGTTCAACAGGATGGCAGTAGCCACCGTGGTCCACGCAAACGCCGTGAATAGAGTGGCCCAGCCGCACGCCAGTAATAGACCAAGAAATAACAACGTCAAGATTGTCCGCCGCGACAGGCCTCGCAGGAGTCTCAGTTGGCCGGTGGCCACCACATATATCAGCAGGGCCAACGAGCCAAAAACCACCCTCCAGAAGACCGTCACAAACGGACCCGCCCCCGACCAGCGGGCAAACAGAGGGGTAGATCCCCAGATGATGGCGGCACCGGCTACGCAAAGCAGCCCACGTCCATGGTCACGACCATGATCCACGGGTTTCACAAATTCCTACCCCCCTGCCGGGATTCGGCCCGGCTATGCGAAGACGGCGTGCTAAACGGAGTCTACGAAGCAAGTATTCGACGTATCAGGTCGACATCGTGGGGTAGTAGGCCGGCGGCGGGCAGCCTCTGCACAATTTCCGCCCATACCGGCTCCTGCTCAAAAACGGAGCGGAAGAGCGGCTGCGCCTCGTCCATGCGGCCGAGCCCTGCCAGGGCAACCGCGTGCCAGAAGGACAGCTCTGCCATGTGCGGCACGAGCGTAGCGGCGGTACGGTAACTCTCAAGCGCCGCCGCTACATCTCCCTCGGCAAGCTGCTCGTCACCCCGATTCATATGCCGGAATGCACGGTGCACATGCAACAGTCGGCGGAGTTCCAAGATAGGTTCTGGATGATCGTCCACGCGTAGATCCACCAGCACGCCTTGCCAGGTCTCGGGCTCAGCCTCAGCCGCCACTACCAGCATGGCGGCACTCTGGCGTCCACGGGCATCACCTCCCGCCGCTTGTCCCGCCTCCAAAGCCATCAACAGGCGATCCGCGAGCTCGCCCCGGCCAAACTCAAAAGCGGTGGCCATTGCCGTCCACACCTCGGGATTCGCCATGATGTTCCCCTGGCACGAAAAACCGTCCCCTCCAGCATGTCCGGCGAACGCCACGCACTGCGTCCCCGTGTGCACCGCGACATTCCCCGCTGCATCAACCATTGCCACCTGCCGCATGTCCTGGACGACATCCTTGGCCAGCAAACGGGCCAGCGCCTCCGGTGCCGAAATCTTCTGCCGCATCAGGTCTAATCCTCGAGGACCGTAGCCGGGATCTATGGAAGCCTGGGTGGCCACCACCCCCACCCCTGCGGCCGCCCACGTCACAGCGGCGCCAACCCCAAACCAGTGCGACTGCACGGCTACTCCCAAGTCACCGCTCACTTGATCTCGGGCCACGATAGAGAAGGTGTGCGCTTTGGGGACGCGAAATGTGCCGGATACCATCAGCCCACCCGTCGATCGATTAGGAACGATCAGTTGTGAACGTGCGGCAGCGGTTCGAGACGACTATCTTGGCACTGTTCATCGTCCCCCTCCCCGCAGTGATCCGGCCAGATACTCGGCTATCAACTCCTCCGGTATGTCGGGCGCCGGATCGAGAACTACCTGTACACCGCGTTCCGCAAAAAGTATCCGCGTGTCTTCGTCCATGGAGCCGCAAATGAGCACCTGCACTCTCTGTTCCTGTAGCCAAACGGGGAGAATAGCCCCATTCTCCGTTCCTTCAACCGCATCAGGTACGGCCATGTCTTCCCTATTGACTACGCACATACTTGCGGCTTCGACATCCACCAGAGCGAAGCGCTCGGCGCTTTCCACCGTCCCGCTTATAAACCCCTCCGCAAGCGGTAGCGCTACGCGTACCACAATGCCACTCAGATCCTCCGGGGCCACGTCAACTCCGCCTCCAGGCTCACCAATATTGGCGCACGCCAGCTTCAGCGCGCTGGAGGAAAGGTCGGCACAGTGCTCGTGACCCGGCGGAAGACCCCGAAAGGCCTTGATGACATGCTCCGCCTCCAGAGCCTCGATCTCCTCCAGAGACCTGCCTTCAGCCATACATGTGGTCATGCTGCCACACGCGTGAGAAACGGCACACCCTTCGGTGATGAAGGCGGCCTGCTCTATCACTCCATCCCGCACCTTCACCCAGACCTCCATAGTGTCACCGCAGGTCCCAGTGATACGGGCACGTCCATCAAAATCCAACAATGGATAGTTGTTCCGAGGGCGCTGAGCGTGGTCCATCAGAACATGAGATACGGTCTGTTGCGATTCGCCTAATTCGCCTAGTGATTCCACTGCACTCGCCCTCGTACCTACGATTGATTTCAGAGATCCCGACACATGTATGCCGGACATATGCGAATGTATTCATGCACATCCGCGACAAAATATCAAAGGGCAGAACTGCAGCCGGCAAGACTGTGGCCCGCCGCCTCCGGCCGGAGGCGGCGGGCCACAGTCTTCAATCGATATCCCGCAAAAGTAGTTTAGACCGCCATCAGTCGTCGTAATCCCCGGCGGGTGACTCCTCTTTCTGCAGTGTCTGCGCACGTGCGACGGCCTTTTCCCTGGTCCAATCCGCCGGATCTTCCATGCGACCCACCTTGGGCCCCAGATCGTGCGAACCTGCAGCCAGTAGAGCGTCTAACGCCAGAGTGCCGGTGCCGGCGGCGTTGAATACCTCTGTGAGCAGGTGATACACAAACTCCTCCACGGCCGACGTCATACGTTCGCGGATCGGCTCCGTTTCTGCCCACAACTTGTTTTCGAAGGGGAGGTTGAGTTTCTTGTAATCGCCCTTTTTCCAACCCTTGTCGGCAGCGTAGGCCACCATCTCCTCCCACAGTGTATCGCTGACACCCGCTCCTTCGGCGCGCACAAATTCACCGGCTTCGTCCACGAAGGCATTGCCGTAATCATTAACCTTCACGCCCCAAGAGAGCATCTGCAGTGCGGTGGCCACGTTGGCCTTTGTGGTGCGGGTCTCGCGCACAATGCGGCCCAAACGCTCAAAGCTGTTGCCGGACGTACCGTGTTGAGCGCCGGACACCTTGTACGGCTCCAGCACTTCATGAATACGGGCGGTGAGATCCACCTGGATACCGGCGTCACTCTCCTCGATGCCGTGCGTGGTGCCATTGTTCAGAGCAATCCAATCCGGCGAGATCCCCACAGCGTTGAGGCCTTGGATGAGGTAGAGGGCCTCATCGGGTGTTGACAGCCCTTCCTTACCCTTAATCTCGCCCACTTCGACTTCAAGGCCCGCCCAGGCAGGGACGAACTCATTGAGGGTCTCGCAGGCGAAGAGATTCTCCTCGTCGGGCATATGGGAGGCGTCGATGGCTATTGAAGTCAATCCCGCCTCGAATATGGTGGGAATCTCTACCTTGGCCCGCTCCACATCGGCCTGGTTTTTGATGGTGTAATGGTCGGCGTGAAGAGCCACCGGAATGGTAATGCCCAGTTCGTTGGCCGCCGCATCCACGAAGGTGGCCATATTCCAGTAGTTCACAGCGCAGTAAGCACCGGTGCCGCCTTCAGACTTGGCGATCTCGATAATAAGTGCGGCGTCCGCCCTCTGGGCTGCGCGGAGGGCTCCATAGATGACAAAACGGTTGCGGGCGTTGGCGGCGATGGCCATGGCCTTGCCTTTAGCAATCATGGCCCGGTCGATTACCTTACCGCTGACGAGGAGCGCCCGGGAGTTGGGAAAGAGCCGGGCTACGTTGGGGGGACGGCCGATCTTCAGGGCTTGATCGAACTTATCGGAGACCGGCAGGGCAGCACTGCTCATGCGGCTTTCCTCCTCTACGAACGAGCGGGCAGGAGAGTCTTGCGGGAAGACCCATTGTGGGAATACCTTATCAAGTAATCCGGACCAGGCCAAACAGCCGCATCTCAGCCGATCACCAACGAGCGCGTGGCAAACTGTGGATCACTGGTAGCGTTGAGGCCCAACCTCCGCAGCCCGGCCTCGTCACCGGCGGTGGGAAGATGGGTAGTGTGGAACTCGCAACCCGCCAGTTTAGTCAAATGGGACACGGCCAGTTGCGCCGCCGGGTTGGTAGCGCAGCTTATCCCGAGTGCAATGAGCATCTCATCCAGGTCTAGACTCACAGACCTCATTCGCAACACGTTTTTCTTCATGCCGGCAATGGCTTCCATAACATTGGACGTGAGAAGTGGCATCTCGTCAGGGATATGTGAGAGCTCTTTCACGGCATTGAGCACAGCTGCGGAGGCCGCGTGCATCAGCGGAGAGTTCTTTCCCGTCACAATACGGCCGTCGGGCAATTCAATGGCGGCGCCGCAGAAAATTCCCTCGTTTCCCTTCCCCTTGATCTCGCCTTCACGCGCGGCTTCTCGAGCGGGCCGCACCACTGCGCGCTGCTCTTCATCGAGACCCAGCTCATGCATGATCAGTTGGGCGCGATCGGCATCCTCGCGCTCTACCAGGCCCACTGCATACTCGCACGCGTAACGGAAGTGACGGCGGATCACTTCCTGCTCAGCCGCCTCGCGCACCACTCCATCATCCACAATGGCAAACCCCGCTCTATTCACACCCATGTCCGTGGGAGAGCGGTACGTCACGGGTTCACCTATGCGCTCCAGGATGCGCAGGACCAGAGGAAAGGTTTCGATATCACGGTTATAGTTGACGGCCTGTTCCCCGTATGCGGCAAGATGGTAGGGGTCGATCTGGTTGAGATCGCGTAGTTCTGCGGTAGCCGCCTCGTAGGCCACATTCACCGGATGCTTGAGCGGAAGGTTCCAGATGGGGAACGTCTCGAACTTGGCATAGCCGGCTACATTGCCCCGTAAGTGCTCGTGATACACCTGCGAGAGACATGTTGCCAGTTTGCCGCTACCCGAACCAGGGCCGGCCACCACCACCACAGGGCGCTCGGTGGGGATGAATTCGTTGGCCCCGTACCCATCATCACTCACTATGCGATCGACATCTGTGGGATAGCCGCTCGTGAAGCGATGGGCGAAGACAGGAACACCCCGTCGCTCCAGGCGCGCCTTGAAAACGCCGGCAGAAGGTTGATTCTCGAAGCGGGTGACCACCACCGCCCGAACCAGTAGACCCCAATCACGCAGGTCATCGATGAGCTTGAGCGCATCAACATCGTAGGGGATGCCGAAATCTGCACGAACCTTGCGACGCTCGATAGCTCCCGCATAGATGCACACAATGATCTCCGCCCGATCTTTTAGGCGTTGAAGAAGATGGATCTTAGCGTTTGGATCGTAGCCGGGAAGCACCCGAGCCGCGTGACAATCGTAAGCAATCTTTCCGCCGAACTCCAGATACAGCCGTCCGCCGACGCGCTCGGCACGTTCCACAATGGCGCAACTCTGCTCTTCCAGGTACTTCTCGTTGTCGAATCCCACTCTGCGGCTCACAACTCTCCTCTCAGGCCGGCCCGGGGATTCGGACGGCCTGTCAGAGCATAGCGAATCCTGCACCATTCCGGAACGCCCGCATAACACATCGCATAAGTTGCTACAGAAACGGTGATAGGTTGACACACCGGACCACTCGTGAGGCGCAGAGAAGAGCGCAGAAAAAAGTTGCACTTCTCAGCCCGAAAAGTGTCGTTCTCCGACGCCTCGACGTGCTATCGTTCTGAGTCATGAACATGGTTCGTTTTTTCCGTATGCCGGGTGCCCCTCCTACCAGGGTCGGGGCCATTCTCTCCGCCACCGAGCGCGTTCTGGGCAGGCCCATCGACAAGATCGGCACTGAGTACTGCTACTACGCGGAGACGGTGGACCGTGACGCTGTTCCGCAGAACGGCAGCCGCAATGGCGGGGCGTTCTCAGGACGTGACCTAACCATCCTTCGTTATGTCCTCTCCGAGACTTTTGAGCCGGAGCAGTTCGGTAACACGAGCTTCCTGGCGCAACGCTTCCCCACCGTACTGGAGTACGGACCGCGCCTCAACTTTGAGACGGCCTGGTCATCGGCCGCAGTGCAGATCTGCCGGAGATCCGGCGTGGATTCTGTGCAGCGCCTGGAACGCTCCGTGCGCCTGGGGCTGCCGGCGATGCTCACGGAGGAGCAGGCTGAAGCGCTGATAGACGCCTTGTGTGACCGTATGACGGAGATGCGCTACCGGCAGCCGCTCACTTCCTTTGAGACCGGGCTCGTACCTCAGCCGGTGGAGGTGGTACCGCTGGCCACTATGGGCATCGAGGCACTGCAGCGTTTCAACCATGAGTACGGCTGCAGCTGGGACCAGAGCGACCTCGCCCTCATCGCCTCCATTTATGGCCGTCTGGATCGCGATCCCACCGATGTGGAGCTATTCCAGATCGCCCAGGCCAACTCGGAGCACTCGCGCCACTGGGTATTTCGCGGAGAGCTGTGGATCGACGGCGTACGCGTGCCCGAAAAGAGCCTCATGGATATCGTGCGCCAAACGCTGAAGACCTCGGCCCCCAACTCGGTGATAGCCTTCCGCGACGACAGTTCGGCCATCCGCGGGCGCACCGTACGCCTGCCGGCAGCATCGCAACCGCTGAGCCCATCGCCGCTGGTGGAGCAATCAATGCTCCTCCATCCCACGCTCACCGCCGAGACCCACAACTTCCCGTCGGGCGTATCGCCCTATCCCGGCGGCGCTACGGGTGGCGGCGGCCGTATCCGCGACAATCAGGCCGTCGGACGCGGCGGACTGGTGTATGCATCAGGCGCAGCATACTGCACGGGTAACCTACATATCCCGGACTACCCGCTGCCCTGGGAAGAAGACGGTTGGACACACCCGCCGGATCTAGCCTCGCCACTCGAGATCCTCATCGAGGCAAGCGACGGCGCCTCTGACTACGGCAATCGTTTCGGCGAGCCCCTCATCTACGGATTCACGCGCACTTTTGGACTGCGTTTGGCCGAAGGCTACCGCTCTTGGTACAAACCCGTCATGTACAGCGTGGGAACGGGCCAGATACGTGACGAGCACACGGTCAAGGGTGACCCGGAAGTCGGAATGCTGGTAGTGCAGGTGGGTGGTCCGGCATACCGCATCGGCATGGGTGGAGGCGCCGCAAGCAGCATGGAACAGAGCGGTGATGCACAGGAGCTCGATTTCAACGCCGTTCAGCGCGGAGACCCCGAGATGGAACAGCGCCTGAACCGCCTCATGCGGGCGTGCATAGAATTGGACGCCGACAACCCCATCATCTCCGCCCACGATCTGGGTGCCGGCGGCGACTGCAACGCCCTCCCGGAGATCGTGGACCCGGCAGGTGCCGTGATAGATCTACGAGCAATCCCGGTGGGTGATAAGACACTGTCCGTACTGGAAATCTGGGGCAACGAGTCGCAAGAAAGAAACGCGCTCCTAATTCGCCCGGCCGGCCTTCCCGTACTTGAAGCCATCGCCGCCCGCGAGAACGTGCCGCTGGCCGTAGTAGGCCGTGTCACCGGCGACGGCCAACTGGTTCTTGTCGATCAGCACGACGGTTCCCGCCCTGTTGATTTACCTTTGAACGACATCCTGGGTCAACTGCCACCCAAGCGCTTCGACTTTCAGCGTCGCCTCCGGCAAACGGAGCCACTCAGTCTCCCACCCCACTCCGACTTCCGCCGGCTGCTCGACCTGGTGCTTCGCATCCCTACTATCTGCTCCAAACGCTTCCTCACCAACAAAGTAGACGTGGACGCCACCGGGTTGGTTATCCAACGGCAACTGGTGGGACCACGGCACCTCCCCCTCTCCGACTATGCCGTCATCGCCCAGACATATCTGGACGCTTCAGGCACGGCTCTCAGCCTCGGCGAGCAGCCCATCAAAGGACTGCTGTCTCCCGGCGCCGGAGCCCGCATGGCCGTAGCGGAAGCGCTGCTTAATATGGCAGGTGTGGTCGTCACCGACCTAAGCGAGATCAAGTGTTCGGCCAACTGGATGCTGGCCGCCAAGCAGCCCGGCGAAGGCGCCTGGCTCTACGACGCCGCCTGCGCCCTACGCAGTATCTTGACCGAGCTGGGCATAGGTGTCGACGGCGGCAAAGACAGCCTCTCCATGGCCAGCCAAGGTATCGCCCCCGACGGTCATAGCGAACTGGTCATAGCGCCACCACAGCTGGTAATAGCTCCTTACGCACTGGCCGAGGACGTGGCATGCCGCGTCACCCCAGACCTCAAGACCAACGGCAACCGCCTGCTGCTACTACCGGTAAGCCATCGGCAACGGTTGGGGGGCAGCGCGCTGGCCCAGGTGCTCGGCGTCCTGGGTGACGAAGCGCCCGACATAGAGGATGCAGCGGCACTCGAAGCTGTATTCCGCGCCGTGCAGGAGCTGATAAGCAGTGGAGCCGTCGTCTCGTGTCACGATGTGAGCGATGGCGGCCTCATAGTCGCCCTGCTGGAGATGGCCTTCGCCGGCGATCGAGGCTGGAAGGTCGCCGTTACCGGCGACGACCCCTACCACGCGCTCTTCGCCGAGGAAGCGGGTGTGGTTATAGAAGTGGCAGCCGCCGCCCAATTACAGCCCATACTCGATCGCCACGGCGTATCGGCCGTAGAACTGGGGCATGTGACGGACGCCGGCACCAAAGGCCTTGTGGAACTCAACCTCAATGGCACTAGGCTGCTCTCGGAACCGCTTTACCAGCTGTACTCAGCCTGGGAGGAAACCGCATACCGTCTGGATCGTCTCCAAGCGAATCCCACATGTGCAGAGCAGGAGTGGCAGTCTCACCATCTGCCTCCCGTCACTGCTCCCTACCGGCTCAGCTTCGACCCGGACGCAGAACCCACGGACTCCAAGGATATCTCCAAAAAGTCGAGCTCTCGGCGCACCGGTCCCGCCGCCCGACCACGTGTCGCCATCCTGCGCGAGCAGGGCAGCAACGGCGACCGCGAGATGGCCGCCGCCTTCCTGGCAGCCGGCTTCGAGCCCTGGGACATCACCACTATCGACCTCCTCAACCGCACAGTCCACCTGCAAGATTTCCAGGTGGCGGCGTTCGTGGGCGGGTTCTCATTCGGCAGTGTGCTTGGCTCCGCCAAAGGTTGGGCATCGGTTATCCGAAGCCACGAGCATCTCTCCGAGGAGCTCTCTCGCTTCTTCGCGCGCCCCGATAGTCTCTCCCTAGGTGTCTGCAACGGTTGCCAGCTCATGGCTCTTCTGGGCATACCCGGTTTCGATCTGCCGGATACGCAACGGCCGCGCTTTGTACGCAACACCTCCGAACGCTTCGAGTCTCGATTCAGCACGGTGAGCATCGAACCGAGCCCGGCGGTCATGCTGCAGGGCATGGAGGGTTCCATTCTTGGAGTCTGGGTGGCCCACGGAGAAGGTAGGCTGCACATCCCCGACCCGACGACGCTGGACTGGATTGTAGAGAAGCATTTGGCACCCGTCCGCTTCGTGGACCCAACCGGTAAGCCCACCACGGATTACCCCTTCAATCCCAACGGTAGCCCGCTGGGAATCGCCGCCCTCTGCTCACCCGACGGGCGCCACCTGGCGATCATGCCCCACGCGGAGCGCGCTTTCCAGCTCCGCCAGTGGCCCTGGGTCCCGCCGGAGTGGCGCTGCCGTACCAGCCCTTGGCTCCGTCTGTTCCGCAATGCATTCGAAGCGGTGAAGTGACGCTGCCGGTAAACGGCTTCCCAGCGCAAGATCCCAATCCCACGGTGCCCATGCCCATCGCCGGCCTCTTCGACGCCTGCTCATCTGGACCGGCTGCTGGATGCGCTGCGACATCACGGTCGCAGGTTACCGGCCGATCGCAGCCGACTGTAGATCAGGTCGCCACGATCCGGCCACAGGCGGTGGGCATTGGTACCACCCTCGGCTATCACCCTCCTCCGGACAAGGTGGCCTCCATGACCAGCAACTCGTCGCCGTCGTTGAGGGCCTTGTCCAGAACTTCAGCACGGGCCGTTTGAATACGACCATTGATGCACAGCCACTTGTCTACCCTAACCGAGTCATTCCGTGTCATGATCTCATAGAGCGTGTCGCCGTCGTTGCCGGTCAGTTCGCCCCCAGCCGGAATTCCCGGCATACGCTGCAATGCCTCACGAACGGTTACATCGCCCTCCGCTTCAAGAATCTTCTCGGGCCAGCCCAGCCTCCTGCTTAGTACACCCCAGCTCTGGACACGAACCTTCACGAACGCACCCCCGCTGACAACCCCGAGAACTGTCCATCGTCCGGTCTGGGAGGGTTCATAAGCATCGCTTCCAATAGATCGCATATCCCTTCTGTGTCATTGATATCGATGCGGGGTACCCCATATGAAGGAAACGACATATCGCTGACGATACCCAGCAACTCGTTCTCCTGACAGATCAGCTGCTCACTCCGCTCGCGCCTAGCTACCTCAATCTTGGGAGCGTCCTGGCGCTTGAATCCTTCCGTGATGATGAGATCCACGGGTTCATCCACTTTCCTTATCAGTTCCCAGAGATCCTGTTCACGATGGGTGAGTATGATCCACATCTGTTTGTCCGGCGAAGAGATACCGGTGACAGTGGCACCTGCCTCGCGAAGGCGATACGTGTCCGTGCCACGAACGTCGGCGTCGAACCCGTGCATGTCATGCTTGATGATCGCAACTCTGTAGCCCCGCGTCACCATTTCCGCCACCACTCGCACCAGGACCGTTGTCTTTCCGGTCTTCTTCTTCCCCACGAAGGACACCACCGGAAGCGCAGCAGCCTCCATGAACGTCCGGATACGAGGCGCCAGATGCCGCAACCGCTCAGTGCGAAGCTCCGACACGTCGGTGCCCGACTCAGCCCCTTGTGTCTGCAGCTTCACCTGCACCGGCTCTTCTCCCTCGAGTGGCTCCTGCAGATCACGCACGACGGACAACAGCGTGTCCGGATCACCAAATGCACCCGAATCGATCTCCAGGTACTTAATGTTGAACTGGGCCAACACATCACCTGTAAGGCGGCCGGCCGCAGCGCTGTCTTTTATGTCGGCGCCGGCGGCCGCCCGCAGCGCGGGCAACGCCGACCGAGCGTATACCGCGCAACCAAATTCCGGCAACCCCCAACGCGTAGGCGCCGTTATTTCATGCCCGCGCGACTGTACCGTCAGTTGATGTAGCAGCTCGTCGCTTACAGATCCCATGGTGCAGGTCAGGCATATCACTCTCTCGGTAGGTGCGGCGAGCACGGCGGAATAGAGCTCCACAAGCTCCACATTTACTCCGGGCCTCTGCAACGCATAGCCTATAACTGGAACACCGAGGTGTTCCAGTCGTTGGGGCTGCTCCGTCACAACGTATACATGGGCAAACATAGCGGCATGCCTATTCAGCATCCGCTTCACAAGATCCACAAGAGTGTTCTTACCGGACAAGGTGACGGCTGCGTCCAACTGCTCTTCTTCCGAGCCATTCCTCACTAGAAGGGCAAGCGAAACATCCTCAGTACGTGCCCTCATCCGCACGGACCTTCCCGCGCCGGAAAGACCGTATCATGCAACACCGGCCTCATCCGATTGTGCGGCCAGCACTTCATAGTATGGGCCGTGGGCACAGGCCCGGCATAGCCTACGCCCCTCCACCCCAACATGCCGACTATCACGTACTTCCTCTCCACAGTCTTCGCACCATACCTTCTCTATGGGCCGACCCGGCCGATCGCAGTCCGGTACCTCCACGTGTACCCACTGCCAGTAGAAAAGCCGCTCGTCGGTAAAGCCACGCCAGACCTCTTCAGCGTCTTGATCCGGCCGACCGTGCGGCACATCCGGCCGCGCCCATACCCGGACCGCCCTTTCCGTGGCCAGGTCAACAAAGGTGGCTGCGAACTTACCGTAATCCACCCACTTGAGCCTGCGTCGGCCAAGAGTGACCCCTGCCACTGCGCTTACCGCATCTGCGGCACAACGGTCCGTCTCAGTGTACACAACCAAATCTCGGTAGCTTCCGGGATCATCTATGCCCAAGAGACGGCAGCCCAGACGAGCCAGGCGCACACCCAAAACCATGCCGTGGCAGAGATGTCGTCCACCGTGGACTCGGCGAGCGGCTTCTACATCGTGCTGGAGACTGCGCATGTTTCTCCTTCCACCTACGATCTGAGCCGTCATAAGATCTGTTTCTCGACACGGCGGATCATCAGTATATGGCATGGAGGGGCACGAAGACGTCGTTATATGACCGTCGTCTTCGCGCCCATAACATGGTCAGATGTTCACCAGCAGGGACCGTCCTGGTTCTACAGTCGGCGTGTATACGGCGGCTTTCAGAAGGCTACTGAAGAAGAGGTATCCTCCGATGACAATCAACACCGCCGATATCACCGAGGCCACAGCTTCTCCTCCACTGGTCCCGTAGGCCGCTGCAGTCAGAATGAGCGGTATAACGAGGCCAAAGATGAGAGCTCCGCCGATATACGGGGCGGCCAAACGGCCCCGTATAAGCATACGCAACGAGATACGGCCGGCTTCTGTGGAGGTGCCGAGAAACGCCAACTGAGCCAGCACCAGGAAGATCATAACCGGAATTCCGATGAGCATGAGCACGCGCACCAGTTCGGTATCGTAGGCGATCCCGAAAATCACGAAGATACCCGTGGCCAACGCGCAGCCCACCACCACCGAGTACACCAAGAAAATAACCGGCATCAGAGGACTATGCCAGAGTGAGATACGGCGTCCCTGGGCCATGACAAAACCCACGTAAACCATCACGGCAAGGGACGCAAGCAAAGCCAATATTCCCAGAATCCATCCAAGCACATCCTTGTCACCGGGGATCCAACCGAGACGAACCATTACGTCCAACGCGCCGAATATCCCGAAGAGCAGGATGAACAATGAACCCCGACTGATCCACGACGAGCCTACCTGGCTCAACGCGCGCAACGCCCTACCCGGACGGCTGGATCCAAGGACGTGCGAGCCGTTCTTAATCACTATAACCAGCACGAACCCCACAATAAGTCCCGTGACTGTTGTCCGCGGGGCACCACCTGGAGCCCGCCAATCCAGAAGCGCCGAAATGGCATAGAGTCCTGCACCCAGGCAGCCGAAGTAGAAGGCCATCAGCTCCCAGAATCTCCAGTCTCGCTGCCCTCGAAAACTTGCCTCGAAGGTCTCGGGGATAGGACCGGCACCGACGGAGAGTTGGTCGATTCTTTGATCCGTTACATTTGGCATCATTTTGTTCCTCCCCTCCCCGTCACGTGAGATAGTAGACATTAGGCCTGGTGCCCAACTCCGGGTTGAGCGTCTGGCCTCCGCGGCTGCGAATAAGTTTTGACACTTCACTGTCCGGATCTTCCAAATCTCCGAACTTGAGCGCCTCAGATGGACAGGTCTTCACACACGCCGGGTCAAGACCCTCCTCGAGACGATCGATGCAAAAGTCGCACTTGACGGCCGTACCCGACTCGAACTTCTCGTACCAGTATTTCTCCGGAGGCAGATAACCCTTCTCACCATACGGCACGATCTCATCGATGAACGCAATGGCATCGTACGGACAAACGATGCGGCAAACGCGGGCGCCGTAGCACTTGGAGGAATCCACATCCACGATACCGTCCGGCCGCTTGGAGAATACTCCGGCGGGACACGCCGCCACACAGGGTGGATCGTCGCAGTGCATGCAGTTCATGGGAACGTACGTCCGGTGCACATTGGGGAAGGTGCCGAACTCCTTCTCCACCACCCGCCGGTAGAAGATACCGGGAGGTGTACCGTTCTTAGTTTTGCAGGCCATGGTGCAGGACTGGCAGCCCATACACCGCCTGAGGTCAATGGTCATACCCCACTTGGTCACGGCTACCCTCCTTTAGGCCTTGTAGATCTTGACCCGGACACACCCGTCCAGGGAACTGTTCATCTTGTCCATGAGATCGAGCCGCTGCCCAACCAAAGTGTTCCAGTTGGGCGAGACCTTCCGACCCGTCTTGGCGCCGCGGGTCAGGCGCCCACCAAAGCCCGATGTGCCCACACATTCCGGGTGGATACCCTCGGTGAGATGAGCGGTCCCCTTGACCCGGTACCCGAATTCCGATTCGATCCAGATCTCGTCGCCGTCCTTGATGCCGTACTTGGCGGCGGTAGAAGCGTGAATGGGCGTTCGGTATATCCAAGGATAGGTGTGACCTATCTCCAGCTCCAGGGGGTTGGTGTAGCTATGGGAGAAGGTGTGGCAGGCCACCTTGTAGTTGATGGCAAAGAGATCGAAGCCGTTCTTGGGCTCAAACGCCGGACACGGAGTCCAGGTGAGAAGCGGCGTATAGTCGTCGGTATCCCACACATCTTCGATACCCAGCTCTTTAACCACCTTCTCCACTTCAGGTTTCACACGTTTCCAGTATTCGAAATACACATGGCATCGCCCGGGAACGAAAGGTCCGGGGAACGCTTCTTCGATATCTTTGGGCTCGGTGAAAACCTGGGTCTCGTTCTTCTCGTACCAGTCCACGCTGACACCATAGCGATTCTGCAGCACGGCGTCGCTCATCTCCACATAGCTGTACCGTTTATCGAGCTCCAGCTCCTGCGGGCTGCCGTTCAACTCATTGAGGATGTTGTACAACTGGTTGACATCCGGCAAGAAACCGGCTCGGTCGGCCAACTCGATCATGGTGTCACACCAGTGCTGCACGCCCGGAGGCGGGTCGATCATGGGCCTGCGGAAGAACCAGTACCACTCGTGATCGCCTACCGCCTCAAACTTGAAGGGCGGATTGGCGATGGGATCATACCGTTCGGTCCAGTGCGAGTTGGGCAGCACCACGTCCGCCAGCTCCGCCGACTCGTTCATCTCGGTGGCGAAGTACAGGAAGAACTTGACGTTCTTTATCGCCTCCGTCATTTCGTGCGGGCTGATGTAGACGGCCGGATTGCTGTGTGTAGAGATGAAAACATCTATGTCGTAATCTAAGCCGAACTTCTTGCGTTCCTCGGGTGGCAGAGACAGCATCATTGGATAGAAGTTGTCTGAGAAGGTTGCCACCGGGCAAAGATCCAGGAGCGTGTACCATGCCGGTTTCTTCGGCTCTCGGGCGGGATACGTGTCCAGAGACCCAAAGTGGAAATAGGTGGAGTTGCACGAAAGCGCAAAACCATCCTCGTCCTCGGTGACACCCCAGCGTTTCTTGTAGTAAGGAGCGAAGCCCAGCGTGCCGCCCGGTACGTTCAGGTTGCCGATAATGGCGTTGATGCCCTCGAGGCAGAAAACGGCGTGCATGGAGTGGCGGTGCGCCGTGGGCCCGCGTCCGGAGAGGCATACCGCCGGGCGATGTGGCAGTTCCACACCCTTGATCTTGATGGTGCTTCCCACCTGCGCCGCTTCGCCAAACTCCCGGCATACCCGGCGGATGGTATCCACCGGCACTGTGGTGATAGGTGAGATCACCTCGGGGCTGTACTGCTTCAGATGCTCAGCCAGTAACGAGAAGGCGGGCCGGGCTTTGACCCCGTTGACCTCGTACTCGCCGAACAGAGCCGTGTCTTCCGTGGCCACTTCGTTGAAGGGCCGGGCTTTGCCCGCCGCAGTATCCCAGATGAGGGGTTTGTTGGTCTCCGGATCGCGCACGTAGAGTTCATCCGCCCCCACCAGATACGGAGCGTTGGTCTTGGATTTCATGAAATCTGCGTCGTAGAGCTCAAACTCGTTGATGAGCAAATTCCAGAAGCAGAGCCCCAGAGCCAGGTCTGTGCCGGGGCGGATGGGAACCCACTCGTCCGCCAGAGCGGCGGCCGGCGTCATCATAGGATCGATGACCACCACCTTGGCGCCGCGGGCGCGGGCGTCGGCCATCTCCTTGGCGCTGTGAACGGGCAGTGCGTCCACAATGTGTCCCGCCTGCGCTCCCCACAGCAGTATGTAATTGGTGTGCTCGTAGTCGGCTTCCCGGAAAAAGCTCAGATGATACTGGTAGGCGGTGTTGTGATACCAACCGCACCACGTAGCCGCCCCGAAATAAAGCTGTCCCCCAAAACCGATGCTCCAGGGCGTCGCCAAGTGGTAAGTGGGGTAGTCGAAGAAGTTAAGCATCAATCCCAGCGGATTCTTTTCTCGACACTCTTTCAGCTTGGGCACGATGATATCGTAGGCTTCCTCCCAGGATATCTCCTCCCATTTGGGATCGATGCCGATGCCCCTCTCCGGATTGGTCCGCTTGAGCGGCTTGAGCACGCGGTTGGGGTTGTAGGGTACAAAAGGAGCGGACAGACCCTTAACGCACTGCCGCCCGAATGTAGGTGTACATTCTGGATCACCCTCCACCTTGACGAGAACCCCGTCTTTCACGTGGCCTACGATCCCTGTGTCCGCGCACTGACACATGTAACAAACAGACTTGACTGTCTTCACATCCTTGTCACTCAAAACCGGCCTCCTGCTCCACGCTCTTCATCGACGGAACCACCAACGACACATCTTGTTCTGATCGTTATTCAGGCCAAAACCAACACCGGTTCCGTCATACCGGTATCCAAGCAATTGTCAACACAACCCCTATTCTCACCCCCCTTGGCGTATTCACGGCGAATCCTCCACCACAAGAAGACAAAAACAGGTACCGTGCGGTTTCCCAGACGCACGGTACCTCTCGGCAATATGCTTGGCCCCCCTGGCATAGAATATGATTTTACCCGGCACCCAGAACAGGCAAACACGGTTGACTCCGTCTTGCCGCCGGTGGACGCGAAGTGCCCCCTGCTGAGTCGTGCGGCTTTATTTCTGCTCTTGGACGGCTACCGTCCATTCACTGTTGGCCACGTTGACATGGAGAAAGTAGTTGCCGGGCCCGCGTTTCAAGGTTTTGCTGCCCTGTTTCTCCTTGCTCTCCATGAATACGGGGAAACCACCCTGTGACTGAAGATCATGGCCTTCCGCCTCTACAAAGGCCGCGATAATCCACATGGAGTCACTCTCCACCTTCCAAGTGATACGCGCCGGCGCGCCGCTCAGTGTGAAGATATCGGAAGTTATTTCCTCGGTGTCGCTCCCTTTGAGCTCCATCACAGTGGTCCACTCCTGAGAGTCATCGTTGTCCACTGTGCCTGAAGTCTCTGTGTCAACCGTAGTTGTAGTGTTGGTTTCCGGCGCAGTGGAGACGGCCGAATCCTTGGTTACAGTGGATGTTGTCGTTGTGCTGGAAGTTGTCTTTTCTCCTGAGCACCCGGCAATCACGCACAGCCCCAACACTATTGCCAATACGCCCGCCGCCATCCCAAGCCGCTTCATACCACTCCCTTTCGTCTCGTCAACACCCGGAAACTGTACTACAGTAAATCGATATTCGCCTCGTCCCCTTAGCATAGGGAGTTAGATACCGCGTCGCGAGGCCGTCGCGCGCCTTACGCCGCACGCCCGCCATCGCGCGGACCATTAGCGGCGTCGTGTGGACCTGAAGAGGATAGACTTGCAGATACCCTTCAAGGAGCGGAGGTGCGTGATGGATTTTCTGGAACTAGCAAATAAACGATATTCTGTGCGCTCATATAAATCCAAACCGATTGCACAGAAGACACTTCACCGTATCCTAGAGGCCGTTCGCCTGGCGCCTTCCGGTTCCAACCGTCAGCCCTGGCGGTTTGTCGTGGTGCGCGATGCCGACCTGCGACAGCAGCTCATGCGGGCATGTGCCGGTCAGCGGTTCATCGCAGAGGCACCCATTGTGATCGCCGGCGTGGGACTGATGCCCGAGCGAGTCATGTCCTGCGACGTTCCCGGTGATCCGGTGGATGTGGCCATCGCTTTGGAGCATCTCGCTCTCGCGGCGGCGGCCGAAGGCCTCGGCACGTGCTGGATAGGAGACTTCGCTCAGAACCAGGTCCGACGGGTCCTAGAAGTGCCCGAGGCGGCTAAGGTGATCGGCTTAATGACTCTGGGTTACCCTGCATCGTCTCCGCGCCCCAAAACCCGCAAGGCGCTGGAGGAGATCGTCGTGTACGAGAGATGGCCATGAGCCCACATAGCGTAGAGCATCCCACCATCGCCGTCGTAGGCGGAGGAAACGGCAGCTATACGGCCGCCGCTGATCTGACTCTGGCCGGTTACAGTGTACGTTTCCGCCCGGGCTCACGCCGACGCCACGCCGACGTGCTTCGCAGCGGCACCATCACGGTCACCGGTTTGGGGCGCACCGGTGTAGCCAGACCCCTACTGGTTTCCCACGACCTCAGAAGCGTGGTGAGCGGCGCCGACATCGTGATCTGTACGGACCCTGCCTTCGCCCAACCGCGCCTGGCCACGCTCATCGCGTCATACCTCAGTGACGGCCAGATCGTTTTCCTCTCTCCAGGCTCGTTGGGCTCTTACCTGATGGCCTCCGCGGTGCGCGCCTTGGGCATTTCCGTCGATGTCACATATGCCGAACCCGGAACTCTCCCCTATCTCACCCGCAAAACCGATACCTGCCAAGTTCAAGTCAGTAGCCTTGCGGTCCATCTTCCCATAGGCGTGTACCCTGCCCATCGCACGGACTGGGCGGTGGACCGGTTACGATTGCTCTTCCCTGGTGCCCACGCCGTAGAAGACGTGCTGTCGGTGGCACTGCTCAATGTAGGACCCATTATCCACTCCGTGCTGGTGCTGCTGAGCACCGCACCTATCGAACATTTTCCCAGCTGGGACATCCACAACGAGGGCACTACCCCGTCGGTCAAGAAACTCATTCTGGCTCTCGATGCTGAGCGCATTGCCGTACGGGAAGCTCTTGGATACGTGGCGCCACATTATCCCATAGCCGACCACTACCATCCCCAAGGTGACCGCGAATGGATGTACGGACGTGGCGGCCACACCGATCTGGTGAAGAGTGAAAAATGGCGTGAGCCGCTGGACTTCTCGCACCGCTATGTGCGCGAGGATGTGCATGAAACCCTAGCGCTTCTAGCAGGCATCGGAGACCTTGCGGGCGTAGATACGCCGCTGGCCGATTCCGTCCTACGCCTCTTCGGTGCCATCACCGGCTGCGATCATCTCCACCAAGGCCGAACACCGGCAGCGTTGGGTCTGGGGGGCATTCCTGCCAACGAGGTCAAGCGTATCTTGCGAGAAGGCCGACTCAGACGCTCCACAGCTGCGGCAACCACCGGCATGAACGGACGGGGATAAGGAAGAAGTATGCCTGCCCGTCAGCGTGCCTCATCGAGCTTCTCCAGCAAACGTTGACGGACCACTTTGGGATTGGCCTTCCCCCGCGATGCCTGCATAACCTGCCCCACCAAGAAACCAAGCGCCCGCTCCTGGCCGCCCCGATAGTTGGCCACAGCCGATATCTGTTCGTCTATGACCCGATCAATGATGTCATCGAAGGCGGTCCGGTCTGAGATTTGGGAAAAACCTTGAGCCTGCACGATGGCTTCCGGAGTCTCGTGGCTGGTGAACAAAGTCGTCAACACCTCACGTGCCGCTTTGGCATTGATCGCGTCATCTGCAAGAAGACGAAGCAATGCGGCCAAGCGCATGGGCGTCACCGGTGAGGTAACCAAGTTCTGTTGCCTCTCCCGCACGGCGGGCAACAGTTGTGTGGTCATCCAATGCAGACCCATGCGCGGCGCCACGCCCTGGGCCACCAGCGTCTCGAAATAGTCTACCGTCTCCGGTTCAGCACTCAGAAGCAGCGCCTCTTCCCGTGTCAACTCGTATTGCTGCACCAGCCGCTCCGCGCGCGCTGCCGGCATCTCCGGCAGACCGGCGCGCATACGCTCAACCCATTCCGACGACAACTCGATTGCAGGAATCGAGGGGTCGGGAATACAGGGCGCCTCGAACTTAGCCCGCATAGGCAGAGTGGCCTTCTTGTCCGGATCCCACAGCCTGGTCTGCAGCACCACCGCCTCGCCGGTCTGCACAGCTGCGATCTGGCGCCCCATCTCGTAGGCGATGGCGTCACCCACATGCCGGACCGAGTTCATATTCTTGACTTCCACCTTGGTGTTCATCTGCATGGTGCCGCAGGGACGGATGGAGATGTTGGCGTCGCAACGCATGGTGCCGTCTTCCATGTTGCACTCAGACGCACCCACGTAGCGCACCTGCGAGCGCAATGCTTTGAGGAACTCCATAGCCTGGTATGGAGTACGGAAATCAGGCTGTGTGACGATCTCCACCAATGGCGCACCGGCTCGGTTGAAGTCCACCAAACTAATGGGCACGCGACCCTCAACTTCATGCACCAGCTTGGCCACGTCCTCCTCCATATGGACATGGTGAATACGAAGCCGTTGCGACTCACCATCCTCACCTGTGATCTTGATATTCCCACCGCGGGCGAGCGGTAGATGAGCCTGAGACAGCTGGTATCCCTTGGGCTGATCCGGATAGTAATAGACCTTCTGATCGAAGGCGCTGCGGGGTTGCAGCTCTGCGTCCAAAGCCAGGCAAACCAGCGCCGCCTTCTCCAGCGCCTGCCGGCTCAGCCGTGGCACTGCGCCCGGAAACCAGAGACAGGTGGGGCAGGTGTTGGCGTTGGGTTCGTCGCCGGGGCGATTGGGGCAATCGCAAAACAGCTTAGTGGCACAGTTAAGTTCCACGTGGATCTCCAGGCCGACGACCGCTTCGAATTCCATGGTCACTCACCTCCTCGGCCCGTGCTCTGCAGGTACTCGCCCAGCGCCAGCAGCGACCCGTCGCTGAGCCGCGGCCCGGCGAGCTGAAGGCCGCAGGCGCCGCCGGCGGCGCCTGCGGCAGCGCCCATTTCTGTCGCAGGACCGGGCGGCATATATAAGACCGGCTGACCGGTCACATTCGCAAACAGCGTGGAGCTGAATGCAGTGTAAGTAGCATCCAGCAAGATTGATGCGCCGGCAACCGACGCTACGCCGTCCAAAACCGTCGGCAACGCCAGGAAGTCCACTTCGCTGAGTAGCCGCTGCACTTCTCCCACCAGACGCGCCCGAAGGCGACATGCATCCTGGAACGCTTCGCAGCTTTCGAACTGGAAAAAGGCTCCTTGGATAAGGTAGCTCTTCAACAATGTGTCGAAATCCGCTCCACGTGAGAGCAGATACATCTCGTTCCAGTTCTTCGCGCCGGGAGCGCGTGGCCCATAGCGAACCGAATCGTAGCGACCGGTGGCCGAGGAAGCTTCTACCGAGCCCACTATCCTGTGCACCACCTCAAACAGAGACCACTCCGGCAGCGAGACTTCCCGCACCGCAAAACCCACTTCAGCCAGACCGGCGCTCGCCAAGGCGAACGCCTCATTCTGTCCATCATTCAGGCCTCCCCGCGCCTCGGCCAACACGCCCACGCTGATCATTGGAGGATCTATGACCTGAGGTGCGAAGTCCGGCGCCTCTTCTTCCGGCACAGAAAAGTCGAGACCATCCCCACCGGCTACGGCCTGCAGAACGGCGCGAATACCGCCCAGATCCGCCGACAGCACGCCGCAGCATTCCATGGACGGAGTGAGCCCCACCAACCCATAGCGCGACATCAGCCCATAACTGGGCTTAAAACCATACACGCCTGCTCCGGCTGCAGCCAGCCGGCCCTCTCCCATGAAATCGAGTACCAGCTCCACATCCGCCTCTCGGCTTTGAAGGGCCGCTCCGGCCCGGCTGTTGACCAGACCGAAGCCAAGCTCGCTCATATAAGTAGAGCCGGAGAGATGCGCACCGTGCGCCCGCAAACGCCGCACGATGGTGGCGTCCTCCGGCGCCGTATAGCCCAAGAGCGCCCGAGAGCCGGCCTCCGTGGGCCAACCTTCGACGGCCAGGTTGGGCTGTATGGCCACTCGAAGGCCTTGAAGGGTGCCCTCGGCCACAGCAGAAGCCGGATTGCGATAAAAGAAGATGGGATCCATGACCATGTCCCCTATTCCAGGATACCGGCGACCTTGAAATAATCGCCTTTGACCGAAGGTGCGCTCTTGAGCAGACGGCCGCTCTGGGCCAACTCCGATTGTCGTTCCTCGGTTCCGGGCCGCATACGATTTACCAAAGGCACCACGCTGTACATGGGCTCCACATCCCCGGCCTTCTCGGCGACCAACAACGCCAGCCGCTCGGCCCGCTGCACCGTCTCCTCCATGACCGCCCTCTCCTGAGTTGCGATCCCAATACGCGACACCCACGACAACCGATCAATCCTGTCCCCATTCTCGGCCGTCCCCGGCAACGCGTCTTCGCCGCCCAAGTTCAATAGCTCTAGTTCTGCCAGTTGTTCGCGCTTCACCGCCGCCGGCGCCCCGGTTAGTGGACAGACGGCGCTTCGGTTTTTGGGGAAGGCGATCACTTCACGAATAGAGGGCGCGCCCAATATCATCGCCACCGTACGATCCATGCCCAGCGCCAGGCCGCCGTGCGGCGGCGCTCCAAAATCGAAGGCGCGCAGGAAAAAGCCGAAACGTTCGCGCACATCCTCGTCCGACAGGCCTAGTGCCGCAAAGATTTTGCGCTGCACTTCTCGATCGTTGATGCGGATACTGCCGCCGCCCAGCTCTTCACCGTTGACCACCAGATCATAAGCCCGCGAACGCAGGCTCAGCAGTTCCTCGATATTGGTGGGATCGAAATCCGTGCGATCCGGTGCCGTGAAGGGATGGTGGCTGGATGTCACGCCTCCGTCATCCGTGGGCTCAAAGAGCGGAAATTCAGTGATCCAGACCGGGCAGAAGTCGTCGGCGGGGATGAGCCCCAGACGATTCGCCAGATGCAGGCGCAGCTGACCAAGAGCCGAGGTAACAACGTCGTAGGAGGGATCGGCCACCATGATGAGGACGTCCCCGTCTTCTACTGCAAAGCGCCGCTTCAGCTCTTCCAGTTCCTTCGCGCTGAAGAACTGGACAATGTTAGACTCCAGCCCGCCGCCCTCTCCGCGCATCCAGGTCATACCTTTGGCGCCGAAAGCAGGGGCTATCTCTTTGGCGTATTCGTTCTGCAGGACGTTCTTGCTCAGATTGGAAGACTCACCCTTGAGGTTGAGGCCCTTGATACAGCCGCCACGTTGAAGGATCTGGCGGAAGATGCCGTAGCCGGTGTCTGTGAACACATCGGTCACGTCCACGAAGCGCAGGTCGAAACGCAGGTCCGGACGATCTGAACCGGTAGTATCTATGGCCTCAGCGTAGGTCATGCGCGGGAAAGGGCGAGGAAGTACTACACCGCCCACAGCAAACATCTCCACCGTCAGTTCTTCGATAAGCTCGTAGAGAAATTCCTCGTCGATGAAGGAGGCTTCCAGATCCAGTTGCGTGAACTCCGGCTGCCGGTTGGGGCGCAGGTCTTCGTCACGGAAGCAGCGTGCCAACTGGAAATACCGCTCCACCCCTCCAATCATGAGCAGCTGCTTGAAGAGCTGCGGTGATTGAGGGAGCGCGTAGAAGTTGCGAGGGTGGACACGACTGGGCACTAGGTAGTCACGCGCTCCCTCCGGAGTGCTCATGGTCAGTACAGGCGTCTCTATCTCCAAAAAACCTCGCGCGTCGAGGAAACTGCGGATGGTCTGGAAGATGCGATGCCGCAGTGCCAGGTTCTCCAGCATGGAAGGACGTCGGATATCTAAGTAGCGATACTGCAGCCGCAGTTCCTCGGCTACGTGTTCGGTTTCCGCAGACGGCGCTCCCGCCACCATAGCCTTCTCCGACACGCCGAACGGCAATGTTTCCGACTCGGCCAATACCGTCAGCTCAGTGACCATAACCTCTATGGTCCCCGTCTCTAATCGTGCGTTCTCCGTGCCCGGCAGGCGCTGCGTCACCTCGCCTTTAACCGCCACACAGAATTCAGCACGCAATTCGGCTGCCCGTTCGCAGACCTCACCGGAAGCCATCTCCGGACTGAAAACGATCTGCACAATACCGCTACGATCGCGCAAATGAATGAAGAGCAGACCGCCGTGGTCCCGGAAGGCATCCACCCAGCCGGCTAGGAGCACCTGCCGACCGACGTCCTCCGAAGTTAGGCGCCCACAGGAGACACGCTCGGAGAACTGCATGAAGAATATCCTTTCTGGTGGACCGGTGCCGCCCGGTACTTCCCGTCACTAGCTGCCGGTGGCGTCAAGGACCACAGTCACGGCGCCACGCCGCGACAGGATAACCCAGCGGGGGTGCTTTCTACACCCCCGTCCGGCGTCCTGAAAGGAGGTCCCCGTGCTGTTTTCTATTCCTTATAGACTTTACAGAGCAATCCGCGCGTGGCGCAACCGCCGCTTATCTGGTTGCAGATCTCAGGATCTTCGTCTACCAATACATTGGCATTGGAGCGGAAGACTCCGTAGAGATGGGGCTCAGCGCCGTCTTCCTCCGGGAACCACCAGGCATGTTCAGTGTGTACCACGCGCGGGTCGATGCCCGGGAAGTACAGCGCTTTCTGGGTGATTCGGCCCAGAGGCGTCTCTATCCACACCCAATCCCCGTCCTCGATGCCGAGCTCGCGCGCCTTCTCCGGGTTGATCTGCATTCGCGGCTCGGGATGAACTTTGCGCAGCGAATCGACCTGACGGTACTCCGAATGGTAATAGGGTTGCACCCGGCCGCCGGTGATGAGGATAAGCGGGTACTCCTCGGCCAACTCAGGTGTGCTGTAAGGGCTGGCCGGAGGCTCGTAGTAGCGGGGAAGAGGATCGTAGCCGAGCTTCTCCAAGGTGGTGCAGTAGAGCTCTACTTTGCCTGTGGGAGTGGCGAAACCATCCTGCTCGTGTCGCCCTACGATCTTGGGCGGCGCCAAATAGCGACCCTGATCCATAAACTCCGCGAAGGTCAGTCCGCTGGGAGCCAGCCGATAATCGTAGTATTCCTCGAGAGATTCCCACGGCCAGTCGGCGCCCTGCTCGAGGCGAACGCCGAGCTCGCGCCACAGATCGAAGTCGTCACGGCGATCATAAACGCCGGGGACGGTCTTGGGGAGGGCGCGCTCACTCCCCACCAATGCCGCGTAAGACCAAATCCACGGGCGTTCCATATAGGTGGTGGATGGAAGCACGTAGTCTGCCAGTTGTCCGGAAGGAGTCATGAAGAAATCGTGCACCACATAGAGATCGAGTTTTTGCAGCGCCCGATAGACAAGATTCACGTTGGGCTGTGTGAGCAGAGGATTACTGGCCTGGGTGATGCAGGCCCGGATGCGATACGGTTCTCCGGTCAGCATGGCCCTGTAGAAGGTGGGGGCATGCGCGTAGCATTCGTAGGCGGTGCGGGCATACGCCTCGCGGCCCCACAGGTTCCGGATGGTCTCCGTGATGACCTCGAATCCTTTGGGGCTGATCAGGCGGAACCTATTCCCTCCAAGCGTCTTCTCCATCTGTTCCGGCCCCAGACGCTCATGGGCGGCGACCTCTTCCACGTGCACCACATCCGGATACGGGAAGGCAAATACGTTTGCTCCCCGGGTCTCCACATTACCCATGATGGCATTGAGTGCATAGCGGGCATGCACCACCTCCACTAGGGCAGCCTGCTCTTCGATGCCTTCGCCATGGCTGGTTACGGCCGGACTGAGTGTCCCATACCACTCGGCCGCCTGACGCACCTTCTCCTCGGGAATCCACGTGATCTCGGCCGTCTTGGCGATGGTGAACTCTGTCACCCGCTCCTTCAGTTCATCGAAGCCATGGCACCACTTCTCAACGAACTCCTTGTTGTACAGGTTGTTCTGAATGATGAAGTTGATCATGCCCATGGCCAAGGCCGTATCGGTGCCGGGGCGCACCTGCAGCCAAAGATCGGCGTGACGCACGGCTTCGGTTTCCCGCGGGTCGATTACCATGATCTTCATACCGCGCTCGCGCCGGGCCTTCTTGGCCTGGTTCCAGAACACGTCCCAATAGTTGGGCCCGCCCCCGCCCCACACTACGGCCAACTTGGTATCAGGGCGCACCACCGGGAATATCCGCCATCCAAAAACCGAATGAGCCATGGTGCACTGCGGCCCGTAGCAGATGGCCCCCATGCCCACGTGGTTGGGCGATCCCAACAGGTTGAAGAAACGCTGCCGGATCTCATCGTGAGTGCGACCGGTGCCGCTGGTACCGCCTACCGCTTCCGGACCGCTTTCCTCAATGATTTCCTGTAGTCGTTCGGCAATCTCGTCCAACGCTTGGTCCCAGGAGATCTCCTGCCACTTATCCTCACCCCGCCGGCCGGCGCGCTTCAGCGGGTAGTTGAGCCGATCCGAATGATGGACATACTCCGCAGCCGCGCGTCGCCGGCGGCAGGCCTGTGTCACAGGATAGAAGGCCTTGGCGGCAGGGAAGTCGGGATCCGGCTCCACGGCAAGAAGGCGATTGCCCTCCACTCGTATCTGTACCGGGCAGTTGTTATGGCACTGTGAACAGACGGCTTTCTTGATTTCCATAGAGCCTCTGCCTCCCCCCTTGTGGGCGCTATCGGTCATTCTGAATCGCGAACAACAGATTACCGCAGAACTTCTGGGAATGCTTCAAGCTTAAACCATCTATACCTAAAGTGACAAGCGAAAAGGCCGTCTCGCCACGATCGGCCGTCCTAGACGATCACGAACCTCTGGATGTGCCTGACGATCTCATCGGGGTCGTCGATCACCTGAAAAAGATCCAAGTCGCCTTCGGAGATCATGCCTGTGTTGAGCAGCATCCTTCTCATCCAAGAGATCAGTCCCCGCCAGAATTCGCTACCCACCAGAATAACGGGAAAAGCTTTGATGCGCTTGGTCTGGATGAGGGTCAGCGCCTCGAAGAGCTCGTCCAGCGTACCGAACCCCCCCGGCATAACCACATAGGCCACGGATGATTTTACAAACATGACTTTGCGAATAAAAAAATAGTGGTAGTTGATGGCCAGGTTGGCATATGGATTGGGCTTCTGCTCAAAAGGCAGCTCGATATTCATCCCCACCGATGTACCGCCCGCCTCGGTAGCCCCACGATTGGCCGCTTCCATGATGCCGGGACCGCCGCCGCTGATCACGCTGAAACCGGCCTGCACGAGCCCGTCGGCCAATAGACGGGTTTTCTCGTAATAGGGATCTTCCGTTTTAGTCCTGGCCGATCCAAAGATTGTGACCGCTCTATCCACCCGCGACAGCACGTCGATGGCGTCCACGAATTCAGCCATGATCCGGAAGATACGCCAGGACTCCGCCGGCGTAAGACTGTCTAGAAGGTACTGTCTGTCATCCAAGGCCACCCCTTCTCACCTCTCCTATCTGTACCGGCACGCACCCCAGCACTACCGGCACTCAGCACTACTCGTTTTACAAGCTCCGCTGAAATCTGGACACCCGTACTATGCCAGAGACGACCGAAAAGTAAAAAGCACATGCGCCACCAAAAGCACGTTGTGCGCCACCAAACCTTTCAGGAGCAGCAGCACGAGGCCCTCTCGAACACCCTCCAGCACTCCTGCCGCATCACGGCAATCCAACCCGAGCATCGGTGCTGGCGCCAACGTCCACCCCCTCGCTGAGCGCAATCTTGAGTTCTCCGCGAGACGCATCTACATACCTGTTGCGGGCCAGCCACAGCTTGGCACCAGGGGGGAGACGCAGGTAGATGGCCCGAGCGACGCTGAGCGTGCCTCCCGGTCGGGTCTCCCACCCGGTCGCCTGAGCAATCTCCGCAAGTTGGCGCGAACCGGGCAAACCGTGATCCATGCGTCGGGTCCACTTGGCCGCGTGTTCGGCAGCGGCAAGGAAGTCACGTTTGGCGGAGTTGCAGCCGGGATCAGTAACGACCAAATTCTCGATGGAGTTATCCGGGTAGCGGGCCCAGGGCACAAAGTGGTCCACCTCCGCCGGCCCCCGCATCTTCTTGCCGCAGTAGAAACAGGTGTTGTCCTGTAACTCGCGCAGCGGGTTGCGCACGCGCTCGAGTGGGATCCGCTCGACTCCGAACATGAACTCCTCCAAGCGGGCATCCTCCACCACATCGCGGTTGATGCGGGCCACCATCGCCACCCACTGACGATGTATGAGAGGACGCAGCAGACCGGCCAACCGCACCAGAAGGTCACCGGCGTCGCCCACCAAGAGGATACGATTGTCGAAATCGCCCCGGCGCACATCACGGATGCCGATATCGCTCTCCCAGCCGATCCTGTAGATGAAAGGATCCTCTCTATTGCCCACCACTTGGAGGCGAGGCAAAGGCATCTCGATGAGCTTCCACTCCACCCGCCCTACCAGCGCCTCGTACCCATCCGGAGCCAAGCGCCGTGCCTCGTACGGCGTGGCGGCGGCGGCGACAACCTCTCCTGCTCGGAAGCGCCGGATCTCAGTCAGGATCTCGGCCTGTCCGCCGGTGCATTGCCTGAGCACCGTTGTGCTTCCCGCCGTGGCAAAGACGTTGGCCTGGGGCCAATACAACTCGGTGACCTTCTGCGCCAGTTGCCGTGTGGTGAGCACCGATGGGGCCGCCCCAGATTTGTCTGAGCACTCCAGGCAGAGATCGATGAGTCCCAGGAGAACCGCGAACTTGTAAGTAGCGGTAAAGCTGCCGTAATCGAGCAGCGCGAGCAATTTCTCGGCGAAGGCGATGGCGCCGGTGTCCGCCGTGGGCGAAGTCACAGGGTGGTGTCCTTCCAATATGGAGCGCGGGCGCGGATCACCCACCGCACTCCGCCGCGCGGATCAGCCACATCTCCCGCATAGCGTGGAATGACGTGCATGTGTACATGGAAGATGGTCTGGCCGGCCGCGGCGCCCACGTTAATGCCGATGTTGAAACCTTGTGGATGGAAATCGCGGTTGATCCTCTCCCCGACGCCATCGACCAAATGCCAAATCGCCTCCTTCTCCTCCCGGGTCAAGGCGAAGTAGTCGGCGGTGTGGCGCCGGGGGATCACCAGCGCGTGACCCTGATTGACCGGAAACGAATCCCACATAGCCGCCGCCAGGACATTGCCGACAAACTCCTCGCCGTTCGCAAGGCGATCGCACAAAGGGCATGACGGTTCCGCCGACTTCATCGCGCCCGACGGCCGATGGAGGGCCGACGGATGGTAGGAATTCCGGGCGCCGAGCGCGCCGTTGGGAGCAGACGTGCCGTGGGCGCGCGCCGTCGGGTCCGACGCTCCATGCGACTCACCCTCTCCAACTGTGCTCGGAGCGGCCACGACGGGATCAGCCACCCAGTTTAACTCACACGATAACGAACTTCTGAATATGCTTGACCGCTTCATCAGGATCGTCGATTATTTGGACGAGACCCAGATCCTCCCTACAGATCATGCCTTCCTTCAATAATGTCCTCCTCAACCATGAAATCAACCCTCTCCAGTAATCGCTTCCCATGAGGACGACAGGAAAACTCTTCATGCGCTTGGTCTGGATGAGGGTCAGCGCCTCGAAGAGCTCGTCCAGCGTACCGAACCCCCCCGGCATAACCACATAGGCCACGGATGATTTTACAAACATGACTTTACGAATAAAAAAATAGTGGTAGTTGATGGCCAGGTTGGCATATGGATTGGGCTTCTGCTCAAAAGGCAGCTCGATATTCATCCCCACCGATGTACCGCCCGCTTCGGTAGCCCCACGATTAGCCGCTTCCATGATGCCGGGACCGCCGCCGGTGATAACACTGAAACCGGCCTGTACCAGCTTGTCGGCCAGTCGGCGGGCTTGTTCGTAGCAGGGATTCTCCGGTCTGACCCGGGCCGATCCGAAGATAGTGACCGCCTTCCCTATTCGCGAAAGCGTGTCGATGGCATCCACAAACTCAGCCATGATTCGGAAGATACGCCAGGACTCTGCCGGTGTGAGGCTGTCAAGAAGGTACTGTCTGTCGTCCACGGCGCACCTCTTCTGGTCGCGTTGGCATGGCTCCATTGGGTGTAGTGAACAATACCAGGGTCTCAGTGTTAGGATACCGGCAAACATTAACGCGCCTCGTTTGGAGGATCTGGTATCTGCCTTGAGATCCCGGGCCACTCCGTCTAGCCACTAAATACACTTGGCCCCGGCCTCGGACTTGACTAGACTTGGTGGCGACCAAAGGGAGCGCGATGACACACACCACCAACACGAGCGAAGTCGCAGAGATCGCCGCGCCCACGCGGCCCACGAAAGCCACGCCGTCTATCTGGGCCGTCTTGCCCGCTCACACCAACGGAGCGGCATATGATCTGTGATCGTATCGACTGTATGAAGCCGTTCATTGCTATGGACATCCTGGAGCGTGCCCAAGAACTCGAACGCGCGGGCGAGCACGTGGTACATCTGGAGCTGGGAGAGCCCGATTTCGATACGCCCCCGGCCATCAAAGCAGCCGGTATCGCCGCCATCCGCCGCGGCGACACCCATTACACCCACAGCCTGGGCATCGCCCCACTCCGCGAGGCCGTCTGCAACCATTACGCCCGCACCTACGACATCGACCCCCCGCACCCCGACCAAGTGCTCATCACCTCCGGCTCCTCCCCCGCCTTCCTGGTGGCCATGAGCGCACTGCTGGAGGGCGGCGATGAGCTCATCCTCTCCGACCCCCATTACGCCTGCCACCCCAACTTCGTGCGCTTCCTGGGCGCCGTACCCCGCACCATCCCCATCTACGAAGACGACGGCTTCCAGTATCGTCCCGAAGACATCCGGGCCGCACTCACACCCCGCACCAAAGCCGTGCTCATCAACTCACCGGCCAATCCCACCGGCACGCTACTGGCGCCGGAGCGCATGGCCGAGATTGCGCAGTTGGCGGCGGACGCCCCCTCCCGCCCGTGGATCTTCAGCGACGAGATCTATCACGGCCTGGTGTATGAAAATCGCGCGCGCTCCATCCTGGAGTTCACCGACCACTGTATCGTCTTCAACGGCTTCTCCAAGCTTTTTGCCATGACCGGCTGGCGGCTGGGATACATGATCGTGCCCCCGGACCTGGTCCGCCCCATGCAGACTGTGCTCCAGAACTTTTTCATCTCGGCCGGTTCCATCGCTCAGGCCGCGGGCCTGGCCGCCCTCACCCACCCCGCCGTGGAGGCCGACGTAGCCGCCATGATCGAGCAGTACCGCGAGCGGCGATTGTTCATGCTGGTGGGGCTGCGCGGGCTGGGTTTCGGCATCGCGGTGGAGCCCACCGGCGCCTTCTACGTCTTCGCCAACGCCCGGCGTTTCTCGAACGACTCGTACCGGCTGGCACGCGACATCCTGGAGACGGCCAAGGTGGGCGTGACTCCAGGGGTCGACTTCGGACCTCACGGTGAGGGCTACCTACGCTTCAGCTACGCCAACTCGCTGGAGAACATCGGCGAGGGCCTGCGACGGATCGAGGCGTACTTGGCGGGACGGTGACGAGGGAGCTGCTACAGATCCGGACCGAAGTCGGCCTGGAAGGCACGCACCAGAGCCTCGCCCCATCCGTCGAGGGCCTCCATCCTACCGAAGAAGAAACGAAGCACGGGCGGCTCCTCCACGAACTTCAACCCACGAATCAGATCCCGATGCTGGTACAACCAGGCCAGCCGGTCGACCGCGTACTCGATCTGCGATAGCGTGTACACACGCCGAGGCACGGCCAGACGCGCCAGCTCCATATCAGAGGGCGTCTCGTTGCCGGCTTCGTCCCGATCCATGGAGACGGTTCCCCGCTCCATGCTGCGCACGCCCGATGCCAGATAGATGGCTGCGGCCACCGCGCCCGCCGTATATTCGTGTTGGGGTATGTGGGAAGCGAAGCGCATGGCATCCACGTGGCAGGCCAGACCGCCGGGAGGTGTCACCACAGGCACGCCCTTCTCAATGAGGCGTTCGGCAAAGTGGCGGATGAATTCCACGGAGGCGCCGGCCACGTTGTCGTCGCACATCTCATGGATGCCGACGGCCATAGCCTCTATCTCCTTGGTCGACATGCCGCCGTAGGTGAGGAAGCCTTCGTAGACGGGAAGCCAGGGCATGATGGCCTTGAAGTGTTGCTCGTTGTTGGTGGCAATCATGCCGCCCCGCACAGCGCAGCTCTTGCGGCCCGAGAGATACATGATGTCGGCCTGCCGCATGATCTCTTGGATGATGGCCTTGATGGACCAATCGCTGTATTCCGCCTCGCGTTGCTTGATTAGATAGGCGTTTTCGGAGATGAGACTGGCATCCACCACCACTATGATGCCGTGCTCTTCGGCAATACGGCGGATCTCCTTGAGATTGGCCAGCGAGAAAGGTTGCCCACCGATAAGATTGGTGGTGCATTCCATGCGCACAAAGGAGATCTTGTCGGCGCCGTAATCGGCGATGATGCTGCGCAGCTGATCCAGATCCATGTCACCCTTGAAAGGCTCCTGGCTGTCGGCGATCAGGGCGCCGTCGCATAGGATCTCGAGCACGTCGCCGCCCAGTAGGTTGAAGTGCGCTTTGGTGGTGGTGAAGTGATAGTTCATGGGAACAACGTCGCCCGGCTTCACAAAGAGACGGGCGAGCAGGTGCTCGGCGGCGCGCCCCTGGTGTACCGGGAGGACGTACTTGAAACCGAAAACCTCCTCCACGGCATCCTGTAACCGATAGTAGCTCTCGGAGCCGGCGTAGGCATCATCGGAGACCATCATGGCGGCCAGTTGCCTGTCGCTCATAGCGTTAGTGCCGCTATCGGTCAACATATCCATGAAGACGTCGCGCGAGCGCAGGAGGAAGGTGTTGTAACCGGCTTCGGTCAAGACTGTCAGCCGCTCAGCTGCCGGCACCAGGTTGGCCTGCTGCACAATCCTCACCTTGTGCATCTCCATGGGCAGTACCCGCCCGTCAGACAACTTCACATTCATGCTCAACCTCCCAACATAAGACCAAACGGCAGCAGAAGAGGGGATCAGCCCAAGAGATCAACAGGGGGCGCGCGGTGGCGCGTAGGCTACAGCGTCAATATCGAAGCCCGCGGGCTTCGAACGCGTGCGGCAAGATGCGTGGAGAAAGAGAAAGCATCATAGTATCTTTTAAGATATCAGACCCCTCCGTCGGGAGCAATCCGAGATTGGGCGACTCACTTCGATGTCTACTGAGTACCCCCGCACCCCCGGCAGCATTCGCCCAGGTCGGGTTCACGAATCACCATCTCGCCGTCGGGGCCGATCACCACTGTCTTCACGGGAATGTCCACCCCCGCCAGATCCACGGCCTCCTGAACCATACGCACCATGCCGGTGCAGCACGGCACCGTCATGACGGCGACGGTGACGGACCTGATGTCATTCCGCCGGAAGAGCTCCGCCAGCTTCTCTACGTAGCCGGTGGTGTCGTCAAGCTTGGGACAGGCGATCACCAGTCGCCGCCCCTTGAGCAGATCGGCGTGAAAGCTGCCCAGAGCGAAACCGGTGCAGTCGGCGGCGATGAGCAGGTCGGCTCCCTCGAAGTACGGGGCCAAAGGTGAGATCAAGCGCAGCTGAACAGGCCACTGGTTCAGTTCTGAGCGGGCCGAAGGCGCCGCCTCCGCTTCTGCTTCGCCCGAGTAGACGGCCGCCACAGCCTCCTCGCCCCGGGTTCGGCGGACGTGGGCACGCGTAGCCTCTACGTCATACGCCTCCCCTTCGCGCTCGATGATGGTCAAAGCTCCGGTGGGACAGACATTGAGGCACACGCCCATGCCGTCGCAGTAGATGTCGCGCACCAGAACGGCTTTGCCTTCGTCGTCCAGTTCCAGTGCGGCCTCGTCGCAGGCCGTGGTACAGAGACCGCATCCGTCACAGAGGTCTCGATCGATATGGATGATCTTCCTACCAGCCATGGCTTCTCCATCGCGTTTCATTTTTGCTCCCCGCCTCGTTGACCCGATGACCCCAACTCGTCCGACACAGGAAGAACGAGGGAGGATACGGTCGGAAGCCGCAGTCAGGACAACTACACGCCGACTGCTGCTGCGGTGTGGGCAGGCGTAGCCATAAAGACGATACCACGAACCTCCCCGGCGAAAACCATATCCCGCCCTCCACCGAACAGATCCGCGTGAACGGGCGCCGGTGACGATGGGGTTCGGCACGGACATCATTCTGCCTATTTACCTGCGACTCAGGACACTAGCACTCTACGGCCGGCGGGTGATTCCGTGCCTGCCGGCGCCGGATTGCCTTCTCCGCTTCCACAATCACGTGGATGGCCACAGAGACCCCGATCACCCAAATCCAGAGTCCGGCATCGACAGGGGCGCTTCCAAAGAGCGTGTTCATCCCCGGCAGGTAGATGTAGAGGAGCTGGAGGGCCACCATGAGGGCCACTCCTCCGAATAGGGCAGGATTGGTCCGGAGGCTCATCTTCCACGACGGCAGCATCAGTGACCGGGAGTTGAACAGGTAGAACATCTCCCCGAACACGAATACGTTCACGGTGACGGTGCGGGCCACCTCCAGGCTGTGCCCGGTGCGCACGGCGAGTTCAAAGAGACCATAGGCACCGCTCAGCAGCAGGATGCCGACGAGTACCAGCCGCCCGATGAGCACCGAGTCCAGGATGGGCGCCCCGGGCGGGCGGGGGGGTCGCTCCATGATGCCGGCCTCCTTGGGCTCAAACGCCAGCATCAGGCCGAGCAGCACCGACGTGGTCATGTTCACCCACAGGATCTGCACGGGCAGGATGGGCAGAAGGGCTCCGGAAAAGACGGCAATCAAGACCACCAGGGCTTCGCCCAGATTGGTGGGGAGCGTCCAGACGATGAACTTGCTCAGGTTATCGAAAACTCCCCGACCTTCCTCGACCGCGGCCTCGATGGAAGCGAAGTTGTCGTCGGTCAAGACCATGTCGGCCGCTTCCTTGGCCACGTCGGTGCCGGTGATGCCCATCGCCACCCCGATGTCGGCTTGGCGGAGAGCGGGAGCGTCGTTGACCCCGTCTCCGGTCATGGCCACCACGTGACCCTGATCCTGCAGGGCATTGACCAGTCGCAATTTCTGCTCCGGTGTTACGCGCGCGAACACGTAGGTATCTTCCACGGCTTGGGTCAAGTCGGCGTCGCTGATGTCGGCGAGCTGGGTGCCGGTGATGGCGGCCAATTCTTCATCCTCGGAGCAATTCGGCCCACGCAGATTGAGCTGCTCGCCAATGGCCACGGCGGTGGAAACGTGGTCGCCGGTAATCATCTTCACCTTAATCCCGGCGGCGTGGCAGGCTCGAATCGCCTCCAGCGCCTCTTGGCGAGGCGGATCGATCATTCCCTGCAGGCCCAGGAAGACCAGATCATCCTCCACGTGCTCGTGCGTTATCTCCTGAGTCCTGTCCGGCAGGTCTTTCTGGGCGAAGGCGAGCACTCTCAGACCGCCCGAGGCCAACTCCGCTACCAAAGACTCGATCCGCTCAGCTTCGAACGGAACCAGGGAACCGTCACCCGCCAACTCTAAGGAGCACCGGGCCGCTACCTTCTCTACGGCCCCCTTGACGTAGGCCACCCGGCCGTTCCAATCATCACCGCCGACTTTGCCATCACCGCCGTCATCGCCGACTTCGTCTACTTCCCGCACGCCGTGCAGGGTGGCCATGTACTGATGCTCAGACTCAAACGGCACCGTGTCCAGCCGAGGGAAATGACGCTCGACTTCTTCGCAGTTGAGGCCGGCCTTGGCCGCCGAGACCAGCAATGCCCCCTCAGTGGGGTCTCCATTCACGTACCAGTGGCCTTCCTCGAGGTAAAGAGAGCTGTCGTTGCAGAGGACGCCCGCCCGCAACACCGCGGTCAGGTCCGGCCCCAGATTCGCTTCCGCTCCCGCCGAGTCGATCACCGCGCCTTGGGGCGCGTAACCTGTGCCGGTCAGCGTGTAGACCTCGTGCATCGTCGCGATGCGCTGGACGGTCATCTGGTTCTCCGTCAGCGTCCCCGTCTTGTCCGAGCAGATGACGGTGGTACCGCCCAGGGTCTCCACGGCGGGCAGCGCCCGTATGATGGCGCGGCGCTGGGCCATTCTCGAGACACCAATGGCCAGCGTAATTGTGACCACGGCGGGCAGTCCTTCCGGGATGGCACCCACCGCCAAGGCGACCGCCACCAGAAACACATCGACGAGCGTATTGCCGCGAAGGACCCCGACGACGGCCGTCAGAACCGCCAAGCTCAGGATCACGAATAGGACCATCCTGCTGAACTGGGTGATTTTGCGGGTGAGAGGAGTCTGGAGTTTCTCGGCCTGGGCTATGAGGCTGGAAATCCGGCCCACTTCAGTGGAGTCGCCGGTAGCGATCACCACTCCGGCCCCCTGGCCGGAGGTGACCAGGGTGGAGGCGTAGGCCATGTTCGTCCGGTCGGCCAGAGGGGTGTCCGCGTCCAAATCTGTAGTGGCCTTCTCCACGGGCAGGGACTCGCCCGTGAGAGTCGACTCGTCCAGATGCAGGTCGCGCAGAGAGGTGAGGCGCAGGTCCGCGGGTATCTTGTCGCCTGCCTGCAGCACCACCACGTCACCGAGAACCAGATCGGCGGCGGAGAGCCGGACCCGGTTTCCGTCCCGCAAGACGGTGGCCTCCGTGGTCATGATGCGCGTAAGAGCCTCCAAGGCCTTGATGGCCTTGGCCTCCTGCAGGTATCCGACGAGGGCGTTGAGCACCACCACTCCGAAGATGACTCCGGAATCCACCCACTCCTGCAGGGCCGCGGTGACCACACCGGCGACGATGAGGATGATTATGAGGGGCTGGTTGAACTGCGCCAGGACACGCTTCAGAGGTCCCGACCCCTTCTGAGGAGTGAAGGTGTTGGGACCGTATTCGGCCAGGCGAGCGTGGGCGGTAGCCGCCGAGAGCCCTCGGTCCAGGTTGGTGTCGAGTTGCCGGCGGGTCTCGTCAGCCGTCAGCCGGTGCCACTCGGTGCTCGGCCGAGGTTGGGACTGTTGCATGAAAGTCCCCTATCTTGTCGGGCGCGTAAATAAGGCAGGTTATCACATCACTGGAGCACCACCCGGAACGACCCGGAACGAGTTCGAGGCCGAGCACTGCGGGAGCGAAGCCGACTAGCCCGGGGGTGGATTGATCCGGGATCCGGCCCGAGCCCTACGTGTGGGATTTAGCTATCTTAAACAGCTGGGGAGCGGCGCTCTTGCCTGCAGAGTGCAGACATCTACCACTATTCCAAAGAGGGTAGGATGAGGCGTCCGGTCACCCACCCACGCCTGAGGGGATATCCCCGCACACGAAGCCGGCGCCGAGCGCGACAAGTAGATCCAAGGCCTGTGATAGCTACTCCGACTCCACCTCGAAGGAGCGGCGAAATTCGACAGTCACCCTACGACAGGTACTGCAGAAGGACGAGGTCTGGCTTCCCCTTCCACCGCAGCGCCAGATTGACCGGCTCGATGCGGCCCGCGTTGGTTGACCTCTTGGGATAGAGTCGAACTCGAATCCTGTGGTACCAGATGCGTATGCAACTCTGAATCCAGCGCAAGAGCAATCCTGGCCATGGTTCGTAGAGTGAAATTCGCATTCCCACGGAGTATCTTCGTCACATACGCCTGTGAGGTGCCGAGCCGGCGCGCCAGTTCCGCCCTTGATATCCCGACCCGCTCCATGGCAAGACACATATCCTCGGTAAAAGTGATGATGGCCTGTTCTTCCCAGAAGTCGGAGTGACTCTCAGCCTCGCGAAACAGATCTGCGAACCCGCGGTCACTCCTCACTCCGTTGCTTTTGCTCATCTTTGAACACCAGCCCTCCCTGCTTCTTTGCTTCAAAATACTCCTGCCTGGTTTTGACAGCAGAGGCCTTCTCTCCCGGCGGACACTTCTTCGTTTGCTTCCTGAACCCATGGCTACAGACGATCAGACGATCCCCGTCAAAGAAGTAAAGGACACGATATGACGTTGTCTTCAATTCGAAGATATAGTCACCGAGAGGATTCGACTTCTCCTTGTTTTTAGGTGGTCCATCGCGGGATGTCCATTTGATCAATGCCATCATCTTGCGGGCTTCGGCATCCCCGGGCTCCTCAAAGGAGCCAAGGAAATCCAGCAGTGGACAGTCCCCACCACTGTCACATACCGCGACTACCCGCCATTGGTCTCTTATTACCTCTTGCAGCTGCATCTTAACTTATAAGTAAACCATGTCAACCCTTTTCCCTTTCCCGACAGTGGCTTCAGCAGCCCCTCGCAGGAGGCCCGCATAGCCCGGTCATGCAGTCACACACCCGGCACCCACAACTCGCCTACTCACCGCTTCCGACCGATGCGGACTGCAGATCATCCGGCGTTTCGGCACCTTCGATCCAAGCTGCGGGCAAGACCTCCCCAAACACCAAGCTGCAGTGATCGGGTCGCTCTGGGAGCTGTTGGTCTGCATGTTTCTGTCGAAAGCCCCGAGACGCAAGGAATTGATCGGCCAGAGAAGGAATCACTTCCAGGTCCCTCTGGCGTTAAGCCAGGCGAGCACCACGTAAACCAATGGTTCGCGCTCAAGTGCGGGAAGCCCGCGCAGGAGTCCCACCGCGTCACCCGAGCACGGGATCTGAGCATTGGCCAGCGTCTCCATAAGCGGTGCACAAGAAAGAGCGCTCGATGCGGCGGTGAGCTTGGACTCCCATCCCTCGATGTTGTCGAAGTCGAGCAGGTCAGTCATCTATCATGAGTCCCCATCGGGTTCATTTACACGCACAAGCCATCAGGTGAATAGCTCCCCCCTCTCTGCCAAGCTGACGTGAGACGATCATCACCCAGAGATTAGTGAACATGAAGGGCGAGATCGGAGCACAGAGATGTCGTTGTTCGATAAGCATGGTACGGGAGGCAATGGCAATGGCGGCCCCGGAGCGGAGCGAGCCGTAGGCGAGCGCAGCTCCGGGGCCGGCTCGCGACCGCGGGCGGAGGCACCCAACCCAGAACTCGTGGAGCGAGCCCAGCGCCGGCGGTTCACATCCGCCTACAAACTGGCCATAGTGCGCGAGGCCGACGGCCTCGCCGACCGTCCGGGAGAGATCGGCGCCCTTTTGCGCCGCGAGGGCCTCTACTCCTCCAATCTTACGAAGTGGCGCCGGCAACGAGACGAAGGCGCCCTGGAAGCGCTGTCTCGGCCCCGAGGCCCCAAACCCCCGCATCCTCTGGAGCGGGAGAACGCCCAGCTCAAACGCCGCCTGGCCCAGGCTGAAGCCGAGCTGGAAAAGGCCCGCACGGTGATAGAAGTCCAGGGATGCGTCTCCGCGCTTCTGGGCCGGCTTGTGGAACCCAGGGGCGCGAACACCGAGACGAGCACCGACAGATGATCGAGCAGACCCTGGCTGCGATCACCCCGCTTATGGGCATGCGCCCGGCCTGTCGGGCTCTGGGTCTCGCACCGGCCACCATCTACCGCCGGCGTCGACCGCCAGGAAGGAAAGATGCACCTCCACGGCCCGCTCCGGCCCGGGCCTTATCTGGTCTTGAGCGGGCCGCCGTCCTTACCGAGCTGCACAGCGAGCGCTTCTTGGACTCTTCCCCGGCCGAGGTCTACGCCACCCTCCCCGATGAGGGCCGCTACCTGTGTTCGGAGCGCACCATGTACCGCCTGCTTGGCCGCGAGGGCGAGGTCCGGGAACGACGCAATCTGAAGTTGACCCGCTTTCGTGGACACTGTAATCCTTACCTTTTCAAGGAGGTGTCCAAGAAGATGGGAAAAGTCCGAGGGGCATACCCCAAGGAGTTCAAGGAGCAGATCGTTGCTCTTCACCGAGCCGGCCGTACTCCGGCCGAGCTCGCCAAGGAGTTCGAACCCACCGAAGAGAGCATCCGCTACTGGATCAAACAGGCCGATCGTGATGACGGTCTGCGTTCGGACGGTCTGACGACCGCTGAAAAGGAGGAACTCGTCCGCCTGCGCCGGGAGAACCGCCAGCTCAAGATCGAGCGGGAGATCCTCTGAAGAAGCCGCGGCCTGGTTTGCCCGGGAGACCGAGCAAGTGCCACCGAGATCTTCGGGTTCGTGAGACGCGAACTTACGCCGATATCCAGTCGCCACCGCCTGCCGGGTTCTCGGTGTCTCCCCGAGCGGCTACTTGCGCGTGGCTGTGCCGTCCCCCATCCCAGAGGGACTTAACCGACGAGTGGCTGCCTGCGAAGATCAGGGACGCGCACAAGGCCTCCCGGGAGACCTACGGCTCGCCACGCATCCTTCACGACCTCCGCGACGAGAACATCCGCGTGGGCCGGAAGCGTATCGCTTGGGCTCATGCGCAGAGCCGGTATCCAGGGCGTCTCCCGGCGCAAGGGCCGCAAGACGACCGTACGCGACCCCAAGGCCACGCCGGCCGCTGATCTGGTGGAGCGCGACTTCAGCACGAGCGGCCCCGACGAACTCTGGGTGAGCGACATCACCTTCGTGCCTACCTACGCCGGGTTCCTGTTCCTGGCCTCAGGTCATGGACGCGTGGTCGAGAAGGATCATCGGCTGGTCCATGGCGACCCACCTGCGCACGGAACTGGTCCTTGATGCGCTGGAGATGGCGCTGGCTCAGCGCCGGCCGGAGAGCGTCATCTGCCACTCCGATCACGGCTGCCAATATACCTCGCTCGCCTTCGGCAAGCGCTGCCGGGAAGCCGGAGTGCGGCCCTCCATGGGAACCGTCGGGGACGCCTTTGATAACGCCATGTGCGAGAGCTTCTTCGCGACCCTTGAATGCGAACTGCTCGACCGCAACAAGTTCCACAGTCACTCGGAGGCCCGAATGTCGGTCTTCTCCTTCATCGAAGGCTGGTACAACCCCACCCGCCGGCACTCCGGCCTTGACTATCTCTCCCCGGTCAACTATGAAAGGAGACACTTGGGAAAGGCCTAGAAGCTAAGACCTCAACCGTCCA
>JAAYZX010000101.1 GCA_012514635.1 Actinomycetota bacterium
CGTCGCCGCCGCCGCTTTCGATAGCAGGATTGGCTTTGGGAAGCCGGCTAACAGCTTGAGCCCGCGGAGTATCAGCCTGACGTGCTGCCGGGGTGTGAGCGCGTCTTCTTTGGTCATCGCGGCTCGCCTTCCTTGGCGGTCTGGTAGTACTTGCTCTGGATCCGAAAGAGCTCGGCGTACTTGCCGCCGAGCCTGAGCAGCTCCTCATGCGTCCCACACTCGGCGATGGTCTTGTTGTCGATGAGTATGATGCGATCACAGAACCGCGTGGACGCGAGGCGATGCGAAATGTACACCGAAGTCTTTCCGCCGGAGAGCTCGCTGTATCGGTCGTACAGCCTGCTTTCGGCGATCGGGTCGAGGGCGGCGGTGGGCTCGTCCAGGATGATGACGGGGGAATCCTTGTACAGGGCGCGGGCCAGCATCATCCGTTGGGTCTCCCCGCCCGAGAACTCGATGGCGTTGTTATGCACGCTCTTGACGAGGAGCGAGGAGAGACCGCTGGGGAGGGAGCCGATCTTGGCGCTCAGATCCGCCAGCGCCAGACACCGGTCGAGCCTCGTGCCGTCGTAGCCGTCCCACTGTTGCGTGATGTTCTGCGCGATCGAGAGCGGCAGGATGTTGAACTCTTGAAACACGGCGGTGAGCAGGGTGTAGTACTCCTCCCGATTGAAGCGGCGAATGTCGCGACCGTTGAGCAGCACCGTGCCCTCCGTTGGATCGTAGAATCCGCAGAGCAGCTTTACGAGGGTGGTTTTTCCCGCGCCATTGAGGCCCACCACGGCCAGCCTCTCTCCCGGCGTGATGGTGAGATTGATGTTCTCCAGCGTACTCTCATTCGCGCCACGGTAGCGAAAGCTGACGCCTCTGAGCTCGAGAGCGTATGGCGCGTGCTGCGCCGGCGCGACGTGTTCCCCCTCGCGCCGCTTGAAGGTGTCGGGGTACTCCAGGTATGCTCGCAAGCGGCAATAGTTCAAGCTGTGCATAGATAGCGCGGAGTAATCCACCAGAATGCCCGTGATCCAGCCGGAAAACCCGCTGATGGCCGCAAAGAGCAGCAAGAAGTTGTCGACCGAAAGGCCTAGGTAGAGCACCTGCCAGATAAGGTAGCCGTAGGCGATCCCCTCGCGGGCAAAGGTCGCCACGCAATCGACGACGTCCGCGATCAGCTGCTTGGTCTGCGCCCTGCGGCCAAAGTCAAAGGCCAGTCTCATATTGGCGGCGTGGACGGAGTGAAGCCAATCGGTCATGGCAAACAGACGGATATCCTTGGCCATCTCGTGGCTGACGCCCACGTTGTTGAGATACCAGAGGCGTTTGTTGTATGCCGCCAACTCGTCATCGTGATCGTGTCGCCACCGATTTGCCCACCGTCTCACCAGAGCCCCCGCAATGGTCGTGGCGGCGGTGACCAGGAGGACAAGTGGGTTCACCGCCACGAGCAGAATGACGTAAACGACAAACCCGAGCACGTTGGTGCCCAGGCTGACGAAGCAGTAGTAGATCTGCTCGGTCGAGGCCGAGTTGTTGTCGGTGATATCGTGCGCCTTTTGCTTGGCATCGGTGAATGCCTTGTCCTCGAGATTGGCATAGTCGGTGGTCATCGCTTTGGACAGGATGTCCTGACAGACCCTGGCGCGAAGCCCGGTGCGCCTGGGTCCGGCCGTGGTATCGAGATAGCTCTTGACCGCCTGTAGGACCACGATCACACCGGTGAATACCAGAATGGTCCGCGCGAGGGCGCCGACCGATACGCCCGTGGTGATCTGCGCCACGACCGTTTTGGGCAGGTAGAGCGCCACGGTCGACAAGACGACCGTTAGGAGGATCTGCGCCAGTATCACGTACAGAACCGATCGGTCCCGCTCCCAGGCGCGGGCGATGACATGGGCGCTGTTCTGCCAAACGGTATAGGCCGGCTTTTCTTTCTCGTCCTCTGTCGCCAAGGGACACGTCCCCTTTCCACGCGCGTTGGGCACACCCTCTATAGCAACAGGACGCACCTGCGGCGCGTACTGTTGAATATGCCAGGCCGCAAATCGGGAGGCGGCAGAAATACTGTTCAGGAGGTACCCGCGATGAGCGTGCCGTATGGGGTCTACATCGGGAGAGACGTGGAGGTGGTAGTAACCGCCCAGCACACGATCGCTTTTCGGCGAAGCGATGCCGGGGGCTTCCTAGAGTCGACTCTCCTGGATACCGCGTCTGCGGAATGCATCGGCGTGTGCCGCACGGCGCCGTGTTGCACCGAGATGCGCATGCCTCCCCAATCGTGGCGCTATGCGTTCGCTGCTGGCCGTCCCATTGCGAGTGACGACGAGATGCGTCGCCTCCTAGGGCAACCGGTGCTCGACCTGTCGCCCACGGACGACGGCGTGGAGGTACGCTATCGCGATGGGGAGGCGCACGTCGCCACGTTAGCTGAGACATTCGCCATGGCAGACCTTGTCCCGCCTTGCCCTCCGGCGAACGAGCACAATGTCGCTCAATGCTTGCAGTCGTGGACAACGTGCTGTGACGAGACCGTGCGCGAGGGAGCGTTCGTGGGCGTGACGATCAACACGCGCAAGCACATGTACATATTCGAGATCATGCCGGGATCGATCTATTGCCGCGCGGCCCGGTGGGCAGTGTGCGACCGAGGGGTAGTCTTCAACCAGAATTTCCGGCAGCGCTTTGAGGCATACATGATCGCGGACAACCGCGAGGCGATGAATGATCTGGAGTACGACGTCGCCCTGTTCGACGCCGATGGCTGCGTCTGGGACGATCGCAGCGTCTACTGGTCAGTATCGTCAGTGAGTGGCGATGAGATCGTGCTCCATGGCTGCCAGGGGGATACCTACCGGTGGAAAAGACCGGAGCGATGAGCCCTGCGCGATAGCGCTCGGATTCGCTTCGCGCGGCGCCCGCTGATCTGCCCTTGAGCGACAGGCGACTGGCACGCTCTTTCTTATCGCCGCTCACTCTACCGTATCCGTGTGCGGTTGACCCTGGCGCACCTACGAGTATGATTGCTTCGACCCCGAGCGTTTGGGGAGTCCTCTGCTCGACACGGTCCATCAATGACGAGAAAGGACGAGCTACAATGAAGTACGGTGAATCGATCTTCCCCGTTCAGCCGAATGACCCCAAGGCCTATGTGTTTACCGCGGACGAGTTCGGCGCCGATTCCAGCGGTGAAGGCGACAACACCGCCGCGATGCAGGCGGCCATCGACAAGCTCGAGGCGGAGGTCAAGAACGGCATCATCTTTATCCCGGAGGGCACCTACCGCTTTGCGGGCACGGTGCAGCTGTGGCGCGGTATCCGCCTCATCGGTTATGGCGCCCAGCGCCCGGTGTTCACCGTGGCGGATAACACGCCCGGCTTCCAGGGGC
>JAAYZX010000102.1 GCA_012514635.1 Actinomycetota bacterium
CACTCCTCCAGTCTGATCAACTGACCCCTCCTCGACAGATTGCTAGGTCCGTCGAGAAGCCTACGTCATCAGGGGTGGGTCAGTTTCAAATCGGCACTAGTGGGTCAGTTTCGCACCGGCACCGACACTATGGGTTATTCGTAGCTTTATTGGTAGTTTTGGGCGGACCTTTGCGCTCTTTGTCCTCTTCGCACTACTCGGTGCTTGCAATCATTGGTGCCCATTATTACTTAGTGATTCAATGGTTTGTTTGGGTCATCTCTATCCCCCCAAACACCCTCTTGATGCGACACTTTGCCTTCCGGGCCCAAGGCGATTGGCGCCATCAGGTGGCGCGTAGTTACTTAGTCTATCTTCCCGCCCAGTTACTCAACGCCGGCCTCCTAGTGTTGATGGTCCGTGGCTTCGGTTTGACTCCAATACTGGGTCAACTCTCGGCAGCCGTGATCGTCACTGTGATGACCTACCTGGGGCACAAGTACTTCACCTTCCGGAAGACTATACGGTGAGTTCTTACCTCTTAAACAAAATGTGAGAAAGGAAGCACATGCGTGTTCCCTTCAATGATCTCGGCCGCCACATGAAGAGTGTTGGCAACAAGCTCGATGCGGCCATCGCATCGGTGACCAGCAGTGGCTGGTTCATCAATGGCCCCCAGGTAGAGGCTTTTGAAGCCGAGTTTTCTGCCTATTGCGGGACACGCCACTGCATTGGCGTTGGCAATGGTACCGATGCACTCGAGATAGCCCTTCGGGCGGTAGGTTGTGCCCCCGGCGACGAGGTCATAACCGTAGCCAACGCCGGAATGTATACAAGTGCTGCCTGCCTGCTCGTGGGCGCTAATCCTGTGTACGCGGAGATCGATCCGGCCACATTGGAGCTCGATCCAACCACGTTGCCCGCCCTTCTCTCTAAGCGCACCAAAGCCATCGTGATCACCCATCTCTACGGCGGGCTTGTAGACGTGGATGCGGTTCTCAAGGTCGTCCGCACCCACCCATCTCGTATTGCCGTATTGGAGGATTGCGCTCAGGCCCATGGGGCAGGCCCTCAGGGCCGACGTGCAGGCAGTCTCGGAGACCTAGCTGCCTTCAGCTTCTATCCTACAAAGAACCTGGGAGCCCTGGGCGATGCAGGAGCCATAACCACCTCGGACGATAATATCGCCGATCGTGTCCGTGCTCTTAGCCAATATGGTTGGCGCTCCAAATATGAGGCGGTGATTCCGTCGGGGCGCAACAGTCGTTTAGATGAAATACAGGCTGCCGTGCTGAGGGTGAAACTACCTTACCTCGACACCTGGAACCAGCGCCGCCGAGAGATCCTTGCCGCATATCAGGAAGCGGCTGCCGGTACGCGCCTTAAGCTCATTCACAGACCGACCGACAACCACGGCGCGCATCTATGCATAGCCGTACATCCCCAACGCCACCAGCTGCAAGATAGTCTGGCAACCCAGGGAGTTGAAACCGCTATACATTACCCCATACCCGACCATATGCAACCTGCTTTGGCCAACACGGCATGGAGATCGAATGGACTGACTTTGACCGAGAAAGCAGCGAATGAAGTCTTGAGTCTGCCCTGCTTCCCAGAACTGACTGCCGATGAGATCAGCTATGTCTGTCGACTCATCGCGAGCGCAAATTGACTCGAAACCTCTGTCTGTACTTCTCTACGTTGCCCTCGTTCGCACATCACTGAATCGATGACTTCAGATCGGATCTACATTTTTCGATTTGCCGATATAGATAGAATAGCTTCACCAGATTGATCAACGGAGTGTCAATGTATTCGCTTGTAATCCCTGTCTACAAGAACGAAGAGAGCCTCCCCGCTGTCGTGGAGCGACTAGAGCATATGAATAGGCAACTAAACGGCCGTTTGGAGGCTGTGTTCGTCATCGACGGTTCTCCAGACCTCTCATATCTGGTTCTGAAAGACCTTTTGCCGAGCGCGGGTTTTGCCAGCCAACTCATCACGCTCTCACGCAACTTCGGTTCCATGGCCGCCATCCGACAGGGAATAGCTGCAGCCTCCGGGCCGTATTTCGCAGGGATGGCTGCCGATCTTCAAGAGCCCGAGGAACTGGTCCTAGAGATGCTTCAAACTCTCTCCACCGAGGAAGTCGACATCACCATAGGTGTACGCGAGGATCGAGCAGACCCATTCTTTAGCAGACTATTCTCGGGAGTTTTCTGGTGGATGTATCGAAAAACCATTCAGCACGATATTCCGGCGGGCGGAGTCGACGTGATCGGTTTCAACCTACGGGTACGAGACGCTCTCATGAGCATGCGCGAAGCGAACAGCAGCCTTGTGGGCCTGGTCTTCTGGCTGGGATTTCGCCGCAAGCTGATCCCCTATAAGCGCCTGCCTCGCGCACACGGTTCCAGCGGCTGGACCTTTCGTCGCAAGGTACGATACATGTTCGATAGCTCCTTTGCGTTCACGGAACTGCCCATCACCGCTCTGTTTGTCACCAGCATAATCGGTTTCACAGTGGCGCTTCTTGCGGGCCTTTCGGTCCTCATCGCATGGCTGGTGGGCAATATCTCGGTTCCGGGCTACACGCCGATCATCCTAATGCTGGTCTTCTCGCTCAGCGTCACCTTATTCGCACTCGGAATCATCGGCTCGTATATTTGGCGTACGTTTGACAACAGCAAAGGGCGCCCGTTGTACGTACCCATGTCAAAAGAACGCTTCAGTTCCATTTCCCCGGCGATACCGGCTGCCGCCCATGACCACTCTTCTGTAAATCCAACTGATTCTTTTCCCATCAACAGTGACTCAGCCACACGGAAGGACGGTGACAATGCCAGTCGACAACGAACGCGCGCAAGAGAGTGAAGCCGAAGCACATACCATTGCATCAGCGCTGGAGAACGTCCGTTTGGTCGAGTATGACGAACGGTTTCTTGAGCGCTCCTGGACATGGTTCAATGATGAAGAGATTCTGGCGCTCACTATGACTCCACCCCTCACCAGCAAGGCCGATCAACTTGCTTGGTTCGCCGGTTTGGCCAAACGAACCGACTATTTCGTCTGGGGGATCGAGACCGGCGATAAGCCGATCGGAGTGACCGGCCTCAAGCATGTCAAGGGAACGGCTGCCGAAGCATTCACCGTCATCGGAGATAAGGAATATTGGGGCCGAGGCCTCAGTCGTATGATCATGAGGGTATTGATTGGCCACGCTAGGAACCTAGGGATCAAATGGATAAGCGCTCGAACACTCATGAGCAATGTGAGATCCATGAGAAGTCTTGTTAGCTATGGGTTCACAGAGTGGAAAACGGAGGGCGATGTCAAGTGGATGAAATATGGAGTCGACGATGAGCCTTAGTGTGCACTCATACGAGACCTCAGAATCCGTTGCCTGGGATGCACTGGTGGATGAGTCCAGGAATGGAACATTTTTACATACCCGACGGTTTTTGAGCTACCACGGAGATCGCTTCAACGATGCCTCACTTGTTATTCGAGATAAAAAGCAGCGATTGGTTGGTGTGTTCCCTGCCGCCATTGATCCAGGCGTCTCAGACCGGATAGTTAGTCACCCGGGGATAACCTACGGAGGCATCGTGCACAATGGATCTTTGCGGGGCGAACGAATGGTGGAGGCCCTCGCTGCCATATGCGCTGCGTATCGTAACGCCGGTATGCGGACGCTCCAATACAAAGTAGTTCCCTACATCTACCATCGATTTCCCTCCGAGGATGAGCTGTACGCGCTATTTCGCCTCGGAGCACATCGCTGCCGCTGCGAGTTATCATCCACTCTGGATCTTGAGAATCGGCTGCCGTTTGCGCGCGAGAAGCGACAAAGCATAAGACAAGCAGAACGCAACGACCTCTCTGTTGAAGAAGGACCCCATTTACTCGCCCACTCTGGATGGTGGTGGCTGAATGTCTGGCTCGACGCCATCAAGCGACCCCAGTACACTCTCTATCCGAGATTCAGTGGCTCCAGTCGGCCTTCCCGACAAACATCAGATGCGTAGTGGCGAAGTATTCTGGAGAGGTAGTCGGCGGCATCGTGATATTTCGTTCTGATCGAGTTGACCACGGACAGTACTCGGCGTGTAGTCCCGAAGGACTGGCCCTGCGTGCCGCCCCCCTCCTGATTGACCGCTGCATCGCGGAAGCGGAGAACGCAGGTGTCCGCTATTTTGATTTGGGCACGAGTAATGAATGTGAGGGCATGGTGCTGAACGAAAGCCTACACAAGTTCAAGTCGGACTTCGGGGCGGGCGGGGTTGCGTACGAGCGCTACGAATTACCGCTGAACTGACAAATGCCACTCCCGCTGACAGTCTCAGAATTCCGTGAACTCGAAGCCGAGCTTGCCCAACTGCACTATGGAGACATACCCATTGGCCGAACATTGAGCGACCAACTAGTTATCGACTTCTTTTGGGGGCACGGTGACTGGCGAAAACGGACCAAGTGGCTGAATCAAGCAAGGCGGGTACGTCATCGTCTGTTTCCACGGCGAACCGCTGCAGAAGCCGTCGCCTCTGAGTTCCGAGATCGAGTACTTATCACCTGGCAACTCTCGACTCCACGGATCAACGACATGCTGCTCCCCATAATTCAGGAACTCGGCGGCACCCGCTGTGGGGTCATCATGGGGCGCAAGACTGCAGTTCCGGGATTACCCTCGAGTGTGCCGGTGATCGATGGAGGGCGCGGGCCCTCATATCGTGTCACCGATTGGCGAAGCCGGTATGCTGCGGATCGTCCGGTGTGGGCCCGACATGTGAAGGATCTTTGTCTTCGGTACAATCTGCCGTCGGGTGCATTCGAAGTCCTTATGCTGGGGCTGTTGGGTGCAAGCCAAAGGATCGAACGCTACTTACAGTTCCTGCGAGAGCACAGACCCTCAGCCGTATTGACCGAGTATGACCGTAACCACCTTTGGTCTTGCCTGATTCTCGCCGCCCGTCACTTGAAGATACCTACGGCCACTTTAGTGCACGGGGTCATTCCACCGACGGGAGTGGGCTTCGCGCCAACCCTGGCGGATCTGGTCATATGCTGGGGAGAGCTCGACAAAGCTAAGCTGCTCTCTGCGGGAGATCCTCCCGACAAGATCGTGATCGGCGGATGCCCGAGACTGACGAGAAACCTGCCCACATCCGTGGTGGCCAGG
>JAAYZX010000103.1 GCA_012514635.1 Actinomycetota bacterium
CACTCCTCCAGTCTGATCAACTGACCCCTCCTCGACAGATTGCTAGGTCCGTCGAGAAGCCTACGTCATCAGGGGTGGGTCAGTTTCAAATCGGCACTAGTGGGTCAGTTTCGCACCGGCACCGACAAACGACCACGATTAAGGATTGCTGCTAAAGGTTAAGGCGGGCGATCTCTGTTCGGAGCCTGGGGACTACTTCGTCCAGCGTGGCCACATCCCATACCTCCACACGTACACCCGCGCCTCTGAAGACATAATCGGGGCCTTTGCCGAGTGGTTCATTCTGGACAACCAAGTCTGCCTTCTCCCCGATCAACCACTCCGCCACTAAGATGCCTTTGGCCTTCTCCGCTTGGTCGATGGGATTCGTCCGGGTCTCCTGTTTTAGGAGTTCGCCGGTTTTGGTGGCCAACACAAGCCAGGCGAAGTAGGGCGCTTCTCCAAAGTGAGAACTCAGCGTGCCCGCCGAGTCTGTGAGCGGAACAGCTACCCGTAGTTTGGTATCGGTGTGATCCTGCGGTTCGCAGTGGATGATGACCCGGTCGATTCGCGGCACTTCTTTGCGAATGCGGTCCTCCACCCGAGTGCTTATGGCGTGGGCCTTCTCCAAGTTGGATGCTGCGACCACCAAAACCAATTCTAGGAAACGGTAGCGGCCCGAGCTGCGTCCCTCGAGTTCGCGAACCTTAACAACGGATGGATCTGACTGGGCGATTTTCCTGACCTGGGCCAAGGTTGGCTGGTCTAGTGAGGCATCGAGCAGCACTTTCATTCCGTCCCAGAGCAGGCCCCAACCAGAGTATATGATGAAAGCCGCCACCACTCCGGCGGCCGGGCGGTCTAAAGGTACCCCAAGACGGGCGGAAAGAAGAGCAAGTAGGGCGACAACCGAGACCACCAGATCGACCCAACGGTGGCGGGCCTCGGCCAGAAGACCGGGAGATGCCGAGCGCCTGCCCTCTCGGGCCATATACAGGCCGAGGGCGAGGATGGGCACGGTGCTCAGAGCCATGCCCCAGATCACCAAGGCAGAAGCCTCGACTTCGGAGTGTCCTCCCAGGACGGCTTCACGCAGAATTTCCGCGCCGGCCACAAAGATAAGAATGGCCACTATGACCTGGATGACGTTCTCCAACTTGTATAGGCCGTAGGGGAAGGTCTTGGTTTTGCGCATGGAGATCTTGAGTCCGCCCCAGAGCAGAAGAGCCGCGGCGACGTCGATGGCAGCATCGATGGTGACCGCGACCACCGCGAGACTACCCGACAGGAATGCAAGCCAACCGCGTATCACGGCCAATACCAGGTTCACCAGCAGCGCATAGAGCGCGACGCGCTGGACTCGTCGGTCGTCTTGGAGTTGATCGGGAGACGGGCTCACATGTCAGTCCTTTTTGCCGTCTTATTCGGTCTCTGGTCCTTTGCCGCAAGTGCGTGAACCGTGTTTGTGGCTCTCACTATTCGGGTCTGGAGCATACCGGGCGACTGCGGACAAACTATACCGGAAGGGTCTCCCACGTTTGGGCGGTGATATCCTTTCTTGCTTAGACATGGGACACTGGGCCGTCGTCCGGATGTCCCCGGGCAGCAATGGATAGAGCGTCCTTGAGGGAGAGCAGTTGCATGATCCTGAAACTTGGAATACCTAAGGGCTCCTTGGAAAGGAGCACCATTGAGCTGCTCCGCAGAGCCGGTTTCAACGTGACCACAAGTGGGCGCTCGTACTCACCTATCGTCGATGATTCGGAGATCGAATGCCGGCTGGTACGGGCTCAAGAGATGGCGCGTTACGTGGAGAAGGGGATATTGGACGCGGGCTTCACCGGCTACGACTCGGTAGAGGAGAGCGAAGCCTCAGTGCAGTCTGTCTTAGACGTGGTGAGTCCTAAGCGGGATATGGGCAGGATACGCTGGGTGCTGGCGGTATCGGAGTCTTCTCCCGTACGAAGTGTCTACGACTTGGAGGGAAAGCTCGTCGCAACCGAACTGGTGGCTATCACAAAGCGCTATCTAGCGGAGAACGGGGTCCAGGCTAAAGTGGAGTTCAGCTGGGGAGCAACCAAAGCCAAGTTGCCCGAACTGGCGGATGCTATCGTTGAAGCCACCGAGACCGAAAGCGCCCTCCAAGCAGATAAGCTCCGTGTCATCGATACCGTCATGGAGTCGACCATGCAGCTTATCGCCAATACGATCTCGTGGCAGGATCCAGAGAAGCATCGGAAGATCGCCGATCTTGCCTTGCTGCTGGAGGGGGTGCTGAGCGCTATGGGTAAGGTGAACCTCATGATGAATGTGCGCTGCGCCCAGCTACCGGCCGTAATGGGCCTGTTGCCCGCCCTACTCGAACCTACGGTATCCCCGCTCGCCGACGAAGATTGGGTGGCGGTAAACACCATCATCGATGAATCTGCCGTCCGGATTCTCATCCCTCGATTGAAAGAAGCTGGAGCTCAGGACATTGTCGAGGGTCCCCTCAACAAGATCATCATGTGATAGAGGCGCCCATGGCCCTGTCTGTATGCAGGCGATCTTTAGCCGAACGAAATTTAGTGGAAATGTCCGAGTCGATGGGATAGAATCGCCTTCATCAAATAAGGAGAGATAATCCAAATACCCGGTTAATCTGAACCATCAAGGGAAAGAGCGACGGGATAGGGCAACTTCTCAACTTGTCAGTAAGCCTACGCTCCGTAGCGTATGGCCCTCTTCCGGGCCCTGAGGGGCCACTCTCAAAAACTTAGTATCTGATCCCGTTATCACGGGCATTCATTTCGAGCGCATCTCTTTGTGCCCGTTATTCGGGAAGAGTTGTCTTCACGGCAGTCATTTCCCCTACTGTTGATTCCGTGCCGGGTTACGGGGTGATGCACAATCTTATGAATAAACTAGAGATCAAGAATCTGTACAAGATATTTGGCAAGGATGGTCTCAGAGCTTACGAGTTAATCCGCAACGGTGTGTCTCTTGACGAAGTACGGGGGTGCTTAGACGCATTCCCGGCAGTAGTCGACGCCTCTTTTGATGTGAAAGAAGGCGAGATCTTCGTGGTGATGGGCCTCTCGGGATCGGGTAAATCCAGCCTGGTTCGCTGCATGAATCGTCTCTACGAACCTACCGCAGGCTCTATATCTATAGACGGCGTCGATCTGACCAGGCTTAGCCAGAAGGAATTGAGACGGCTAAGGCTGGAGAAGATCAGCATGGTGTTCCAGCACTTCGCACTCTTCCCACATTACAGTGTGCTCGAAAACACGGGCTGGGGCCTGGAGGTCAAGGGAGTTGATAAGGCCGCCATCAAAACCAAGGCTCTCGAAGCACTAGAGATGGTGGGATTGTCTGGATGGGAGGACAAGTATCCTCATCAGCTCTCGGGAGGTATGCAGCAGCGGGTTGGTCTGGCCAGAGCCCTCGCCACCGATACGAACATTCTGCTCATGGACGAAGCCTTCAGTGCGCTTGACCCTCTCATCCGCAACGAGATGCAGCAGCAACTCGTGATGCTGCAGGGCGATCTCCAGAAGACGGTGGTCTTCATTACTCACGACCTCAACGAGGCTATGTATCTGGGCGACCGCATCGCCATCATGAAGGATGGCCACATAGAGCAAATAGGGACTGCGGAGGATATCCTCAGAAATCCGGCCACTGAGTATGTAGCGGCATTTATCGAGCAGGTGGATCGTTCGCGAGTGCTCACGGCCGGTTCGATAATGAGTGAGCCTGTGGCCGTCCTCCCGATTTGGGAAGGTCCCTCGGCGGCGTTACGGACCATGCGGGAGAGGCAGGTGTCGGCTCTTCATCTGGTTGGTCCAAAGCAGTATCTCTTGGGCGTGGTCTATGCCGACGAGGTGATATCGGCCGTGAGGACAGGGGAGTCCGAGTTGGAACCCCTCGTGCACCCAGAGGTGCCTGCGGTGGGTCAGAGTACTCCTATTGCCGATCTGCTCGTCTCATCGGCCGAGTATATGTTGCCGTTGCCCGTTGTAGAAGAAGGGAAGCTGGTGGGCGTGGTCCCACGGGTGGCTCTACTCATGGCCCTCGGCGAGAGGGTCAACGCTTCGAACGGCAACGGTGATGGCGATGTATCGGCCGGAGTCTCGAATCCGGCTCGCGAAAGAGAACTGCAGACGGTAGGGGTTTCGAGCGCCTCGTCTGCAAAGTAGGGAGGAAAAATCGTTAATAGAGGCACTGGACAGATTCAGGCAGGTGGCTACGAACTCAGACGAGAGCTCTACAGGCGTCTGAAACTCGCCGGGCACATGGTATTGGTGGCCGTCGTGACCGGGATCGTGACCTGGCTTCTGGTTGTCTTCCGCGTGCCGGTGGGCGACTGGGTGGAATCCATCGTCAACTGGTTGACGGCTTCGGCCGGTTGGTTGTTCGACTTCATCCGGGTCATAGTGAACTGGATGACCGGCAGCTTAGAACGTGTTCTGATCTGGCCGCCGTCTTATGTGATGGCCGGTGTGTTCGGTATCGTAGGCTGGAGAGCCAGAGGTCTCGGTTTTGGAGCCCTCTCCTTCGTGGGATTTGTATTGATCCAGAGCATGCGTCTATGGAACGACGCCATGTCGACGTTGTCCTTGGTGGTGGTGGCTGCATTCGTCGCAGTGATTGTTGGGGTGCCCTTGGGCATTCTCGCGGCCAACAGTGAGATCACCAGTCGTATCTTTAGGCCCGTCTTGGATTTCATGCAGACTCTGCCCGTCTTCGTGTACCTGATACCGGCCATCATCTTCTTCGGTATCGGCAAGGTGCCCGGCGTGTTTGCCACGGTGATCTTCGCCATGCCGCCGGCCGTCAGACTTACGGAGCTCGGTCTGCGGCAGGTGGACCAAGAAGTGGTGGAGGCGGCGGAGGCCTTTGGCGCTCCCAAGTTTAAGATCCTTCGGAAGGTGCAGTTGCCTCTTGCCATGCCGACGCTCATGGCCGGCGTCAACCAGGTGATCATGCTCGCCTTGTCGATGGTGGTCACGGCCGGCATCGTGGGGGCGGGAGGTCTTGGGGCCGTCGTCTACCGCGGCGTTACCAGGCTCGATGTCGGTCTGGGTTTCGAAGGCGGTCTGGCGGTAGTGATTCTGGCCATCTTCCTCGACCGGTTGACGGGCGCCTTGAGCGGTAGGAAGGATGGACAAAAGAGCACAGCAACTTGAGGGAAGGGGATGGTTGATCGCCGGTAACGAGAGCTAGGTACATCAGAATGGTTTAGGAGTGTTTATGAGTTTGTTAAAAGAGAAGAAGTCGGTTGTCTCTAAACAGATCATCCACGGGCTGCTCGCTGTGGTGCTGCTGGCGGCCATGTCCTTGGCGCTGGTGGCATGCGGAGATAACGAAGGCGATATGGGAGACGATGGGTCTGTCCCTGAGACTACACTCCCTGCCTCCGAGGCTGAGACGACGTCTCCCGAATCTGAAGACGGGGGCACGATAACCATCGGTTGGATCGCCTGGGACGAGTGTATTGCCACCTCTCATCTGTGGAAGCATATCCTTGAGGAAGAAGGATATCGCGTTGAGATGATTCAGCTTGATGCCGCGCCCGTATACGCAGGATTGGCGGCGGGAGACCTCGACTTCTTCACGGACGGCTGGCTCCCCACGACCCATGAGGATTACTGGGATAAGCATAGCGACAGTCTCGAGGATCTGGGCACTTGGTATGACAAGGGCACGTTGGAACTCACTGTGCCGTCATACATGACGGACATCAACAGCATCGCGGACCTTGAAGGCAAAGCGGACCTGTTCGACGGTAGGATTGTCGGCATCGAGCCGGGTGCCGGTCTCACACGGCTTACGCTTGAGGCCGTTATGCCGGGATACGGGCTCGATGACTACGAGCTGTTGGAGGGGAGCACTCCTGCCATGCTCGCCGAGCTGAAGCGGGCCATAGAGCGGGAGCAGCCTATCGTGGTGACTCTGTGGAGACCGCATTGGGTCTACGCCGCCCACGACCTGAAGGATTTGGATGATCCCGAAGGACTCTTCGGGGAAGGCGACAAAATACACATAATAGCGCGCCAAGGCTTCTCTGACGACAACCCGGCGGTGGCCGGTTGGTTGTCCAATTTCAAGATGGACGACGATTCTCTGGCCACTCTGTCCCGAGCCGTGATAGATGAATTTGGTGAAGGCCGGGAAACTGAGGCCATCGAGGCCTGGCTCGCGGAGCCCGACAACCAAGCCCTGGTCGACGGTTGGCTGGGTAGGTAGGTACTGTAGGTAGACAAGGGTCACCGTTCGGCGGGCCGAACGGTGACCCTACATGTATGTTTCGGAGAGCAATACCATTCAGTCTCTTTGCACCACGAAATCCGCTACGCGCCTGTCCTGGGTCCCGGTCCGAGATCCTTCTGCAGAATCCTGATCCGGGCGGGTGGCATGGAGGCCACCAGGCGCGCCGAGAGCGATCGGCAGGAGGCGAGAGGGTGTGGGTACTCCAGGTTGAGCCGCGTGGCGCTCCTTTGCTGTGGCAATCATCAGCTTCAGGCGGTTCAGTTGGTTGGTCTCCGAGGCACCGGCATCATAGTCGACGGCAACGATGTTTGCTTCCGGATGAAGGCGTCGGATCTCTTTGAGTGTCCCCTTTGCCACCACATGGTTGGGTAAACAGCCGAAAGGCTGTGCACACACCACGTTGGCTATGCCGCGGTTGATGAATTCGCGGATCTCACCTGTGAGGAGCCATCCTTCGCCCATAGCGTTGCAGGCAGACAGCACTTCACCGGCCAACGCCCGGATCTCTGAAATATCGCCGGGTGGGTTGAAGCGCCGACTGGCGGCAAAGGCGGTGACGGCTGCCCGGCGCAGGAGATTGAGCCCTCCGACCGCGGCCCGGGCCAGCAGTGCATGGCGATAGGGAGTGCGCAGCTCGTGCCGACGCACCGCCGCGCCGATGGCGGCGTAGAGCAGGAAACTCATGAGATCGCCCACCGCGGCCTCGCAGCCTTCGGACTCTAGAAGATCCACCAGATGATTGTTGGCATCGGGATGGTACTTCACCAAAATCTCCCCTACGATTCCCACTCTGGGACGGCGCTCGCCGGTCAAGGGTAGTCTGTCGAAGTCCGAAACGATGTCGTGCAGTTCCTGCGTGTAGTGCCCCACACTTATGCGACTGCGTAATGTGCGTTTGGCGCGTCCGCTCCATTCGGCCAATAAGGTTTCTGCAGAGCCGGGGGTGGTCTCGTATGGTCGAATGCGGTAGAGACAACGAGAGAGCGTGTCCGCGTACACCACGGCGGCGAGTCCCCGGAGCAACATGGGCACGGTGACGGAAAAGCCCGGGGACTTCTCACCCGTGTCCATGGCGCTGAGCGATACCACGGGCACGTGGCCCAAACCTGCATCTGACAGCGCTTTGCGCAGCAGGGCTATGTAGTTGGTGGCCCGGCACACTCCCCCCGTCTGAGTCAGAATAACGGCCGTGCGGTCGGTGTCATGCCTGCCGGAGGCCAGCGCCTCCATGATCTGCCCAATAGTGAGGATGGCCGGATAGCAGGCATCGTTGTTGACGTGGCGCAGGCCTTCCTCCACTGCTTCTAGACCTGCCACAGGCAGAAGTTCCAGGTTGTAGCCACTGTGGCGGAAGACTTCGCTCAGAAGATCGAGATGGAGCGGAGCCAGCTGCGGAGAGAGGATGGTCCAGCCCTGCTGCTTCATGCGCTTGGTGAAGCGAGGGATAAGCGCGGTCGAAGACGTGGGTTTGCGGCGGCCGATACCACGCGATGCCCCGTGTCGGGTGGTTGTCCCCTGCCGCTTCCGGGCGGCCCGTTCCTCCACCGCGGCCAGCAAGGAGCGGATGCGGATGCGGGCCGCACCCATGTTGCTTATTTCATCGATCTTGAGGACGGTGTGGATACGGCCGGCCGCGGCCAGTATCTCTCCCACCTGATCCACGGTTATGGCGTCAAGACCACACCCGAAGGAGTTGAGTTGCACCAACTCCAGGTTTTCGCGGCGGGTAACCGCGGTTGCCGCCGCATACAGCCGCGTGTGGTACATCCATTGGTCGTGGACACGGAGCGGCCGCTTGGGCGGGGCCATCCAGGCCACGCCGTCCTCGGTGAGCACGGCCAGGCCCAGTCGCTCGATCATCTGAGGGATGCCGTGGTTGATCTCCGGATCCAGATGATAGGGACGTCCGGCCAACACGATGCCACGGCCGCCTGTGCGCTCCATCCACTCCAGCGCCGCCCTCCCCTGGCGGCGGATGTCCTGCTTGAACGCCTCATCCTCCGCCCAGGCCGCATGCACGGCCTTGTTTATCTCCGCCCGCGTAGGCCCCCAATCCGCCAGCATTTCGTGCAGCCGACGCGCGAGCGCTCGTTTGTCGTGGTAGGGGAGAAAGGGGTTGCGGAAATCGATTCCCTCGTCCGCCAGACGCTCCAGATTGAGCTTGAGTACCTCGGAGTAGCTCATGACGATGGGACAGTTGAAGTGGTTGGATGCGACGGAGTCTTCGCTCCTCTCCCAACGTATGCAGGGCATGAATATGCGCTTCACCCCGCGCGCGATGAGATCCTCCACGTGGCCGTGGGTGAGTTTGGCCGGGTAGCAGACGGACTCCGAGGGAATGGAGTCTATGCCTGCCTGGTAGGTGCGGCCTGTCGTGCGCGCCGAGAGGATGACGCGGAAGCCCAAGGACGAGAATAACGTGAACCAGAAGGGGTAGTTCTCGTACATGTTGAGCGCTCGGGGGATGCCAACGGTGCCGCGTGGCGCTTCTTCCGGAGCCAGTGGCGTGTAGTTGAAGAGGCGCTGGTATTTGTAGCGGAAGAGGTTGGGTGGCGACGGAGTGGTCTTAGCTAACTGGACGAGCGCAACAGGCGGCGCCGGCGGCGCGGTCTTTGTGCGCACGCCGCCGGCGCCGCCCCTCTCGCAACGGTTCCCCGACGTGTATGAGCGGCGGCCGTCGAAGCGGCTGGTGGTAAGCAGGCAGCTGTTGGAGCATCCGCGGCAGCGAGTGGTGCGTTGCTCCACTTTGAGGTCGCCGAGTTCGTCGGCTGTGAGCAGGGAGGAGGCGGCGGTAGGGGCGGCGTGGTCACGGGCCAGGAGGGCGGCGCCCCATGCTCCCATCAGGCCGGCAATGTCGGGGCGCAGGACCTGCTGTCCGGTCAGATGCTCAAAAGCGCGCAGGACGGCGTTGTTGGCAAAAGTTCCCCCCTGCACCACAACTCGTCTTCCTAGGTCCGATAGATCGCGGATGCGGATGACCTTATATAGGGCGTTCTTCACCACCGAGTAGCACAGCCCGGCTGCGATGTCGGCCACAGATGCGCCTTCCTTCTGCGCTTGTCGCACGCGCGAGTTCATGAAGACGGTGCAGCGCGAACCCAGATCCACAGGGTTTTCTGCGAACAAGGCCTGGAAAACGAACTGGCTAAGCGAAAGCCCTAAAGAGTCGGCAAAAGTCTCCAAGAAGGATCCACAGCCCGAGGAGCAGGCCTCATTCAGCATGATGCGGTCGATGACGCCGTCGGAGATGTGCAGACACTTCATGTCTTGGCCGCCGATATCGAGGATGAAGTCCACGTCGGGGGCCAGTTCGCGTGCCGCGCGGGCATGGGCAATGGTCTCGATCTCGCCGCGGTCCACGCGCAAGGCGGTGTGGAGCAGCCCCTCGCCGTAGCCGGTGACCGTCGACGAGGCGATGGTGGCGGTGGGAGGCAGACACTCGTACAGCGCGCGCAAGGAGCGGGTAGCCGCCGCGATGGTATCCCCGCGATTGGCCCCATAGCTTGTGTAGAGCAACTCGCCCTGCGAGCCAACCAGGGCCACTTTGAATGTGGTGGATCCGGCATCGATCCCCAGATAGGTGGGACCGCTGTACGTATCCAGGTCACCTCGGGGCGCGACGGTCTGCCCGTGCCGTTCGGAGAAGCGGGCGAACTCCTCCGCCGAGGTGAAGAGGGGCTGAAGGGTGCCCTCCGTGCCGACACCGGCGTCCAACTTGTTGAGATCCTGCAGAACGCGGCCTAGCGATTCCCGCGCGCCCTCGCGAGCGCACAACGCCGCCCCGGTGGCCACCACCAGGTGGGCGTTGTCCGGACACACGGCGGTGTTGGCATCGAGTCCCAGCGTCTCTGCAAAGCGCTTTCGCAGCTGTGGTAGATAATTGAGAGGTCCGCCCAGGAATACCACGGTGCCACGGATGGGGCGACCGCAGGCAAGTCCACTTATGGTCTGCGTTACCACAGACTGCAGGATGGAGGCCGCGATGTCCTCGCGACGCGCGCCCTGGTTGAGGAGCGGCTGCACGTCGGTCTTGGCGAAGACGCCACACCGGGCGGCGATGGGATAGATGGTGGTGGCATCGGCTGCCAGCGCATCTAGTCCGGCGGCATCGGTCTGCAGGAGAGAGGCCATCTGATCCAGGAACGCGCCGGTTCCGCCGGCGCAACTGCCGTTCATCCGCTCCTCCACGCTGCCGGAGAGATAGACGATTTTGGCGTCTTCGCCACCCAGTTCGATAATGACGTCGGCGTCAGGAACGAGAGCGCGGATGGCAGTTCGTACTGCCACCACTTCTTGTACGAACTCAACGTCCAACCATTTGGCCAGGCCGAGTCCACCGGACCCGGTTATCCGCAAACGGACCTGCCGCTTCCCCACGATGGCGACAGCTTCGCTTAGAAGATCTTCCACGGCGGAGCGTGTGTCGGAATGGTGGCGACGGTAGGAGCGGTGGATGGCGCTAAGCTTCTCGTTGAGGACTACCATTTTGACGGTTGTAGACCCAACGTCGAGACCTATAAGGAGACCCCTATTCATATTAAGAGCCGACCGATTTCTCGTTGTATGCCGGGTTCATTGCCGGTACATCTTGTCCGCTCATATCTCCTGTTAAGTAATGGTTGATAATGGGGGCGATGAGTTCCACCAGATGATCGACGGAGGCCTCTGCCAACGGTCCCGTCCTCATGACATAGCGTACATAGGCGATGCCCACCAGCTGGCTGGTGGTCAGGGCTATCCGCGTTTGCTGGGCATCGAGGCCTATCTCCGCGGCGACAGGTTGGATAGTGTAATCCCGTAGATGGTGCCGGATGGCCTGAAGTGCGTCAGGACGAGTACCGGCGCTGACCAGTAGGGCCGTTAAGGTGTCTCCGGCATCAGGGGATTCCCATAGATGGAGATATGCATGCAACACCCTAGAGCCTAGGTCGCGGCTGGTGTCCGTCAGTCCGGCTACCTGGAGCGTGGAGGGAGCCTGAGGTAGTCTGACTGCAGTACGGAAAAGCTGCTCTTTGCTTGTGAAGAACTGCAGAACCAAGGCCGGATCCACTCCCGCCGCGGCTGCGATGCGCCGCAGGGTGGCTTTCTCGTAACCCAGCTTCCCGAAACACCTACGGGCTGCATCTAATACCGCCTCACGTGTGCGCGTAGGCCCTTGGCGCCTTCCGCGTTTGGCGGGTGAATGTGCTGGTACGCTGGAGTGCGGACGATCTGCCACTTTCATACCAATGCATCATACCATTTATCAACGATTGTTGATATAGGGTCACGTGGGGCCCCGGTTTACGAATGGCCACATGCTCTGCTAGTATGTCGCGCCGTAGTGCAAACAACCGCCTTGGTCTTATACAGTCTTAGACTTGGGCAGAGGGCGAGCTGGAACATTGACCAGGCCCAAAGCGCGTCGCGAGACTTTCTTCTCTTAGCAACTCCCCCTTCTCCATCTGATATCGCGTGTGTACTCCGCTGTGCATGCGCGTTCTCGGCTGACGCCCTGCGGCTCTGTTCTGCTTCTGCGCCGCCCTCGTGCATCTATAAACAAACAAAGGTATAGGAATGAAGAGATCGATACGTTTGCTCATCCCTACGACGCTGTTTCTGGCTGTCCTGGTGTGTGCGGGCGCTACCGCACGAACCGCTTACGCTCAAACCGTCACGTTTTCCGACGTGGCAGAAACACATCCGGCGCATGATGCTATTGAGTCGCTCGCAATCCGCGGGATCGTGTCGGGAACCGGAGAGGGAATGTTCTTCCCTGAGAGCCCGTTAACTCGGGGTCAGGCCTCAAAGATTCTGGTTTGTTGGAGCGGCCGGACACCGGTGCGCGAGGAGACGTTTAAAGAGGTGGTGACCGAGTTCCCCGATGTCGATACCACTTTTGCTTCGTATGTATCGACGGCGGCGGTTGCTGGATGGGTGCGGGGATACCCGGACGGCACTTTCCGTCCCCACGATCTGCTCACCAGGGGACAAATGGCGGTGGTGATTGTCCGTGCGAGCGGACTGGAGGAGCAGGCGGAGGGCCTGAGCGAGAGACAGATTGCCCTGATTCTAGGCCGTTTTGTGGACGAGGATGCAGTCTCGCTGGAGGTGCGGCCGTATATGGCGCTCGCGGTGGGATGCGGTCTTTTCCAAGGCGGCGACGGTTATCTGAACCCCTGGAGCATGATGACGCGTGCTCAATTTGCGATGGTGCTCAGCCGCGCGGATGATTTGGCCGCACGTCTGAGCACGGGTGATCCGGCCATGGTATTGATGGACGATGCGACTGCGGGCGCCTTGGTAGACGCCCATGGAGGAGGAGAGATCCTCGGGGACAAGAAGGATGTAGCCGACAGTGTCGTTGACCATAGCTGGGAACAGCCCGCGCTGGCCGCCTTTATGGATGAGTGTCTCTTCCGGCCGCACCGCAGTGCCGTGACAGGTGAGATGGTGCTTCACAACTATGAGTGGTACGGGATTCCGCCCCTCTCGCAGTTGGTGATCATGGCCGCTGAGACATCGTTGGGAGACCCGCAATTAGGCGGTACCCTGGCTAGGCGAAATAACTTCGGCTGCCTGCGTTACCATGGTGTTGATACGCCGTGGGGACTGCTGGCGGATGAAAAAATCTGGGTAGCAGGCTTGGATTGGTACTCTTTCCCCACGCCCGATACGGGGATGGCTGCGTTCGGCAGATACCTGAAGGTTGGTGCCGGTGGATACTACTTCCCTATTCTGATCTCCCCAGAGCCGGACTGGCATAGGTTCGCCACCGTGTACTACGGGGCGAACGTGCCCGGGTTTGATGGCTATGTGAGCCGACTCCGGTCGCTGGAGAAGTCGTTCCGTGCTGCTGCGGCACGATATGGAGTGAGCTTCTAGATCGGGTTGGTACGCCGGTGGCGGCGCCGGGGCTTGAAAGCCCCGGCGCCGCCGAGGCAGCACTTGTCTCGCGCTATGCGCTCATCTTCCAAAGCACCTGCTCGGCGGCTTTGATCACGGGGTAGGCGGTCGGCGCCGCCGTCAGAAGGGGATGTGTTCCGATCTGTGCCGTTACCAGAGAGTTGGCAACCATCCGATTCTGTATCGCCAAACCAATGAGGTTTGTCAGTTCGCCGGCGCTGGGTCCGCCGGCCACCTGGCCTCCCAGTATCACTCCTGAATCTCTTGCCGCTACAAGCTTAACCAGTTGTTTATGGGCACCGGGAAGTGCACCGGGGTGCTTGTCTATGCCCTCGAACACGCCTGTGATTACGTCAAAGCCCTCGGTTCGGGCGGCGCGTTCCGTTAGGCCTGCGCAGCCGAAACCGTCCTCTCCCAGTCCGGTAGACCATATGGCGATGGTGCCGCTGAAGGTCTTGACGGCGGAGAGTTTGTACAGATTCATTCCTGCCACTCGAGCTTCCGAGGTAGCAGTGGATGCAAGCATAACCCCACTAATCTTGCGGGTGGTGAAGTCTCTCTTCTCAGCACAGTCGCCAACTGCGAAAATGTCGGGATTGCGGGTGCGCATATATTCGTCCACCTTGATGGAACCGCGCTCGTTCAGTTCGATTCCTGCATCTGCGGCCAAGTTAGTGGCCGGTTTGTAGCCTATGGAGAGGATCACGGCGTCGGTTGCCAACTCGTCGCCATTGTCGAGCGAAACGCCTCTGACTTGATCCTCTCCCAAGATGGCTTTGACGCCAACACCAGTTCTGACCGTCACCCCACGCGATTGCAGCAGGTCTTGCGCACGTACTGCAATCTCCTCGTCGAAGGCCAGTCCCAAGATGTGCGGCAGAATCTCCACCAAGGTGACATTCATGCCTCTCTTGGTGAGTTCGTCCGACATCTCAACTCCAATGAACCCGCCCCCAATGGTGATGAGCTTCCGGCACCGGTCAAGCGATTCTAGTACGTAATCTATGTACAGTTTGTTCTTGGGGATCGTGAAAACGCCGTTCAGGTCGGCACCGGGCAGCCAGGAGGGGACCAGTGGCTCGGAACCGGTGGCGATTACGAGCTTGTCAAATTCCAACTCCTCTCCATCGGCCGTGCGACACTTCTTAGTCTCCTGGTCTATGGATGCGATCTCGGTAGTTCGCAACTCAACGCCGGCTTTGGCCAGGCTGTCGTTGGGCATGAGATTCTTCGCCGTTGACCCAAGGGATCCAAACACGTAAGGAATCCCGCACGGCACAAGTGACAGTTCATCTCTCCGGGCCAGGACGACACGCTTGTCCGGGTAGGTGGCTTTGGCGGTAGTGGCCGCGACTACACCGGCCGCACTTCCCCCAATCACGAGGACGTCGGTTGGTTCCATCGATCCACTCCTTGCTTTAGATACTCTCTGTTGTTGACAATTGGTCTAAAGACTCTCAACGTCGACCAATAGATTGAATCTTCGTCATAGCATCTAGATGTGATTTTCATTTGCATGAACATACAGATATTCTAGTATAGACGAGGGTACTCTGTGTAATGATTTGTTGAGATAACGTGGGGGGGTGAAAGACGACTTATGATTTCCGGTGAGAAGAGTGTTGGGGCCGCGAACACACCGATCAGTAGTTTGGGAAAGGAGCCGCAATTGACGGATCTGCCAAACATCGGCAAAGAGACGGCCAGACTCCTGGGCGCGGTAGGAATAGAGACCGTGGATCAGTTGTTCGAAATTGGTTCGGTGGGGGCGGCCGCACGGATTGCGTCCTTTCGACCGAGCGACCCGCCTTGTCGTATGATGTTGGCAGGTCTGGAGGGCGCCATTCGCGGACTACGCGGACATGCCCTTCCTAAGGATGAACGTGAGACGCTGTGGCGCGAGTACCGGAGCCGTGTGGAATCTGAGGTCGATACTTGATCACGAGCCGAGTATCCTGGGCGCAAGTAGTCGTTCGGTAGCGGTCGAACCGCCGAGGCCTGTAGCTCTGTTTATCACCCCTTGATACAATGCGATCCGCATATCGCCAGGAATGTGCTGGTGGACGCTGCACACATAGGAGGAGACTCTATGCCGTCAAAAGATGTCGCCATTATTGGAGTGGGGCAGAGTAACTTCGTAAGAGGCTACGAAGGCTCCATCAAGGAGTTGGCTTTTGAGGCTTTTCGTGAAGCCATGCAAAATGCCAAGATTACGCAGAAGGACGTAGACGCCAGCATCTTCTGCTCCGCCCCCGAATATGACAAGCAGCGCTCGCCCGCCGGCGTCATGGCGGAGTACATGGGTCTGATTCCTCAGCCCACGTTCTACTTAGAGTCGGTCTGCTCCTCCAGCAGCATGGGTGTCAAGGTCGCTTACAGCATGATCAAAGCCGGCCTGCACGATCTAGTGGTGGTGCTCGGTTTCCAGAAGATGTCGGAGATCACGTCGGCTGAATCGCAGGAGCGCATGGGGCGCGGCGCCGACATCCAGTGGGAATCCCCATTCGGCACTATGATGCCGGGCTACTACGCGCTGTACGCGCAGGCCTACATGGCGGCCAATGGTCTTACACTTGACGACCTTATGAACGTTCGTATCAAGTCGGGCACCTACGGGCAGATCAACGAGCGTGCTGTGTACCAGAGGGGTGTCACCGAGGCTGATTTTGATCCCGCCAACGAGAAGGCCCGTATGTGGGGCCCCGTGGCATCGCCGCTGCGCGTGGGCGATTGCTGCGCCAACGCCGATGGTAGCTCCTGTATCATTCTGGCCGGCGCCGATCGTGCTAAGGCTCTGTGCGATAAGCCGGTGTGGGTCATGGGTATCGGTGCCGCGTCGGCGTCGGTCAACATGGTGGGCCGCCCGGACTTCGCCAAGGGTATGCAGGGCCCGCATATCGCGTCCGCCGAAGCCTATAAAATGGCCGGTATTACTGCCGCTGATATCGATGTAGCTGAAGTGCACGACTGTTTCACCATCGCCGAGATCATGGCCTACGAGGGCTTGGGTTTCGCTCCCATTGGGGACGGTAAGCAGTTGATCCGGGAAAAGGCCACCTACAAAGAAGGCCGTATACCTGTCAATGTCGACGGCGGCCTGCTCTCCAAGGGGCACCCGGTCGGCGCTACCGGCGGCTCGCAGATCAGGACCATTGTCCTGCAGCTGCGCGGCGAAGCCGGTCCCATGCAGGTGAAGGATCCCGAAATTGGCCTCGTCCACAACGTGGGTGGCGTTGGCCTGTACAGCAACGTCACGATCCTGGGGAGGTAGACCGTGGGTTTTGAGAGCTTCGGTCGTAAGAGCTTCATGGCCGCTACCAAGGTAGCTCCTTTTGTTGATTTCTTGGCGGAAGGCAAAATCAAGGGGACTGTGTGCAAGGATTGCGGGGCCAAGTCGTTCCCACCGCGCGCAGACTGTGTGTCTTGCTTCTCGCCCAACGTGGATTGGTTTGACATGCCCACCAAGGGCACATTGACGACTTTCTCCACCCTGCAGTATGCGCCGTTCGGTTTTGAGGCCGACACGCCGTATACCCTGGGGTTGGTGGACTTCGGCCAAGAAGGGCTCAAGCTGTTTGCGCGCTTTGCAACGGATGTTGATGTAGATGCGCTGAAGATCGGCATGTCGGTGTCGGTGCGCACTCTGGCGTACGACGACGGTCAGCTGTCCTTCGAGATCATCCCGGCGTAGCCCGGGCGGGCCGGCCCTAGAGTGAGAGTTGCGGGGCCTGTGGGGGAAATCAACGCCCCCACAGGCCCCGGCGTAATTCGCCAGACCCACACCGCTGGACCCCCATGCGGATCCTCTGGGTTGAGCGATTGTTCTTCTAGGTAGGTTCTTTAGCCTGTCGCGCCCTCCGTGCCTTCCAGCCC
>JAAYZX010000104.1 GCA_012514635.1 Actinomycetota bacterium
AACATATCTTTCGAATCATTCATCCACTTCGGAGGCGATCGCTCCGTATGGCACCAACCTGGCATATTCTTCCCGCGCCTGCTATGGCAGAGCGTGGGCGGGCTGGACGAGCATCTGCACTACGCCATGGACTACGACCTTCTTTGCCGTGCTCTCCAGTATACCTCAGTCGAGTACGTTAGCGACACCCTGGCCCGATTCAGATTGCACTCAGCATCCAAGACGACCTCTCAACCGGTGAAGATGGACATAGAACTGGTGCAAGTCGCCCAGCGATATTGGCATCTCCTGCCCCAGACCGAGCAGGTCGCAAGCCGTGCCTTCTGTACGGGCTTTCTGGTGCGCTGGGCTGGCACGGAAGCTCTGGCAGGGCGGCTTCGAGCTGCTCTGACCTGCCTTGATGCTTCGCTGAAGGTGGATGTTGCAGCAACACTCAAGAACCTTGGAGGTCAGTTCTTGGCCGGCTTGAGGAGACATGCGGTTGCGCACAACTATCGGGGCAGCAACGACCAGCAGAACCGCAGAAACGTCAGTGGATAGCTGTACATTCCCTGTTCGGCAATGTGCTAGAAGGAACTGCAGTGAGGCTGTGTTCTATGTCTAGACCTCTTCCCAGAGTAAGCGTCGTCATGGCCGTCTACAACAGAGAGAAATATGTGCAAGAGGCGGTAGACAGCATCCTGGCGCAGACGTTTGCCGATTTCGAGTTTATCATTGTCGACGACGGATCGACGGACCGAACCGGGGAGATACTGACGACATACAGAGACGAACGGATTAGGCTGGTCAGAAACGCGCAGAATCGAGGAGTCAGTCACTCGGCTAACAGAGGCATATCTCTTGCAGTGGGCGAGTACATCGCGCGAATGGACTCTGATGATATCAGCAAGCCAGGCCGCCTAATGGCTCAAATGCAGTTCCTGGATAGGAACCCGGACATAGATGTGGTCGGGGCCTGGATGGAGCATATAGACCAGGATGGCAGGCCGACAGGCAGGTACAGCAAATATCCGAGTTCAGTGATGGGACTGCACTGGTTTGGCCTTTTTGACTGTCCCGTCGCGAACCCCGCGGTGATGGCTCGGCGCACCTTTTTCGGATCAGCCGGCGGATACGACGAGGCACTTGTCTCAGGGGAGGACTATGAACTCTGGGCTAGATCCAGTCTGGCTTTCAAGTTTTCCAACATCCAGGAAGTACTGGTCAGGTATCGCATCCATGGATCTAGCTTATCGAGAGCGCCTCTGACACCGCAGAGCTTCGTGCCAAGCGAAGCTAACCGCAAGTACACCAGTCTCTACCTGGGCGAGAATATCTCCCTGGATACGATGATGCTTCTGAAAGGTCTACGTGGGGCCAAATCGGCCGCCGAGCTGTTCTCGGCGATAGCCACACTACGACGGTTGCACCGCAGGTTCCGCAGAGAGCATTGCTTACGTGCCGCTGATGTTACAGACATCAACCTTGATATTGCGCACAGGTTGAGCCAGCTTTCGCTCAAGAGTCGGCGATTCTTGGTAGCCTGGCCTCTGAGGGCGTATGCTCTGGTGCTGGTTCTTCTCACGCTGACATGGCGTTTCGTGAACACGGCAGTTGGCAGGCATCCGCAAAGCGAGGTAGTCACCAGCGGTAGAGGGGCCAATTGAGAGCCGCCTACGTCACCATCTTTGGCTCCTCCGACATCCACGCCTGGTCGGGGCTCGGCGTCTACATCCTCGGCGCCTTGCGGAGCGCCGGCCTACAGACCGAGACCATCGGCGACCTCAGATACCAGTGCGATTTCGTCTACAAGGCCAAGGAGGTTCTCTATCCCAGGGTGTTCCGCAAGACCTACCGAATGCTCTGGGACTCGCTCCTTCTGAAGCGCTTTGCCGCCCAAGTGGATCGCGCCCTCGCTTCCGGCGATGCGGACGTTGTCTTTAGCATCTGGACCAACCCGATCGCGTACTCGCGAACCTATAAGCCGATCGTCTTTTGGGGGGATGGCACGCTGGCCGGCCTGATGCGGCTCTACCCGGACCACTGCAATCTCTGCGCCGAGACCATCAGGGACGGGCACAGAGCCGAGCGCTTGGCCCTGGGCAAGTGTCACCTCGCCATCTATAGCTCCGACTGGGCCGCCCGATCCGCCATCGAGGACTATGGCGCCGATCCGGCCAAGGTGAAGGTGGTGCCCTTCGGCGCGAACATAGACTGCAGCCGCACCGTCCAGGACATCCGTGCCAATCTCGGCAACAAAGGGTATGACACCTGCCGGTTGCTCTTCGTCGGCGTGGACTGGTACAGAAAGGGTGGGGATATTGCCCTGCAGGTCGTCACCTTGCTCAACCGACGCGGGCTTCCGGCCGAACTGCACGTCGTCGGTTGCCACCCGCCGGGGGAACTGCCCGAATTCGTGAAAGTACATGGGTTCGTCTCCAAAGCCACCGGGGAGGGCCAGCGGCTGTTGGACGACGTCTTCTCCCAGGCCCATTTCTTCATCCTGCCCACGCGGGCGGACTGCACGCCGGTGGTCTTTCCAGAGTCTTGCTCCTTCGGCCTGCCGATCCTGACGACCAACGTGGGCGGCATACCTACCATCATCCGGGATGGGAGGAACGGGTTTGCCTATCCGCCGGACGCGGATCCCGAGCAGTACTGCGATACCATCGAGCGGCTCTGGTCGTCGAGGCAGGAATACGAGAGGTTGGCCCTGTCCGCTTTCCAGGAGTACTCCGAGAGGCTGAACTGGGGCGTCGCGGGCCGCAGGGTGGCCGAGTTGCTCCAGGAGTTCTGTGGCTAGGCGGCGGGCGAGGGGAGGGACTGCCGGGTGACCGACCTGACCGCCGTGGTCCTGACCAAGGACGAAGAGGCCTACATCGCCGACTGCCTGAAGAGCCTACAGTGGTGCGATCGGGTGCTGGTCCTCGACTCGCTGAGCGCGGATCGCACCGTCGAGATCGCCCGCGAGCTGGGCGCGGAGGTCGTCCTGCGCCCATTTCAGAACTTTGCCGATCAGCGGAACGCGGCCATCGGGCTGGTCAGCAGCGAGTGGATCCTGTTCGTGGATGCGGATGAGCGCGTCTCTACCGAGCTGGCGGAAGAGGTTAGGGCCGTGATCCGGCTGTCCGAGTTCGACGGGTGGTGGGTGCCGACGAAGAACAACTATTTCGGCCGGTGGCTGAGCTATGGCGGCTTCTATCCCGATTATCACCTGCGCCTGGCGAGAAAGGCCCGCCTGCGCTTCGACGCGCTGCAGAGGGTTCACGAGCATCCGACTCTGCAGGGAAAGGCCGGCTACCTCCGGAACCCTCTGATCCATCTGTGTTACCAGAGCCTCGCCGAGCTGAGAGCGACGAAGGCACGATACGCTGCCTTACTGGCCGAGATTCACTTCGAGAAAGGGACCGTGCCAACCTACCACCTCATCGCCGCGCCGATCCTGACCTTCGGCGAGCAACTGCTTGTCAAGAAGGGCTACAAGGACGGCTGGCTGGGGCTCTTTATCAGCCTGCTCTGGGGCTACTTTGCCTTCGACGAGTACCGTCGCCTCCTGCTCTTGTGGCTGGCTGCCGCCAAGCGCAAGATCGTGCGGCCCGAGGGTGCCAGCCGATGATGGAGTACCGGGCGTCCATGCAAGCTCGCGCCCTGCGCGCGTCGCTCGCGCTCAGTCTGGCGTTGCTGGTCTCGCTTTTCCTGCTCCGCCCTTCCCCTGCAGCGGCCAGCCGAGCTGCAGCAGCCATCCAGGTCTTCGGCCTTGTCCAGCAGGACCTGGACGGCGATGGGCTACCGGACGTCACGGCCATAGACTGCTCCTTCGCCACCGAGAGGGATCAGGTGCTGGTCTTTGACCGGCACGGGAACATGCAGGCCGGCAGCCGCTGGGAGGAGACGACGGACTTTGCCGATGACGTCTGGGTGTACGATGCGGGCGCCGACGGCAGCGCCCAGTTGATCATCACTTTCGGGGAGGAGGACGGCAACCAGGCAGCGCATCTCTATGTAGACGAGAACGGCGATGGCTGGGTCGCGTACGAGTTAGTGGGCAAGCAGATCGCCATCACTGAGTGGCCGCATTGGCGAATGAAGGTTGTGGCCCGGGGCGACTGGCTCCTGCCCGACGGTCGCCCAAACCCGCATCTGACGATGTACGTGGATGGGGCGGTCACCCGGCTGCTCGAGTGGTATATCGCTCTGGCGAAGTGGTCATGGGCGCCAAAGTACCTCCAAACCGATGGCAAGGTGGACTGGGAGATCGAGTCAGGCGACCAGGATGCGGATGGGCAGGCCGATTATGTCCTCACCCGTCTGCTCACGCACATTCCCGACTACTTTTCCGCCTTTCGCTGCAGCCTGTACGTGGACAAGAACCCACGGCGGACTCTGCCGTACGAGACCGCGGTCTTCTGGCCGTTTCTGGTTGGCACGCAGGGGGATGATGCCGCGCTTTACTTCGACCGTCCTCCGGTGATCGCCATGAACTGGGAGACAGCATCGATTGTGCGTGCCGGCATCGGCGGATATCCGGCCGAGCAGGGCTATCACATCCTGAGCAGCGCTCCGACCTGGCAGAAGGGACAGGTCAATGATGTGCTTTGGGAGAATCCGCTGGCCTACTACAACATGGCCGAGGACCAGGACAATTGGCCCGAGCTGCTCATCCGTGTGATGCATCCTATCTGGCTGGATGCCATCCCCGGTCGGCCCCAATCCCCGGATATGATGCAGGTCGAGTATAACTGGGACCAGGACAACAACGGCCGGTGGGATTACGAGCTCTCCGTGGCGGGCTTGAAACCCATCACCCAGACGATCGCATTCCCGGATTTCGCCGTTCGCACCGTGCCCTATGAGCAGCTCCCCACCTGGGCCACCCGACAGGCCTGGGATGCGGCCTTTTTTTTGGTCGGCGAAGCCGGGGGCAGGGGCGACAGCGAGAGCCTATGGGTCTGGGACTACATTTCAGGATTTCCCCACGATGTGAAGAGCACATATCTAGCCGGATACTGGGATGCGCCGCCGCCAGGGACGTTCCAAGATATCGCCGTGGGCTATAGAGGCGAATACTCGCTGGATTACTTGCGCGAGCCCCTGCTCTATTTTAGCCCAGCGGACCAGCGCCTGCACCTGTGGGAGGCCAAAGAGGGGGTCTGGAAGCTCGACGAAGGGCATTACATCCGGTATGCCAACCTGGATGGCGACGCATACCTGGATCAATGGCAAGAGTCGCGCGACGGGGCTGTGGTCCAGCAGATGGGCTATAGCGATGGGATCTATGTACTGGGCGGGGACGGCGGCGTGCGGGTCAA
>JAAYZX010000105.1 GCA_012514635.1 Actinomycetota bacterium
ACTCAACCCTGCGCTCGGCGAGCCGCTCCAAGTGACGGTGGCGGTGTTCGTGTAGTTTGTGACACCACTCACGTAAGCCTCGTCAGGCACCTTGGCCACGATAATGAGCCGCGCCTCGGTGTTGATGGCGCCGAGCGAATACTCGTGGTCGGTGGGCTCAGTCGTGAAAGTGCCTCCCGCAACCCAAGCAGAGCCGTCCTTCTTCTCCCAGTGCGCCGATTGCCACTCCAATCCCGGAGCCGGCGTCGTCGGGAGCTTGTCGTAGATGACAACGTTGCTCAGATCCGCGCCCAGCTGGTTCACGTTGATGGTCCAGGTGATGGTGCGGTTGGTGGGGTCGTAGACGCCCGCGCCGGTATCACTAGCGACACCGCTCTTCTCGATCCACTGGGGAGTGAACGTGACGGTCCCTTGGTCGTCCGCCTTCAGCTCATCAGCGCCGTCTTTGAGTTCGCCTGTGTTGGTGATCGATTGCTGTGACGTAGCGTGGTATTTGGCATCGGGGATCTTGGTGGCGAAGGTGACCGTCTGAGGGCTGGTGGAAGCCGTGGGGAACTCGTAGCTCAGCACCTTGTCGGTTGAATCCCAGGTCGGTGTCTTTGTCTCACCACCCACCAGGAAAGTACCGGCGATGTAATCCCCCACCGCGGACAGATTGTCGACGAACTTGTAGCCACCCAGGTCGATGTTCGCGGTGCCCTGCTTGGCCGTGAGCGTGACCGACCACTCTACGCTCTGCGTATTCAGATGTACCTTGCCGGTCTTCGTGGCCGTATAGACGATCTCGACCGGAGGCACCACCACGGTGAATGTCTTGCCGAGGATCATCACCTCGTAACTGCCTCCCGTGACGGGAGCGCCGGTGGCGTCGTACTCCAAAGTGGCGGTGAACTCGCACTCTACGGAATTGTAGGTGCCGTCAAATACTTCATCATCGCCATCGAAGTCCACCCTGGCCGTGACCATCCCCCCAAGGTCGGTTGAGAAAGTTACCGTACCGACCCTGATGTCCCCGGCCGTATTCAAGGGAATAGTAGTGCCGCTGGTGAGGGCGAAGGCATTGCTGAGCTGGAACTCAGCCCAGTCACCTTTGTTCACCGGATTGCCAGGGGTGGGTTCATCACCCTCCACCGGCACCCCGAACGAAACCTTCACCGAAATAGGGTTCTGACTATCGATAGTGCCGCCCTCAGGAATCGTCGTCCCGTTTTGAGAAACTACAGACGTCTTCCCGGTCAACACGCTGGTTACATCTTGTCCCCCTGAGGGCGGATCGTCTGCCAAGGCGACGCTAAACGCGAAGACGGTAAGCAGTATCAGAAGTATAATTGGCCCACCTATGAGTAGGCTTCTCCTTCCTTTGGTCACGAATACTCTCCTTTTCGCATAATCAACCGTCTACATCCGTATATGTGTGATCGCCCGCATACAACTTGCGGATCGAAATGATTGTGTTTCATCCTTTGAGATAATTCCCGCTTTTTACCGTCCCCTACAAGACGCCTTCATAAACAACTGGACCAAATACAGGGTGATGGTAATCGTCGGTGCTTATCTCGTCCATCCGAAAGCAACCATACAGTCAACCAAGCTTATAAGATATTCGCATCCGGCTTAGAAAAACGCAATAGGCGCTATTCTCCGACTCTTCGGTGAATAGCGTTCAGCGGGCTAAGCCTTCATTCAGCAACTGTAGTGGTGGTGGTAGGAGGAGGCGATGTTGTCGTATTGGTGGTAGGAGGCCGCGGGGTTGTCGCAGTTGACCCGGTGGACGTGGTCGTAGCCTGCGTGGTGGTAGTGACATTGGGATCCGGGATCTCTTCCACGCGAGTGATGGCGGGGAACACCGTGTAGAAGATGTCATTGTGAAGAACCTGTCCGCCACGGGTTACCGTACGCTTCACCGTACAAGATCTGCCGGTCTGACCGGCATTTTTGACTCTTATCTCACCGGGCTTGAGGTCCGGGTTTATGACCCGGCTGGTACTGAAGGCCTTCACGTCGTACCAATCACTGGTGGTATAGGTGACACTCCTTCCGTCCGCGGTACCATAGATCACAAACTTCACTGATCCACCTACCACGCCCTTGACCAATATCCATCTGCCCGTATCGTTCACGAAACGCACGTCCTGATACCCGTAATCCACAGCAGCATCCCTGCCCTTGGGGTAGGAGTCGATATACAGCATGTGGTTGGATCGTTCTTTGATATCGAGCCCTGCGAAAAAAGCCGCATTGAAGAGCACGGTGGCCACCTGACAGACCCCACCGCCCAGTGCGTCTTCCAAACGCCCGTCCGGCATGATTACTGGAGCTGTGTTGAATCCGTTCTCAGCGGTACGTGTCCCTACAACTCGGTTGAAGCTGAACTCGCCACCGGGAGCCACCAGCGTACCGTTGATGAGTTCGGTTGCCCTGCGCAGGTTCTCCTGACGATTTGACGACCCATAAACTCCAATGGAGAACTCGCCCAGTTTCTCTTTGATACCCATGGCCTCAGCCTCTTCGGTGGTGCGCTGAGCCTGAGTCTCTTTGAGAGCAATATCCGCTGTGCGGTTACTGCGAGATTTGGCCGCCTTATCTACAGCCGACGCCGTTGTAGCGACATCCAAATCCTTGCCCGGCACCGCGGGCACCAAAGTGGCCCTCTCTCCATCCGTCTCCCACGTGGCATTCTTGGGCGCCTTCTTCACTGCTTCCGCCACTGCAGCCAACTGCACGTCCAGCTTTTCAGCAGAGATGAAAGGCATAAGCTTGGAACTCTGACCTTGGTTCTCCGTGCGACAATCCAAGGACGACTCGATCTGGGCAACCGACATAGGCCACATCTCCTCACCGGCGCGCAGAATGATCTCGGCGCTGATCATGATGCGGGCCGTTTCCACAGCCTCTGCGGTATCGGTCGCCCGAATATGAGGCACCGACACCACCATGGGCACCTCGATCTCTCCGGTAGTCAGTGTCAGAAGCTTGTCGTCCAGGGCTATGGTCAATGCAGCACGATCCACAATCAAGCCCTCCTGGTCCTCCACAACAAGCACCTGACCGTTTTTGAACTCCAGGCCCGCATCGACCGCCGGACGGTCTACGTCTTCAGCCACCTTGTCGATGAACTCATCCTGCATTTCTGAGTCAACCTCAACAAGGGCGGCTATTTCTTTAGGCTTAAAATAAAGACCAAGGCGCACCACCAGCGATTTGAACAGATTTCCCCGGCGACCAACCAGAGCTGCGTCTGCCACAGTGCCTTCCACATCTACAGTGCGCCCCAGCTCAGGAGGCAGCAGTGACCAACTGCGCTCGTCCAGATAGACAACGAGAGGACGACCATCCGACGTCTGCACCATGTCACTCAACTGCTGCGCCGCCTGTTCGACCGCCTTCCCACCGAAGTCCTTGCCAACTATTCTCACGCCCGGGTGGATCTTCCCGGCATTGAGTGCAAACTCCAGCACTACGGCAAGAGCCAAGACCAGCACAATAGCGCCGACCGCAACGAGTGCCACACGGCCGCCGCTCCATTTACGACGCTTCATCCGCCTCGATCTTGTTATTCGCGATTTCTCCAACATCGTTCGTAACAATATCAGACGGATTAACGTGAAGTTGTGGTTCCTCCCTCTCGCAGAACAGCCCTGCGGTACAATGCGGCCAGAGTGGATCTCACTACAGGAGGGATTGCGGCGCCGGCCACTTATTACCTCTCCTTTACCGATCTTCGCCGCATTCGCCACCACGGCAGGAATGCCCTGCCCGTCTCGGGAGAGAAGTGGATTGCGGACTTATGCCGGTTGCGTCGCACAGGGATATGTAATGATCAAATATATTGGTTCTAAACGCAAACTGATGACGAATATTATAGCCGCCATCCGCGCACTGGAGCCGAGCGGAGCCGTAGCAGACCTTTTTTCCGGCACCTCACGTGTAGCCCATGCACTCAAGGCGGCCGGATACTACGTCAAAGCAAATGATCACGCCACATTCGCGCATTGCTTGGCCCGCTGCTACATAGCAACAGATAGAGATCGCGTGATCGCCAAGGCAGAGCGTGTGCTTGCAGAGCTACGGCGGGTGGCGCCACATCCCGGATATTTCACAGAGACTTTCTGTGTCCGCTCGCGCTTTTTTCATCCTAAGAACGGCGCTCGGATCGATGCCGTGCGCGAACGAATCGCTCAGCTACAACTCGATCCCGAACTGGAGGCGATCACCCTGGTGTCGCTCATGGAGGCGGCGGACCGTGTCGATTCCACCACGGGTTTGCAGATGGCTTATCTGAAGAATTGGGCTCCGCGCGCCTTCAATGACCTGGAACTGCGCGTACCGAATATCCTGCCCGGCCCGGGAGAGGCCCATCAGCTCGAAGCTGAGGACGCGGCAGCAACCCTCTCAGCGGATGTTGCCTACCTCGACCCACCCTACAACCAGCACAGCTACATGGGCAACTATCACATCTGGGAGACGCTGGTGCGCTGGGACAAGCCCGACACCTATGGTGTGGCCTGTAAGCGTATTGACTGTCGGCAGTACTCGAGCCCCTTCAATTCTCGGGTACGAGCCGCTGAGGCTCTAAAGAAAGTAGTCACCCGATGCGCTGCCCGCCACCTAGTGGTCTCTTTCAACAACGAGGGGTACATCGCCCGCGAACACATGGAAGAACTCCTGCGCTCTCGGGGCGAGGTGCGGGTGATAGCGCTCGACAACAAACGCTACGTGGGTGCCCAAATAGGTATTTTCAATCCTCAAGGGAAACGGGTGGGCCGCGTCGGCCATCTCAGGAACCGCGAATATCTATTTGTCGTGGCGCCGGAAGCGTGGCGGGCCGACGCGGCGGTTGCGGCGGCGGGCCGTGCACGGCCCGCCGCCGTCCGGATTCCCTGAGCGGATCCTACTCCTATGTCAGAGTCTTGGTGATCCGGCCTAGAGCCTTGTCGATATCCGGCCAGTACGCTGAGAACAGCAGACGCGCGCAACCTTCGCCGTGCGGGCCAAAGGCGCTGCCCATGGCCACAGCTACCCCTCCACGCAGCAGCCGTTGGGATATTTCGGCAGAGCTGGGTTCTATGGCAGAGAAGTCCGGGAATAGATAGAAGCCACCCTGCGCAGGAGGACAATCAACACCGGGGATGGCGTTGAGTTGCGCCACCATCTTGTCCATATTCTCGCGGCACATAGCCTTCATACGCACAAGATACTTCTCGGAGTCATCCAAATACTCGGCAATCGCCCACTGCGCGATGGAGGGAGAGCACGCCGATACAGTTTCCTTGTAAACGTCCATCTGGCGAATGAGCCACGGATGGCCCACTGCAAACCCTAGACGCCAGCCCATAATGGCGAAGCCCTTGGAGAAACTGTTGACCACGAGCAGGTTCTCGAAGCTGGGATCATGCGGTAAAGCGCTCGCGTACGGACCTATGTAGGAGTACGCGTGGTAAA
>JAAYZX010000106.1 GCA_012514635.1 Actinomycetota bacterium
GCGAGAGGGAAACACCTCTTCCCATTCCGAACAGAGAAGTTAAGCCTCTCAGCGCCGATGGTACTGCACGGGAGACTGTGTGGGAGAGTAGGACGCCGCCGGGATTATTGTAAAAGGCCCACCGGGAGACGGTGGGCCTTTTTTATTAGCCAGATGCTCATGGCCGGGCGAGGGAAAGGAAGCAGGGGGTCCGGTACAATGTACTCTGCGAATCTCGGGAGCAAGGAGGAAGTCGGTCATGACTAAGTTGGAGTGGAGCTTGCGGGGTGTCATCGTGCCTTTGATCACCCCGTTCAAAGCTGATCTCAGCGTTGACTACGACGGCCTCTCGGAACTCGTAGAGTATTACGTGGGGGATGTGGGCTGCGATGGTATTTGCGTGTGCGGGACCACGGGTGAATCGCCCACACTCACTCATGACGAACACAAGGAAGTTATTCGCTTCGTTACGGAGCAGGTATCGGATCGCATACCTGTGATCGCCGGGGCGGGGTCCAATAGCACGGCCGAAGCTGTGGAATTGACACGCGACGCCAAAGAAGCAGGGGTTGATGCCACGCTACAAGTCTGCCCCTACTACAACAAGCCCACTCAGGAAGGGATCTTCCAGCATTTCTGTCGTATTGCAGAAGCGGTTGATATACCCCAGATCATCTACAATATTCCCGGACGCACGAGTCGGAACATTGAACCTGCCACTTTGGTACGTCTATGGCGAGAGGTGCCACAGGTGGTGGGCCTAAAGGACGCAGCGGGCGATCTGCGTCAGAGTATGGATGTGCTGGGAAGGACGGCCGCAGAAGGATTCGCCGTGTATTCCGGTGAAGATATCCTGACTTTTGACCTGTTGTGTCACGGCGCAATGGGCGGCATTGCTGCAGTGGGGCACGTGGTGTGTCGCGAAGTGCAGGCTATGTGTGCTGCCGTATGGGACGGAGACCTCGTAGGAGCCCGCAATATCCACTATGCCATCATGCCCGTCGTAGATGCGCTGTTTATCGAACCCAATCCTATTCCGGTCAAGCAGGCGGTGGAGTGGATGGGGCTTCCGGCCGGACCATTGCGCCCGCCTTTGGGGCCTCTGTCGGAAGATGGGAAGAAGGTTCTCCGCGCAACCATGGAAGCAGGTGGCTGGCTCTAGTTGACGGTGGGTGAGAGGGCCCGTATAAGGCAGTCGATACTGAGGAGTGCCGCCGGGATACCGTCGGCTTAGACCGACGGTATCCCGGCTTCTGCTCAACCCTTCTGTTGCTCGACCAATGCGCCCGCGATTTTCTCGAAAGCCTCTGCGGCGTGCGAATCGGGATGGCTGAGAACCACGGGTAATCCCTGATCTCCGCTCTCCACTACTACCGGGTCAATGGGGACGGCTCCCAGGAATGGGGTCTTGAGTTTGAGGGCAAGATCCTTGCCTCCCCCGGCACTGAAGATATCGATATGAGTGCCGCATGTCGGGCAGGTGAAGCCACTCATGTTTTCGACAATTCCCAAGACCGGCACCTTGAGCTGATGGCAGAAGCGAATGGATCGCCTCACGTCAAGGAGTGCCAGATCTTGGGGGGTAGTGATGATGACGGCGCCATCGAGCGGGCCGATCCCTACGAGCTGAACCACAGAAAGGGGTTCATCGCCGGTACCGGGGGGGCAGTCGATAACCAGATAGTCGAGATCACCCCACTCCACGTCGCGCAGAAGTTGTTGAATGGCCCCGTACTTCATGGGTCCGCGCCAGATGACGGCGTCATCGGAACCGCCGAGGAAGAGGCCAATGGACATTATTTTGATGGTGGCAAACTCAGCGGGGACGACGTTCCCGTCTTCGTTGATCAGGGGGCGATCGGAGAGGTTGAACATCGTAGGAATGCTGGGGCCGTGAATATCGACGTCGAGAAGGCCGACACTCTTGTCGAGCTTGCGAAGCGCAAGCGCTAGGTTGGCCGCGACGGTGCTTTTGCCCACGCCGCCCTTTCCCGAGAGCACCAGGATCTTGTGTTTAATCCTGGACATCCGCTGTTGGAGTACAGCGGTCTCGTCTGCTGAGTTCTTCTCCATAATGTAGGTCCTTTCGGATGTGTCGAGGGGTCGATAGCCAGATTAGACTCGACAGGTCAGAGCCTTAGGCGTTCAGCCACCGACCTGAGTGGCTGTAGTGCTTCCGGCAATTCCTCAAGTTGAGCACCTTTCTCCAACCAACGAGGCAGGCCGGAGACAAAAGGTAGTTTAGCCAGAACCTTGATTCCCAGTCTGCCACATTCGGCTTCCAGCGCCGCAGCGCCTGAAGAGCTGAGGTCGGCTTTGTTGATAATGACGTCGGGGACCAAGTCGAAGCGACCGGCCAGCTCGGTCAGGCGAAGTAAGTCCGCCGTGCCGGCTCCCGTGGGTTCGGTGACGGCGATAAGGGCGTCCACCCCCGCGATAGTGGCGATGGTGGGGCAGCCGGTACCGGGGGGTCCATCGATAAGAACGAGATCAATGTGATCCGTCTCGGCTTCGGCCATTGCTCGTTGTCTGACGAGAGTGGTAAGTCGACCGGACAGGTCTTCACCGGGCTCCAGGCGGGCGGAAACCACCACACCCAGGCGGGACTGGTTGACGAAGAGTTCTCCTGCCAACGAGGGTTCTTCAATTATGGCGCCGGCCGGACAGGCGTCGACGCAGACGCCACAACCTTCGCAGGCAAGGCTATCGATGGTGGGGATGTCAACAGCGGGATCAAGGACCGAGACTGCGCCGAATCGGCAGACCTCGACGCAAATACCGCAGGCCGTACATCGAGCTTGGTCGATAACAGCCAGAGGCATTCCTGGAAAAGGCTCAACCGCCCTCAGCCTGCCCGGAAAGACCAGACTCAGATTTGAGGCCTCAACATCCGCATCGGCCAAAACCAACGGTGCGGATAGGATTGCGAGGGATGCCGTGACGGTAGTCTTGCCTGTGCCGCCCTTGCCGCTTACCACTGCAATCTGTCGGGGTGGTCTCATGAGTCGATCCTCGCGGTCTGATCCTCGATAGTGGTGAGTTCCGAGTAGAGGTGTTCGATTGCTTTGCGCCAAACATCTGTGGAAGCCAGGAGGTCTTTGCCTTCTGCATAGGCCGCCGCGATGTCGCGCGAAAAGGGGATTGTAGCAAGAAGAGGGATGCGTTCTTCCTCGCAATAGGCTGCGATATCTGTGTCGCCGGCACCATCGCGATTGAGGACGACACCGGTTGGAATTCCGAACGTCTTCCCCAACTCCACCGCTAAGCGTAGGTCGTGGAGACCGAATGGCGTGGGTTCAGTTACCAGCAGCAGGTAGTCGGCTCCCGTTATGCAGGCGACTACGGAGCAGGAAGTGCCTGGAGGGGCATCAATGATGAACAGGTCCGCACCACTTCGCCACTGTCCCGCTTCCTTTCTCGCTTCTTCGATGATGCGCGGTGCTTTTACTTCGCCGATGTCGAGGATACCCTCCACGAGGGCTATGCCGGCGCCGTTGCGGCGTCGTATCTCGCCGATTCTTTGAGGAGTTTCCGTAATGGCGTTTTCCGGGCAGACTGCAACGCAACCTCCGCAGGCGTGGCAGAGTTCGGGGTAGACGAGCACGGTGGGACCGAGCACGGTGATGGCTTTGAAGCGACATACGCGTGCGCACTCACCACATAGAGTACATGAATTGAAGTCGACCTCTGGAAGCAGAGTGAAGACGATTCTGTCATCTTTGGTCCGGCCGCCGAGAAAAATTGCGGCGTTGGGAGCATCGACGTCACCATCAACCATGACGACCGATCGCCCTTGAGAAGCTGCCACGCGCGCAAGACTAGTGGCTACGCTGGTCTTGCCGGTGCCTCCCTTACCGGAGGCCACGGCAATGGTGAATGGACGGGGGGTCATTAGGCTCACCTCAAGGTGTGCGCTCTAGAGGGAATCGCATACGCGCTACTCAATGACCGCCGCAGACCATGGTGGGCAGCATCGGTTGCAAACTGCCTGCTAAGAATGCCTGCACCACTTCGCCTACGAGGGCCCGCTCAATATCATAGTGGACGGTGATGCCGACCTGTTGGAACCCGGCCAGCGGTCGTGCACCCATCCCGGAGACTACAATGTCGCTAACACCGTGGTTTGCCAGAAAGAGGACCGGCTGCATACAGCCTCCCTCCACGTGGGGGACGTTGGGAACCACCTCAACCGCACCGGCAACTCCATCTTCAACTGTGATGATGGTGAAGTAGGCGCAATGTCCGAAGTGCCCGGAGCGGATCGCTTCGAGGCCTCCCGGTGCCTCGGAGGGAACGGCTACCTTGCGAATAGTTGAGCTGTCAGTCATCTGATACTGTCTCCTTCACTTCTTCTCAATATGTTGCTTCAAAGCTTCTTCCACCGTCTGAGCGGTGCTCAGGACGATCTTGATACCCGCAGCCTGAAGGGCCCTCTCAGCTTTGGGGCCTACGTGCCCCGTGATCACTGTTGTCGCACCTGTTTCGGCCACTTTGGTGGCTGCCCCGATTCCCGCTCCGCTCTGCGCTTCTTTGTTCTCGGTGTTGTCGAAGGCACTCCATGAGTCTGACGCCGTGTCGTATACGAGGAAATAGGGTGCTCTACCGAAGCGTTGGTCGAAGGGGTCTGATGCGTTGGGACCCCGGCTCGTAACTGCTATCTTCATAGTGTTGGCCTCCGTAATCGCAGGTATATGCATTTAGCATGTACATGGTAATCGAAGTGGCATCGTGTATCAAGTGTGACCAGTGCCGCTTTTGCCTGCGTAGACAAATAAAATGCCGGAGGCATCTTGGCGGCAACTGTTAGCAGCGGATAATGGCGGCAACCCAGAAGAAGCCGATGCCGGTGGTGAGGAGAAGTACGCGGTCGCCGGGGCCGATGCGACCTTCACTCAAGGCTCTATTCAGATTGAAGAAGACGTCCGGTGAGCCCAGATGCCCAAACTCCTGCAGGTAGTCGGCCGAAGACATTTCTACAGGGATATCAAGTCCCGCACAGACCAATTCCAGTACGCGGAGATTGGCGTTGACCATGGAGAAGAAAGCCACATCGCTTGGTTCGAGCCCTGCTTTGGCGAGAGCATCGCGCGCCACCTGGACAAGAGTGGGGACGTAGATCTCTTTGAACGCCCCGTGCGCAGTTTGAGGGTCGGTACAACGGTAAATGTGCCGACCCTGGGCCAGAGTGTCCGGCGACGCAGGATGACGCGCACCCCCACCCTGCAGCATCCAGATGTCATGGTAGCGACCGCGCGTGAGCGAATGGTAGGCTACTGGTTGGAGTCGTGGGTGTCCGGATTGGATAACCACGGCTCCTCCACCGTCTCCGAAGAAGACGGAGTCTGCGTTGTGGTGCAGGGTGAAGGCTCCCCAGGTATCGCCTCCGGCCAGGAGGGCGGTCCGACAGCCCGAATCGAGCGCCATACATCCATGCGCCACCTGAAGACCCGTGAGCAGAGCGGAACACCCCTGTGCAACGTCGAATGCCTGCGCGTGCCCGCAACCCAGGCCTTCCTGTAGGATTCCTGCACTGGTGGGCATGAGATAGTCAGGAACGGCCGCGCCGCACCATATGCAAAGATCTACGTCGGCCGGATCCACGGCCGCTTGGTCCAAGGCCATGGTTGCCGCGCGTAGAGCCAACGAGGTGGGTGTATCGTTCGGCCCAGCGCAGCGAACCGTACGGGCTCCTGCAAACTGCGCCACGATATCAGGAACACCGGCAGCGCGTGCCAGTTGCGCCACCTCGAGCTTTTTGTCCGGGAGGCAGAAACCCATACCCCGTATGCCGCACGGGAAGAGCGTCATAGGGGGCGTTCTCGGTGGCTGTAGTGGGTCGAGATCATAGAGTACTGTCGGGTCAGGTTCATTCGCCGGAGAAACGAGGAGGACGTTTCTCAAGGAAGGCACTCATGCCCTCGATTTTGTCTTTGGTGTAGTGGTTGACGCTGGCAGAGAGCACCTCAAGGAGGGCGGATGCGGAACCTTGGGCATACAGGGCATCCTTGAAAAGACTCATAGCCACAGGCGGACCCTGGGCCAAACGCTGAGCCATGGCGAACGCGACATCCAGCGCCTTTTCGTGGGGTGCGACGCGATTGATCAGGCCCCAGGATAGTGCCGTATCGGCGTCGATCAGGTCCCCGAGCAGAGCCATCTCGGCTGTGCGCCCGAAACCCACGAGCCTAGGTAATCGATAAGTGGTCCCAACGGCAGCTACAAGACCCAGTGTAACTTCCGGGAGACCAAGCTGGGCCCTCTCTGAGGCCACCCGAAAAGTACAGGCCAACGCCAACTCGAGACCTCCCGCTACTGCATGGCCTTGGATGGCTGCAATGGTGGGTTGTGGCAGCTGTTCGAGGTCGTCGAAGATTCGGTTGAGGTTTTTGAGGAAGGTGCGGGCGTTAAGTGGATTGTATTCTGTATCCCCAACCTCTACTCCCGCACAGAAAGCACGACCTTCCCCGGTGAGTATCACGGCCCTGATGTCGGGGTCGGTACGAAGATCGGCGATGGTTTCTTCGAGGGCCGCAATGAGATCAACGGACAGTGTATTCAGTTTCTCAGGACGGTTCAGAGTCAGTGTGGCTACGGCATCCGTATGCGTCACAATCAGAGAATTTGTCATCGTGCTCTCCTCTTCCCAACCGGGAGCAGTGTAACAGGCGTGAGGAGTGGGCGGTAGCCGAAACAGTTTTCCCCAGACCCAAAGACGTAGGCCTTGATAAATGAGGACTTTGGTCCTCTGGTGCGAAGTTTATCCATAAGATACGTTACGAACACGTGCGGATTGCAATTTGACGGGATAGCTGGAATAAGGGAACAAAAGAGTCGGTGAGGTTGGATTTGGACGTGCTTCTGTACTCGGGGTCATTCCTCTTGGGACTGGTAATCGGCAGCTTTCTCAACGTTGTTATTCATAGGGTACCGCTGCGACAATCGCTGGTACGTCCGGGATCGCACTGCCCTCATTGCGCTCACTCGATACGTTGGTACGACAATATCCCGGTTCTGAGTTGGCTGATCCTGAGGGGCCGCTGCCGTGATTGCGGCGCGCAGATTGGAATCAGATACCCACTGGTGGAGGTGTTGACCGCGGCATTGTTCACCCTGGGCGCTCTTGCGGCCGGTTGGGAGCTTCGGTTGCTATTGCTCTGGGGCTTCTTCGCCGTGTTGGTGGTGGTGACGTTTATCGACATAGATCATATGTTGATTCTGAATCGGGTTGTTATACCGGCGGGCGCGCTCGGTCTGGCTGCCTCCATTGCGCTTGTGCCGTCGCGGTGGTGGGAGTATTTGATATCGGGGTGCGGAGCGGCGCTGTTTTTGTTCCTCATCGCCTTGCTTTGGCCGGGAGGCATGGGGTTGGGAGACGTCAAACTGGCGCTGCTTCTGGGATTCGTGTTGGGGGCAAAGGTCATCGTCGCCATGTTCGCGGCATTCCTCTTAGGTGGCGTAGTGGGCATAAGTCTGCTTGCGGGAGGGAGACGATCTAGGAAGGACAAGATTCCCTTTGGACCCTTCCTTGCTCTTGGAGGTATCATTGGCTCCCTTGTTGGGGATCACATATTGGTATGGTACGTGGGGTTGATCGGTTGGGTATAGTTGTGACGTGGACAAATCCTCTATGTGGAGACAGTTGATTGTCGTAACCCGTGACGTAGGTGAGCGTTTAGATGTGCGGTGATGATTACGAAGTAGATGGGCAGGGAAGGTGTGCTGTGAGGTCACGTCGAACGATGATGCAGCAGAGTGCGTTGCAGGCCGCGCATCGTGCGGTGGAAACCAGGGGGTTACAGCGGTAGATGGCTCTATTCGCTATGAGACAAGAACCTATCGGGCTGGACATTGGAAAATCAAGCATCGTCGGTGTGCAGTTGGCTGTGAAGTCGCCCGCAGTTACACTGCTAAATGTTCACGAGAAGGGCATCCCAGATGGTCTGGTGTTTGAGGGAGAGATTCTTGACCCGGAGGGTTTCGCGGTTGAGTTGAAAACCTTCATTAAGGAGGCGCGCTTCAAGGGCAAAACGGTAAGGATGGGCGTTGGCAACCAGAAGGTAATCGTGCGGACCATCGAAGTCCCGGAGATGGATGAAGAAGAGTTGCGTGGCGCCATTGAGTTTCAGGCGCAGGATTACATACCTATGCCGCTCGAAGAAGTGATACTGGATTTCCAGGTTGTGAGGCGCCAAGTCGACGCCGAGGGCGTGGTACGCCAACAGGTTGTGCTGGTAGCAGCGCAGAAAGATATGGTTCAGCAGTACCTAGTGGCGGCACGTAAGGCGGGGCTGACGGTGGAGGGCATAGACGTGTCGGCGTTTGCCCTCATTCGGGCCTTGTCGTCGCCGGTGTCGTTTGTGGATCAAGGGGCGCCGCCCGAGGCCGCTACCGGATTCCTCCACATGACTTCGTCCACATCCACTTTGGTGGTTGCGGCAGATGGCATCCCTTTGTTCACGCGCATTGTGAGCCTTGCTTACGATAACTTCATCAATGTACTGGTTGAAGGGCAGAGTATGGGCGCGGACGAAGCGCTGGTGCTCACGGAACTTGTTGGCCTGCCGGGACCTGATGATACAGTGGCCGACGACTATAATCCGGATACAGTACAGGCCGTTCACACAACATTGAATAGAGTAGCCGAACAGTTCGTTGGGGAAATGAGACGTTCTCTCGATTACTATCAAAGCCAAGAGTATTCTTTACCGGTGACCAGAATTATATTCAGCGGGCGTGGCCCGCTTCTTCGCAATTTAGATCACCGAATCGCAGACACCTTGGCGGTACCGGTAGAAGTAGGAAACCCGCTGCTGCGCATCACGGAGAATAAAAGCCAGATGTCGGACGCCCTTGTTGCCGGTCTTTCCCCGCGATTGGCGGTAGCCATCGGTCTGTCGTTGGACGAGGTGGAATGATGATAAGGCGCATAAATCTCGTTCCTCTGTCTGAGCGACCACGTACACAAACGGACTTCGGCATGTTGGGATTGATAGTGCTTGCCCTGATTGTGATTGCGGGCATTGGTCTGAGCTACGTATACTTCAATGGGGTCCTGACAGATCGGAAGCGGGAACTCGAAGAACTGCAGGCGCAGACGTCTCAAGCGCGCCATGAGTTGGCCGCCCTGGCAGAATACGAGGAACTGGGCAATCAGCGAAGGAAGGCCACAGAAGTGGTGGAACACATCTACGCCGGCCGCACGCTTCTGTCGCAGACGCTGGGAGATCTCAGCCTCGTGATTCCAAAAGATGTTTGGTTGCAGCAACTGAGCCTGACGGCCGGCGCCGTGCCGCCTTTCAGCCCGGGAAATGAAGCCGCCGGTTCATCCGGCCAGGAGTCCGACATGGGTACGTTTTCACTGGCGGGCACCACCTATTCCTTTGAGGACGTTGCAACAATGCTCATCCGGTTGGAACAGATCCCATCTCTTCGAGAAACCAAGCTTGATACTGCCTCCTCTGCCGGAGGCGCCGGTGGATCAACCAGCGGCACCGACTCCACGGCCAAGAGCGCAAAGACATTCAGCATACGCGCGGATGTGGTCAACACACAACCACCTGATACGCCTCTACCCATCTCCCAGGTGTTGGTGACTCCGTGAGTCGGCGGGCCATATACGTCGTGGCCGGCGTAGCTCTGGTAGCGGCCTTGATAGCGTATTGGTTTTTGCTCCTCACCCCAATGCAGGACAATATCGCCGATTACGACAATCGTATCGAGACGGAACGGCAGCAACTCTCGGCACTTCAAGCCAAGCTGGCACAATTGAGCCAGGTGAAAGAAGAAGCGGCGCGAAACGAAGCTAGACTTCTGGAGTTGGCCAAGATGGTCCCGGATTCGGCTCAACTGCCTAGTCTCATCCTTCAGATACAAGATTTAGCCACGGAGGCGGGCATTGATTTCATAACAATTTCTCCGGGAGAAGCCTCTCCGTCCCCGGCATTTCAAGTGATTCCCCTCCAACTCCAGTTCACCGGTTCGTTCTTTGATGTGAATGACTTCATATACAGAGCGGAACAGTTGGCGGCTGCCCCCGGGAGACTTCTTGCGGTGCAGAGCGTATCTCTTGGTCTGGCGACTGAGCCTACGAGCGTCACGGTATCCCCAAAGCTGGCGGTGACCATGACGGTCAACGCGTTCGAACGCAATCCGGCACTAGAACCTCAACCGGCGGCGGCCGCTACTGCGGATGAGCCTTTGGCCACAAACTGAGGTGTCGGATATGAGGAGCCACATGAGATTCAGTTGGTGCTTCGTGGCGGTCGTTTTGCTGGCCACCCTTGTCTTAGGTGCGGTGGGGTGTGGCGAGTCGGCTGCCCCCATTACTCCCGTTACGGGGCAGACATCCGGTCCGATTCCGGCGACAACTACCACTACCGAGGTTATTGTTCTCGATTTTCTATCGACATTCCAGGCAAAAGATCCTTTCATCCAACAAATGGTTTCCACTACCAAGACAACGGGGAGTGGGACCACTGCTCAGAGCGGCACCACAACTTCCACTAAGAACGGTGATACCGGAGGTAGCGGTACCACCCGTACCTCATCAACGCATCCCACGCAGACTACCAGTGGGACCCACTACCTCAAGCTGTTGTCGGTGAGTACCGCTAACGGCGTCGCTGTGTGTACATTCGAAGTGGACCGTGTCGTATACCAGGATAAAAAAGTAGGAGATGTGGCGTCCACTTCGTGGGGCCAAGTGAAGGTACTGGCGGTCAACGTAGAGAATCAAACGGTGGTTTTCCAACACGGAAGCGAATCGAGGACGTTGTCTGTAGGACAACAAATCGTCAAGTAATAGGGCGACTAACAAGGATATAGCCTCGTTTGGGCGGCGCCGACCGGCGCCGCCCGCGTTAGAGGGCCAGGAGTGTCGGGATGGGGCGTCTGAGGGTTTCCACGGCCGGTGAATCGCACGGACCCGCCGAGGTGTGCATCATAGAAGGACTACCGGCTGGGATCACGGTGACTACCGGTGGAATACGCCGTGATCTAGAGCGACGTCGCCGTGGCTATGGGCGCGGAGGACGCATGGCTATCGAGACCGACAGCGTCCGCATTCTTGCCGGTGTGCGTCATGCGCTGACCTTGGGTACTCCCGTGGCTCTCCTTATAGAGAACCGAGACCATGTCTCCTGGAGACCGGCAATGCAGCCCGAGAAGCCCGATTTCCACCACCGCTGGCATGTGGTGACGGTGCCTCGTCCAGGCCACGCCGATCTGAGCGGAATGGCTAAGTACGATCACCGTGATGCGCGAAACGTGCTGGAGCGGGCCAGTGCTCGAGAGACGGTGACGCGAGTGGCCGCAGGAGCCATCGCTCGGGAGCTTCTAGGCGTTCTGGGGATCACCATTGCGGGTCGGGTTGTGGCGGTGGGAGGCGTGGCGGATTGCACCGCGGCCGACTTTCTGCGGCCGGATTCCGTGAACTGGCAGGCGGTGGAGGAATCTCCGGTGGGGTGCGCGGATGGGGAAGCCGAGGAACGGATGATCGCAGCGGTCGATGCTGCGCGGGAGAATGGAGAGTCACTAGGTGGCGTCTTTGAGATATGGGCGTGGGGGCTGGTTCCGGGTGTCGGCGGTTACTCCACCGTGGAGGATCGGATGGATGCACGGTTGATGGGCGCTTTGGGGTCCATTCCGGCCATCAAGGGAGTGGAGGTGGGTCTGGGATTTGCAGCAGCAGGCCTGCCTGGTTCCGCCGTTCATGATGCAATTCTGCGTTCTGAGGATCTCGCGGGAGAGGTGAGATTAGTACGTGACTCGAATCAAGCAGGCGGCCTGGAAGGTGGAATGACAAACGGCAACCCGCTTATCCTGAGGGCGGCTATGAAACCTATCCCCACTCTCGCGCGACCGCTGCCATCGGTGGATGTGGCAACCATGGCGGCGGTGTCGGCACACAAGGAGCGCAGCGACGTCATGGCGGTACCGGCTGCACGCGTGGTGGGGGAGGCTGTGGTGGCTCTTGAGCTGGCATCGGCATACCTGGAGAAGTTTGGAGGTGACTCACTGGATGATCTTAAGGCGTCCCTGACGGCATATGAGGATCGCCTGGAGAAACGAGGCTTGTGGTGCCGCTTCTCGCGCTGACAGGCTTCATGGGCTCGGGGAAATCCGCAGCCGGCCGAGAGTTGGCCACACGACTCCGCCTGCGCTTCATCGATCTAGACGATGAGATAGAGGCCATCGCGGACACGACCATACAGAATTTGTTCGCCACGCGAGGAGAAGACGAGTTCAGACGTCTGGAGCTGGCAGCACTGAGGTCTGTAGCAGAGTGGGCGCAGGAGGCCGGTCGTCGAAGCGGTAAACGACTGGAGGCGATAGTCGCTCTAGGGGGAGGGACCGTCACCATACCAGAAGCACGTGCCTTGCTGCGGGAGTGCGGTCACACAATCTGGCTACAAGTAGAGGTGGCAGAGGCCTGGCGCCGAGTGGCCGGATCGGGACGACCCTTGGCCGGAGACGTGGCGGCTTTTGAGCGCCTATTCATGGAGCGACGCGCGGCGTACCTGGCTGCAGCGGACTGGTCACTGGACACGAGCGGGTTGGATGTGGAGCAGTTGGTATCGCGTTTGGAGCTGCTCGTCAACTCGACACTGGGTGTGGACGCAGAGGGTAACGCTTGGGAAGATGAGCGTCCTGCGAAGTGGTCTATGGACGTGGCTGGAACACAGCGCGAATCGCGGATCTGGGGCGGGTGTGGGTCCAGGTATCGTTTATCTACATGGCTACGCGACCATGTGCAGGCCGGACGGCAGGTGGTCATTGTCACCGATGAAGGGGTTGCGGAGGCATGGAGACGCGATCTTAGTTACTTGGCCCGGCTGGTGGGTGATAACAGGGACCCGCTTGTTGTGCTGCCGGCAGGCGAGACCACCAAGTCGGCAGATAACCTCTTCTTCTTGTGGGAGAGGCTGGCGGCGCAAGGACTGCACAGAGACGATGTCCTAGTGGTTGTTGGCGGTGGCGTGATGGGTGATCTGGGGGGCTTCGCCGCCGCCACCTATTTGCGGGGGATACAACTGTGGCAGATCCCGACGTCCGTGATAGCGCAGGTCGACTCGAGCGTGGGCGGTAAAGTAGCAGTCAATATGCCGCAGGGCAAGAATCTTGTGGGGACGTTCTATCAACCCGACCGTGTGCTCGTGGATCCATGTCTTCTCACTACGCTGCCCCAGGTCCAGCTGCAGAATGGACTGGGAGAGGTAGTGAAGTATGCGCTCCTATTAGGAGGAAATGCTTTTACAGATCTGCAGCGCAAAGCCGCTGCGCTCCTTGTGCCGGACCCCGTGACGTGGTCGTTGGTAGCTAAGCGCTGTATCGAGTACAAGAATGCGGTCGTGGTGCGCGATGAACTGGATCGGGGAGAGCGGGCGGTGCTCAACTTGGGCCACACCACTGCGCACGCGCTGGAACGCACCGCAGGCTACGGGCGGCTGGGGCACGGGACGGCGGTTGCCCTTGGTCTGCTTGTGGCGCTGCGTGTAAGCGAAGACCTCCTAGGATGCTCCACATTGGTACGCGAGAAGACGGTAGAGCTGTTGTCCGGATTAGGACTGCCAACCCAGATGGTTCTACCGGAAACAGAGGTGCTCATGGCAGCCATGAACTTTGACAAGAAGGCCGACGCGGGCGGCGTGAACTTCGTGGGGTTGAGATCGCTCGGGTCGCCGGTGGTGAGGTTGCAGGTTCCTGAAGAAATCCTGCAAACAGCGCTGAAGGTCATCAAGGCATGATGGTCTCCGCACCTCCAGATGTTGTCGACACCATTTCGGGCGAAAACAGACGGGTATTGGTGCTGCTTCATGGGGCCAATCTGAACCTTCTGGGAGAACGACCGACCGAGCACTATGGCACCATTACGCTGGACGAGCTGGAAAGACAGGTGGAGGCATCCGCCTCGAAGCGAGGTTGGACCTGTATTTGTCACCAAACGAATCATGAAGGCGAATTCATTGAATACGTTCAGGTGTATCGTTCGGCAGGAGCACTGATCGTGAATCCCGGGGCGTGGACGCACTACAGCTACGCCATTCGAGATGCCCTCGAACTCGTGACCGGACCGGTGGCGGAAGTTCATCTGTCCAAAATAGACGAACGGGAAGACTGGCGTGGCCGTTCTGTCATTGCGGATGTAGTGCAGGTGCGTGTGGCAGGTAAGGGCCCAGATGGGTATGAAGAGGCTGTGACCGCAGTGATTGATCTGGCGGGAGGGTAAGTGGGCAGACAAATCGAGATTCTGCGCCTGCAGGCCACGCGGACTGCATTGGCCGACGAGAAGCTTGCGGCGTTGGTGGTTTTTGACCCCAGAAATATCCGATACTTGTGCGGTTTCACGGGGGAAGATTCCTGCGTGGTTGTGACAGGAGAAGAGCTGGTCTTGGTGTCGGACTTCAGATTCCGCCTGCAGGCTGCGCAGGAGGCACCATCCGCGCGACTGGTGGAGACGGCCGACAGGCTGGCAACCGTTTTGCCCCAGGTGCTCGGAGGAGTAGGCGGAGAGATAGGCGTAGAATCGTCCTTTCTTACTCTTGGAGAGTGGCTTGATGTCATCGAATCTCTGGCTTCTTTGCCGCATCAACCGGTCAAGGGGGTAATCGAGAAGCTGCGGGAGGTTAAGGCACCAGAGGAGCAGCAGGCCTGCAGAGATGCGGGAGAGCTGGTGGCAGCCACCATAGAACGGCTGATGCACATTCCTGTAGTGGGGCGACCGGAGATCGACGTGGCCTTGGAGCTGGAGATGTGGGCACGTCAGCAGGGATCGGGACGCATCCCCTTCGATTATATTGTGGGATCCGGACCCAGAGGTGCTATGCCGCACGCCATAGCCTCGCGTGCCGTTATTCCTCCTGACGCGCTTCTCGTTGTAGATATTGGGGTGACGGTGGACGGCTACGCCAGTGACATGACCCGCACCTTTGCCACGGGAATGCTTTCGGAACGGGAGCGGGAGATGCACAGACTGGTGCAGTCGGCTCAGAAGGCGGGTAAAGAGGCGGTCAAAGCCGGGGTTGCAGCGGCCGAAGTTGACAGAGTTGCGCGTAGCGTCATCGATAATGCCGGCATGGGTGAATATTTTAAACACAGCCTTGGACACGGCGTGGGGCTGGAGGTGCACGAGGCTCCGCGTCTCAGTCCTCGCAGCACGGAGATACTTCAGGCAGGTAATGTAGTCACTGTGGAGCCCGGCATATACGTGGAAGGCCTTGGCGGAGTGCGGATAGAGGATACGGTCATTGTGACGGACCACGGATGTGAGGTGGTAACTGAGCTCCCGCGTGAGCTGATTACGCTCTTCTGATATGGATCAACATACCCAAGTGCCCGCAGGTGGTGTAAAATCCGCGTGCTGGAGGCTGTATGCTTTCGTACGGTGCTAATGCCGTCGATGTCTGCGCAAGGAGGAGCGAACCTGTGATTTCAGCCAACGACTTTCGTCCTGGCATGGTGGTACGATTTGAAGGCGATACGTATCAGGTGATCGAGTACCAGCACGTGAAACCGGGCAAAGGCGGGGCTTTCGTTCGTACCAAGCTGCGCAGCTTCACTACTGGGGCCACTGTTGAGAGAACTCTGCGTCCGGATCAGAAATATGAACAGCTCCGCACAGAGAAGCGTCCCATGGTTTACTTGTATGATGACGGTGACCACCTTGTATTCATGGACAATCAGACATACGAGCAGTTGCCCTTTGCCAAGAGCTCACTGAGCGATAAACTCGATCTCATGAAGATCGATATGGCGGTCGACATTCTGTATATCGATGACCAGCCGTTCGACGTGGAGCTGCCGATTTTGGTGGAGTTGGAAATAGCGGAAACGGCGCCTGGGGTCAAAGGTGACACCGTTAGTGGCGGCAGCAAGACCGCTGTGCTTGAGACCGGAGCGGTAATTCAGGTTCCGCTCTTTTTAGAGCAGGGCGAGATCATCAAAGTTGACACGAGGACGCGCGCATATAACTCACGCGTCTGATCTGGCCTCTCCCCGACAGTCCCTATCAGCCGAGGAAATGCCATGAAGGCTCGTCGTATAGCTATAACCGACACTACTTTGCGCGACGCCCACCAATCATTGTGGGCCACTCGTATGCGCATCGGACATATTGTCCCTATTCTGTCCATCATGGATCAGGTTGGCTTTCATTCACTAGAATGCTGGGGTGGAGCTACCTTTGACACTTGTCTGCGTTTCTTGGAAGAGAATCCATGGGAACGATTGCGTACCATCAAGCACCACGTGCGCCACACTCCCTTGCAGATGTTGCTCCGTGGTCAAAACCTCGTGGGATACCGCCACTACGGCGATGACATAGTCCGGGCGTTTGTGCGCCAGGCCGCTGATTCGGGTGTGGGTATTTTCCGGGTGTTTGACGCTCTCAACGACACTCGCAACATCCGGACGGCCGGCGAGGCTATCAAAGAAACGGGGAAGCACTTCCAGGGCGCCGTGGTTTATACCATTAGTCCGGTCCATACGCTGGAGCATTACGTGGAAGTTGCACACGAACTAGCGAACATGGGCGCCGATAGCATATGTATCAAGGATATGGCTGCTCTTTTGTCACCGTACTTTGCAGACAGACTTGTGCAGCGGTTGAAAGAGGAGATAGATCTGCCCCTACAACTCCACTGCCACTATATCGGCGGTTTGGCGCCCATGACCTATCTTAAGGCCATAGAGGCCGGAGTGGATATCGTAGACACAGCCACGGTACCCCTGGCTTTTGGTGCCAGCCAACCGGCCACGGAGATGGTGGTGACCGCTCTGAAGGGCACCCCGTACGATACAGAGCTCGATCTGGAACTTTTGTTCGAGATTGCTGAGTACTTCGAGCGTGTGCGCGAGGAGGGGGGGTATGAGCGGGCAGTTACATCTCTGGATCACATGCGCGTGTACTCCCATCAGGTGCCGGGAGGCATGATTTCAAATCTGGAATCGCAACTCAAAGAACAGAAGGCCGAGGAGCGGTTGCGCGAGGTGCTGAGCGAGATACCGCGCGTACGCGCGGAGGTGGGATATCCGCCACTGGTGACTCCTATGAGCCAGATTGTCGGCACCCAGGCCGTGATCAATGTGTTGACCGGCAAGCGCTGGCAGGTGGTTCCCGATGAGATGAAGGCATACTTCCGTGGGAAATACGGAAGGCCTCCGGGTCCCATTAACCCAGACCTACTGAAGCGGGTGTTGGGCGGCCATGAGCCCATCACCGTACGCCCAGCTGATCTCATCACGGAAACTGTTGAGGAATACCGCGCCGAGATTGGTCCGTTGGCGCGCAGCGAGGAGGATGTCCTCACCTACGCGTTGTTCCCAAATGCGGCGCGCGGTTACTTTGAGCAGCGTCATCGCGGGGCCGAACAGGACGTATTCATGACAGGGCCCGCCAGTGATGCAGCCTCTACCGGGCCGGTCATATCAACCGACAGAGTGCGGGAGCTCGTTGCGTTGGTCGAGGCGGCCAATGTGGATGAAATCTCGGTAGAAGACGCCGGAACTAAGATAACGGTTCGTAAAAGCGGGACAACACGGCCATTGGTTAACGCTGTGGCTCCGGTCGCGGGTGTCCAGGCCGCCGCCGAGCCGGCGGTTGTGGCCGGCTCGGCGGCGGAAGCTGGGTGCGTCGAGTATGCCGACGCCGCACAGTCGAACGGTGGGTTCCGCGTGGTGGCACCCATGGTGGGGACCTTCTATGCGGCATCGTCACCAGGAGCGGCTCCTTTCGTAGCTGTGGGCCAAAGAGTGAAAGAGGGTGACGTACTCTGTATCCTGGAGGCCATGAAGCTCATGAACGAAGTGGCTTCGGAGGTCACCGGGGTGGTACGCGCCGTGTTGGTGACAGATGGTTCGCCGGTGGAATATGGCCAGCCACTCTTTTCCGTCGACCTGGACCCGGCGTAGCCGTATAGGCAATGTTTAGCCGTATTCTTGTTGCCAACCGCGGAGAGATAGCTCTGCGTGTGATAAGGGCCTGTCATGAGCTGGGCATAGAGGCCATTGCCGTCTATTCTGCCGCCGATGCCGCCTGTGCCCACGTTCTGGAGGCAGACCAGGCCATATGTATTGGTCCGCCGCCGCCGGGAGGCAGTTACCTGTCCACCCCTAACATCATCTCCGCAGCCAAGATCAGTCGCTCGGAAGCCATCCATCCCGGATACGGTTTCTTGGCTGAAAACAGCCTCTTTGCACGCACCTGTGAGGAGCAGGATTTAGCATTCATTGGTCCCACACCGCGCAGCATGGATGATCTAGGCGACAAATCAATGGCTAAACGACTCATGGCTGCAGCCGGATTACCCGTTATTCCTGGAAGTGACGGTCCGGTGAAGACCTTCCGTGAAGTTGAGAAGTTGGCCGACCAACTAGGCTATCCAATCATGCTCAAAGCAGTTGCAGGTGGGGGTGGACGTGGCATGCGATTGGTGGACTCTCCGGAACAGCTGGAGAGGGCCTACCTGTCTGCGGCGGCGGAAGCGGAAGTTGCATTCGGTAACGATGACTTATATGTGGAGAAGGTCATAGTTGGACCTCGCCATGTGGAAGTCCAGGTGATCGGTGACGGTCATGGCGGCGTGTTGACCCTGGGGGAGAGGGATTGCTCCATCCAGCGGCGACACCAGAAGGTCTTGGAGGAGTCTCCGTCTCCAATGCTGGATGCGCATACCCGCCAGCATCTGCAGGAGTTGGTGATGAAGGCATGTATCGCTGTGGAGTATGTGAGCGCGGGAACGCTGGAATTCCTCACCGACGGAAACAGAGATTTCTACTTCATGGAGATGAACACACGCGTCCAAGTGGAGCACCCTGTCACGGAGATGGTGACGGGTATCGACATCATTCAAGAGCAGATTCGGGTTGCAGCAGGTGAGCCGTTGCCCATCACGGGTACGGTGAAGCCACGGGGTCACGCGATCGAGTTTCGTATCAACGCGGAAGATCCGACCAATAACTTCTTACCGCGCGCGGGGACAATCAACAAACTGGTGTTGCCCGGTGGTCCGGGTGTTCGGGTCGATACGCACCTGTATCAGGGGTACGTCGTCCCGCCGCACTATGACTCACTGCTGGCCAAGCTCGTGGTATGGGGCAGGGATCGTCAGGCATGTATAGCACGTGGACGCCGGGCACTGCGTGAACTGGTTGTGGAGGGAGTGCCTACCACACGGAACCTACATCTCGATATACTTGAACAATCGGCATTTGTGGAAGGACGGTTTTCTACCTCCTTCCTTGATGAGGTACGAGACCAGTTGCCGACTCTGTCCGGGGGTAAGGTATGACAACTGAAGAGCCGGAAGGCGGCTATCAGATAGCTCAGAATGTGCTGGAAGCGATTACACGCCGCGCTCTGGAAGGAGAGAAGCGTGCCCGTCTGCACACGGGTGGCTTGGGGCGCGGCAAAGGGATCGAGGTCAGCATGGAGGGTCAGGCCTGCAGTGCCACTGTTCATTTGGACGGTCTACTCGGAGAGGATCTGGTCCAGGTGGCTGGGGATCTTCAGGTGAAGATCGCCCGCGCTCTGACGCGCATGACCGGCTGCACTGTGGAAGCGGTGGATGTGGTGTTCGAGCACGTGTACGCACCTGCGGCTGCAGACTGAAGATCTTGAATGTAGGTAGACGGCGTGCCCGAAGGGAGGCTCTTTTCCTCCTGTATCAGGCGGATCTTATGCGAGTGGGCAAACAGAATGTCCTTGAACGCGTGGAAGACCCTGCGGTTACCATTGACCCCTACACCCGACACTTAGTCACCATGGTGCTTTCCATGCAGGACTTCTTGGATGCATCATTAGATCAGCACCTCACAGGATGGGTTGTGGCACGACTTGCACCGCTTGAGCGCAACATCCTGCGTATTGCTGCATACGAGTTGCGTCCCGACTCAGATGTGCCTATGTCGGTGGCTATCGATGAAGCCGTGGGACTGGCTAAGCGGTACTGCTCAAATGAAGCGGGCTCCCTGGTCAATGGGGTCCTAGCGGCCCTCGCCGGCGATATGCAGACTGCAGATGACGGCAACGGTACGCGGTCGTGAGGCTCATAGATCAACTAACGCTGCCCGACGATCTTGCTGCTCTGGATACACAGGGGCTGCGCCAAGTGGCATTCGAGGTGCGGGACGAGATTATCCGTGTGATCTCGTGCAACGGGGGCCACTTGGGAGCGAGTTTGGGGGCCGTTGACCTTACGGTAGCTTTGCATGCTGAGTTGCGCTCACCCAACGACAAAGTTGTGTGGGATGTTGGCCATCAGGCCTATGCGCACAAGATCCTCACCGGAAGGCTGGGAGAGTTCGTGGGTATTCGCACGCTGGGTGGGCTGTCCGGTTTCCCTAGGCGAGAAGAAAGCCCCCATGATTCTTTTGGGACCGGACACAGCAGCACCTCTATAAGTGCAGCTGTTGGCCTGGCGGAGGCCGCACGTTGGCGCGGTGACGGTGGTCACGTAGTGGCGGTGATTGGCGATGGTGCTCTCACAGGAGGCATGGCCTTCGAGGGCCTGAATCAGGCGGGTCATCTGCGCACACCCCTTGTGGTGGTTCTGAACGATAACGAAATGTCTATCGGTCGCAATGTGGGAGCCGTCAGCGCGTATTTGAGTCGTCTGCGTACTGATCCCACGCTCGCACGGGTGCGGCGGGACTTGGAACGTTTCGTGCAACAGATGCCGGGTATTGGTGAAGCCATATACGCTATGGGGGGCCAGCTCAAGGAAGGCGTCAAGGCTGCGCTGGTACCGGGCATGCTATTCGAGGAACTAGGCTTTACCTATCTGGGGGTCATAGACGGCCACGATATCGAGGCCGTTCGCCACCATCTAGGCCGGGCCCTCGAGATGAGGATCCCGGTTTTTCTTCACGTGCAAACCGTCAAGGGGAAAGGCTACATACCTGCCGAAGAAGCTCCGGATAAGTTCCACGGATGCAGTGCGTTTTGTGTGGAGACCGGAGAGCCTCTGCAGCAGGGCAAGCGTATCTCCTATACGGAGACTTTTGGCCGAGCTCTGGTAGAGTTGGCCCGTGAAGACGAGAGAGTGGTGGGCATTACAGCGGCCATGGCATCCGGGACCGGGATGGACTTTCTGGAAGAGACCTTCCCGGATCGCTTCTACGACGTGGGTATTGCTGAACAACACGCTGTTGGTTTCGCGGCTGGGTTGGCGGCGGCCGGACTGAGACCGGTAGTCGCTCTTTACTCTACTTTTCTGCAACGGGCGTACGACCAGGTGATCCATGACGTGTGCCTACAAAATCTGCCCGTCGTGTTCGCTGTGGACCGAGCAGGTCTGGTGGGCGAAGACGGACCTACGCACCATGGTGCCTTCGATCTGTCTTTCCTCCGTGTGATACCGGGGTTGACCATCTTCTGCCCCAAAGACGAGGGGGAGCTGCAGGGCCTTCTCGCCACCGCACTGTCTCTCGATGGGCCAAGCGTCATTAGATATCCGCGTGGACAGGGCTTGGGCGTGCCTCTTCCGCGGCCCATCCGACCATTGGAAGGTCCTTGGGTTGAGGTACTGCGCCAAGGGAGCGATGCTCTGTTGCTGGCGTGCGGCACGGGGGTGAGACTGTGTGAAGAAGCGGCCGCCATCTTGGGCGAGCGGGGACAATCGGCCACCGTGGCGGCGGTGCCCAGGATCAAGCCATTTGACGAGTCTCTTTTGCTGGACCTTATTGAACGACATCCGCTTGTGGTGACGGTGGAGGAGAATGCTCTGGTTGGTGGATTTGGGTCTGCCGTCCTGGAGACTATGCAGGCCGGAGGTGTGGTACGGCCCGTACTTAGATTCGGTCTGCCGGACCGTTTTGTGGCCCACGGTTCGTCCGACCGGCTGCGTCGCATGGTAGGCCTCACTCCGGCATTTGTGGCTGCAGAAACCTTGAACCTGGTCAAGATCGCGGCGCGTTCGTGAATCGCGGTAGAATCCGTTTGGATCAAGTCCTCGTGGATCGTGGATTGGCTCCGTCTCGCCATGCGGCGCGGGGCTTGATCCTAGCGGGTCTGGTCACGGTGGATGGGCGGATGGTTGACAAGTGTGGGTCCCCAACAGCACCGTCGGCGGAACTGGTCGTCAAAGAACGACCTCGCTTCGTCTCCCGTGGAGGCGATAAACTAGCCGCAGCCTTACTGCATTTTGGCGTACTTACCGCAGGAGTTCGGGCTCTTGATGTGGGTGCCTCCACAGGAGGATTCGTTGACTGCCTGCTCCAAGCGGGCGCCGCACACGTGATTGCGTTGGACGTAGGGCGTGGGCAAATCGATATGAAACTTCGTCGCGATCCGCGGGTGACCGTCATAGAGGGCATCAATGCCCGCTACCTGGAACCTATCTTGCTGCCGTACAGACCGGATTTTCTCACTGTGGATGTGTCCTTCATATCTGTGACGAAAATACTGACCGCAGTGGTGGCGTGTCTCGCGTCCTCTTATGACGGGCTGATACTGGTGAAGCCACAATTTGAGGCCGGACCGCGGCTGGTGGGCAAAGGTGGCGTGGTACGCGACCCTAAGGTGTGGTCCGACGTCCTGACATATGTGACTGGATTCATCCGTGAGAGCCTGGCATTGGCCGTACGAGGGATTGTTGACTCCGGTCTTCCGGGTGTCGGCGGGAATCGTGAGTTCTTCGTTTGGATATCTGGAGGTGGAGAATCGGGGCTGTCTCCTGCTAACCTAGCCGGCGAGATAGAACACGCCACGGGAGCGGTCGCCGACCCGGAGAAAGAGTGAACACCGAAATGCATGAGTCAAAGGCGCACAGCGTGCTCATCTTCACCCACTTGGTCCCAGGGGTTACCACGGAGGCATTGGGACGGGCGCTGACGGTGCTGAAGGAGCATGACATTTCTGTGATGATGACGTCTGGAGAGATGCTCAAGCATGAGAGCACGCTGGCCGCTTCAGGTGTCTCATGGTGCGAGTGGCGGGATGATGGCAATTTCGGCTCCGCAGAAGGAGTATATCTATGCTTGGTGCTGGGAGGTGACGGCACTACACTGCGGGCGCTTCACTTCACGCGGGGGAGGGTGCCGGTAGCCGGTATAAACCTCGGTCGAGTGGGCTTCCTTTCCACTATCGACGTCGACGAGCTGGAACGTGATCTGGCGTGCGTCCTGGACGGCCGGATCGAAATCCACCGGCTGCCGGCTTTGCAACTGGTGGGAGAGGACGAGGTCTGGACCGGTTCTGTGGCCTTCAATGACGTCTATTTTGGCCGGTTACCACATTTGAATGTCTGCCGCCTGAGTTACTCTCTGAATGGTGTCGCCCTCTACGATTTCCGGTGCGACGGTTTGGTGGCAGCTACTCCTGTGGGTTCTTCAGCCTACAATTTATCGTGTGGCGGGCCTCTGTTGGGGCTGGGGCTGTCGGGATACGTAATATCGTTTGTGGCGCCTCATGCACTGACAGGGAGGGCGATGGTGGCCAATCACAACGATGTCTTATGTGTAACCAATACTTCAGCGCGAGACGCAGTTGCGCTGGTTATTGACGGTGAGCAGCGCGGGCAACTTCTGCCGGGACGCTCTGCACGCATCACTTTCCTGACGTCCGCAGGCACCTTGGCGTTGTTGCCGCAGGACGGCCTCTACCGGAACTTTCGGGAGCGTTTCCTCTAGGAAGGCCTCTAATGCTTGATTCTCTCCTCATCACGAACTTCGTTCTGATTGAGGATGCGTCGCTTCAATTTGCGCCCGGCCTCACCGTACTCACCGGAGAGACGGGAGCCGGCAAGACATTACTCACCCAGGCTTTGGGGCTGTTGCTTGGGGAGCGGGCAACCGAGGACATGCTGGGCCCTCGGGGCGACGAGTCGCTCATCCAGGCCGTTTTCAACCTCTCGGAGGATCAACGCGCAGCGTCGCCTCAGTCTCTGCGCGAGTTACTTGGGGAAACTGATAGCGAGCTGGTTGCGGGACGGCGCCTTGGGGCAGGGGGCCGTGGGCGGTGCTTCTTGAACGGCATGGTAGTCCCTCGCGAGGTGCTGAGAGACGCACTGGGAGGGCTGCTGGCCTTCACAGCTCAGCAGGAGCATCGTCGACTGCTCGATTCCTCGTACCAGCTGATGTTGCTGGATGCATTTGCGGGAGAGCATCTTGCCGAGACCCTTGGGCGTTACCGAGCGGTTTTTCAAGAGTGGCGCAGTGTTTCGCGGAAACTGGCTGAGGCCAAACGTGCCTACAGCGAACGCAGCCGTGAACGTGAGTCTCTGATCTACGAGGTTGAGGAGCTGGAGCAGGCCGGATTGTCTGAGACGGAGGAGCAGGAGCTTCTGCGTGAGCAGAGAGTGCTGGCCCGGGCCGAAGAAATCACGCTGGCGTGCACCCATGCTGCAGAACTGCTCAGCGGTGACGAGCCGGCGAACGCCGTGAAGTTGGTAGCGGCGGCGCGAACACAGTTGGCTGCGGTAGCGGATGTCGATCCGGTACTGGACAAGCAGGCCGATTTGTTGCTGGATGCGGCGTATGAGCTTACAGAGGCGGCGCGGGAACTTAGGCGCAGCGCTGCTTCTATCAATGTAGATGTCGGGCGCAGAGAGGAAGTTGAACTGCGATTGCGGCTGTTCACGGACATGGCTCGGAAGTATGGTGGATCCACCGCAACGGCCTTGGAGCGACTGGAGATGAGCCGTCGCAGACTGAATGGGCTGACTGATCTCGAGGCGGGGTTGGCTGAGTCACAAGCGCGGAGTGAAGAGTTGAAGGGCCTGCTGGAGAGATTGACAAGGGAGGTGTCGGCGGCGCGCCGCGAGGCCGCGCCGCAGCTGGCACAGGCGGTGAATGGGCAACTGGCGGACCTAGACATGCAGACGGCCGACTTCACTGTGCACGTCACCACCAACAACGCATTGGACACTCTCACGTACGATGGCGGAGACACGGTGGAATTCATGTTGGCCTCCAACCCCGGCCTGCCACCTCGTCCTTTGGCCAAGGTAGCGTCGGGCGGAGAGCTATCGCGGACGCTGCTGGCGCTCAAATGCGCCGTCGCGGGTCTGGAAGGACGAGAAACACTGGTGTTTGATGAGATCGATGCGGGCATAGGCGGACGTACGGCTCTGGCTGTGGGGGAGAAGTTGCGTGATCTGGCCCGAAGTTGTCAGGTGATTGTTATTACACATCTGCCGCAGGTGGCCGCATATGCCGATAGGCACTACCTGATCTCCAAGGTCACCGAGGACCAAGGCGCCCTCACGCGCTTGGTTCCCTTGGACGAAGAGGCCGTTTTAGCGGAGATCTGCCGGATGCTCGGAGCCGTAGCCGACGAACCGGGGGCCGTAGCGCATGCTCGTGCTTTGAGGAGGCGGGCTCTGAATCGGGGGTAGCGGCAGAAACTCTTGTCGTTACCGTGGGCTGCTAGACTAGAAAGAGCGCCCACTATGCGGGCGCACCAGAATCTGGTTGCCTCCGCAGTGGTCAGGCGAGAGGAGAAGTGTATAGAGCATGGCCAAGCATGTGTTCATCACCGGGGGCGTGGTTTCTTCCTTAGGAAAGGGGATAACCGGCGCGTCGCTGGGACGCCTGCTCAAAAGCCGTGGCCTCCGCGTGGTCATGCAGAAGTTCGATCCATATCTGAATGTGGACCCGGGGACTATGAGTCCTTTCCAACATGGAGAGATCTTCGTCACGGACGACGGTGCAGAGACTGATCTCGATCTCGGCCACTATGAACGCTTCATAGATGTCAATCTCACCCGTGATGCCAACGTCACTTCCGGATCCGTATATTACAATGTTATTCGCAAGGAGCGCCGGGGGGACTATCAGGGCGGCACGGTGCAGGTGATCCCGCACATCACCAACGAGATCAAGGAACGGATTGTGCGTGTAGCCCGCGGCCAAGACGTGGATATCGTGATCAGCGAGATCGGCGGCACTGTGGGCGATATCGAGAGCCTACCTTTTCTAGAAGCCATCCGGCAATTCCGCAACGACATCGGAAGACGTAATGTCCTTTACATCCATGTGACGCTCATACCTTTCATCGCGACGTCCGGAGAACTGAAGACCAAACCCACACAGCACAGCGTCAATGAGTTGCGGAGCATAGGAATCCAACCGGACATAATCGTCTGCCGCGTTGATCGCCCCATCAGCCGAGAGCTGAAGGACAAAATCGCCCTGTTTACCGACGTGGAGCCGCGGGCTGTGGTGGCATGCGTTGACGCCTCCGATATCTACCATGTGCCTATCAACCTGCAGACCGAAGGCCTCGACCGCTTAGTGATGGAACAGCTGAACATAGAGGGTGGGCCGCTCGATCTGTCTGAATGGACGAGACTCATAGAAAAAATTGAAGCCCTGACAGGCGTTGTCCGTATTGCACTGGTGGGCAAGTATGTTCAGCTGCAGGATGCGTACATTTCGGTGGTGGAAGCTTTGCGACATGCGGGGATTCACCACGGACGCGAGGTAGAGATGGTTTGGGTGGACGCTGAGTCTCTGCGACCGGATGAAATCCGGTCGCGGCTTTCTGCCGTCGACGGCATACTCCTATTAGGAGGCTTCGGTGTGCACGGTATCGAGGGCAAGATCATCGTCGTGCGTTACGCACGGGAGAATAAGGTGCCGTTCCTGGGCATCTGTCTGGGCATGCAGGTGGCGGTAGTGGAGTTTGCTCGGAACGTTATGGGCATGGTGGGCGCCAACTCCTCTGAGTTTGATCCATCTACGCCTTACCCTGTCATTGATCTCTTGCCGGAGCAGAAAGATATCGACGACGGCGATGAAATCATGAGGCTGGGTAGCTATCCCACCAAACTGACTCCGGAGACGCTGGCGTATCATGCTTATGGTGAAGAAGTTATCTATGAACGCCATCGGCACCGTTACGAGTTCAACAACATGTTCAGAAGTCAGGCAATAGATGCGGGGTTGGTGATCTCCGGCGTGAGTCCCGATGAAAGGCTGGTAGAGATTGTAGAAATCACCGATCATCCCTGGTTCTTAGCCTGCCAGTTTCACCCGGAGTTCAAGAGTCGCCCAACACGCGCTCAACCCATATTCCGCGAGTTTGTCGATGCAGCCATAGCACATGGCCGCAGAGAGCGAAAGACAGCTGCCCCGGAGGCGGGCGGCCGGGGATGCGCACAGATATGATCGTGCACAACGGACAATCTCGTGACATATGAGGAGTAGCTCTCGATCATGAAGCAGGAAAAACCTTCTCTATCGGCCGTCCTCGAGCAGGTTGTGGCAGATGAGCTTGTGGACCTGTTCGTGGCACTGACAAGTATCTCGAGCCCGTCGGGCGCAGAACGCGAAGTGGCCGATTTCATTCTTGCGTACTTGCGGGCCCTCGGTTTGGAGCCCTGGGAAGATGATACCGGTTCGGTAATTGGAGGGGACGCAGGGAACATCATGTGCTGCGTGCAGGCCGATGCCGAGGATGTGCCCATTATTGTATTGGGGGCGCATATGGATACCGTTCCTCCGGATGGCCCCATTGTCCCTGTACTGTCGGGTGGTGTATTCCGAAACGACGCCGGTGGGATCCTGGGAGCGGACGACAAGACGGCAGTGGCGGCGCTGTTGTGCGCCACTAAGGCAATGGTCACCTGCCACGAACGACTTCCGGCATACGAATTGCTGTTCACCGTCTCGGAGGAAACGGCACTTACGGGCGTCAAACACCTCGATCAAGAGAAGATAAAAAGTCGTCTGGGAGTGGTGCTGGATTCGGCGGGTCCGGTGGGAGGCATAGTCGTTGCGGCTCCCAGTCAGAACACCATTCGCGCTACTTTCCGAGGCGAGGCGGCTCACGCAGGAGTGGAGCCTGAGCGCGGTCGCAATGCTGTATGGGCGGCCGGAAAGGCACTGGCACACATGACACTCGGTCGCTTGGATGAGGAGACCACGACAAACATGGGACTCATCCGTGGAGGCACGGCACGGAATATTGTGCCGGCGGAGTGTTTCTTGGAAGGAGAGGCACGCAGTCACAACGAAACCAAGTTGGCTGCAGCCACCGGCGCCCTCGTTGACGCGATTCAATTGGGCGCAGCCGAGACGGGCGTGGACGTAGACGTAGAAGTGGTTACCGAGTACCGCGGGTACCACCTGAACGCCCGTAGCTCAGCAGTCAGGTTGGCTAAGAGGGCTGTGAAAGAGATTGGCGTTCAGTCGCGGGTGGAGGTTGCAGGCGGTGGAGCCGACGCCAACGTCTTGAACGAGCGTGGACTGCCTACGGTGAATCTCACTACCGGCATGAAGGATATGCATTCCGCCTACGAATCTCAGCCGCTACGGGAGCTCGAAAGACTGACGCATCTTGTGACGGCACTCGTGCGGCTGGCGCCTGACTACACCTCTCGAGGTGCGGGAAGAAAGGGGTAGGGTGAGTGTGACCAAACTGGGGAACACCGGCGCCGGTCTGCGCCGGCGGAGACCGGAGTTGATTCAGAGCACAGTTGCGTACCGGGGCTCTTTGTTCGAAGTGCGTGTTGATCGGCTTGCGCTGGCCGGGGGGCAGGAGGTGGCTCGGGAGATCGTGGACCATCCCGGTGCAGTGGTGATAGCGGCGGTGGATGAGCAGGACCGGATCGTCCTTGCTAATCAGTATCGGCACGCTCTGGGACGGGAACTTCTGGAACTGCCGGCGGGTCTTCTGGAAAGAGGAGAAGATCCTATGTTGGCAGCCATGCGTGAGTTGCGGGAAGAAGCGGGCGTAGAGGCGGGTACGTGGGATTCGCTCGGTGTCTTCTACTCGTCTCCTGGTTTTGTCCACGAGCTACTGCATGCCTTCCTGGCACGCGACCTATCCGCCACACCACGCGAGCTCGATGCCGACGAAGATATAGAGCTGGAATGGGTGCCTCGCAAAACTCTGCTACTGAACCCCAGCGCAATACAGGATGGGAAGACGCTGGCCACCCTGGCATTGGTGGAGGCTTTTCTCTCCAGGGAGCGGGGACGGTAATGAACATCGGCATACCACGTGAGATCAAGTCCGACGAGTACCGTGTTTCTCTAACTCCGGCAGCCGTGCGCGAACTGGTGACGCGCGACCATGCGGTGTATGTAGAGATGGGCGCAGGCCTGGGGTCGCGGTTCTCCGACGCAGCGTACGAGAACGCCGGAGCTGTGATGGTGCCGGACGGTCGCGCGGTATTTGAACGGGCCGAACTGCTGTTGAAGATCAAGGAGCCGCAACCTACCGAGCTTGCGTTATTGGAGCCGAGGCACATCTTGTTTACGTATTTGCATCTGGCCCCGGACAGAGAGTTGACACATGCTCTGGCGAAGAGTGGGGCCACATGCGTAGCCTACGAGACGGTGGAGACGGACGACGGTGATCTTCCTCTTCTCGCACCGATGAGCGAGATCGCCGGACGATTGGCTGCGCAGACGGCGGCATACCTGTTAGAACGCATCTACGGTGGCAAGGGGAAACTGATAGGTGGAGTGACGGGTGTTCCTTCTGCGCGGGTATGCATATTGGGTGCAGGAGTCGCCGGCACCAACGCGGCGCTAATAGCAGGTGGCATGAGGGCCCGCGTGACGGTGTTGGATGTTAGTCTGACACGGCTCCAAGAAGTCGAACGCCTGCTACCCAATGTGGAGTGCATCATGAGCAACCAAACCGCTGTCGAGGAACTGGTCAAGACAACCGACGTTCTGATCGGGGCGGCGTTGGTACCGGGCGCTCGGACTCCGCAATTGGTATCCGAAGATCTCGTTGAAGAGATGGAGCAGGGAAGCGTGATCGTTGACCTGTCGGTCGATCAGGGTGGATGTGTTGCCACCTCGCGCATGACAACCCACAGCCATCCCACGTACATAACCCACGATGTGGTTCACTGTTGCGTGGGAAATATGTCGGGCGTAGTTCCGGTGACGGCGACATCGGCCTTGACCAATTCCACGCTGCCATTTGTGCTGTCCATCGCCGAAGAAGGTCTGCCGCGTGCGGCCCAAGCCTCGTCTGCGCTGGCCCGCGGTATCAATGTCATGGAAGGGAAGGTAACGAATCGTCTGGTCGCCGATGCCACCGGTTTTCCCTTTTTCTCCCTTGACAGCGTTTTACCCATCGACTTCGGATAGGTGGCAGCCGATCCTGTCGTCCTGGTGCAGAGGGTTCAGTCGTGAGTTCGGGTTCTGAGCTTGTCCCATATTTTGCATTTCTACGATTCGAGCGAGGGCTGTCCGAAAACACCATAAGTTCCTACCGTCGCGATCTGACACAGCTGGCCGCATATCTGGAGTCACACGATCTTGATCTTTGCTCTGCCGATGGCGATGACTTGCGGGCCTTCCTGGCTGAGCACACATGGCGTCCTGCCACCCGAGCACGAAAGATTGCTGCGGTGCGATCGTTCTACCGTTTCGCAGTTATGAGCGGGGCGCTATCACAGGACCCGAGCCTACACTTGGCCTCTCCCCGGCTCGAGGTCAATCTGCCCCGTGCGCTTGCCGTTGAGGAGGTGGGGCGCATGCTGAATCTGCCTCCCGCGACGCCACTTGGGCTACGTGACCGGGCCTTGCTGGAAGTGTTGTACGGAGCAGGGCTTCGTGCGTCGGAAGCACTGAGCCTTAAGTTGGGCGATATGGATCTGGAGGTGGGGTTTGTGCGAACGCTGGGCAAGGGCGACAAGGAGCGCGTGGTGCCCTTGGGAAGAAAGGCTGTGGCGTCCGTGCGCGCGTACTTGAGTCGCGGTCGACCCCAGTTGGGAGCGCCCGGCCGTCTCAAAGCCCCGTATCTTTTTCTAAATTCACGGGGAAAGAAACTTTCGCGTATGGGGCTTCACGATATTGTTAAGCGATGGGCGCACTGCGCCGGGTTGGATGACACTGTGTCTGCTCACACTCTGCGCCATTCCTTTGCCACTCATCTCTTGGCGGGAGGGGCCGATCTGCGCGCGGTCCAAGAAATGTTGGGACACGCCGATCTGTCCACTACACAGATCTACACGCACCTGACGCAAGAACACCTTCATAACGTCTACAATGATGCGCATCCGCGCGCCCACGACGCGTGAACAAAGGCGGAAAAATCCGCGACGTGCGCAGGTATACGGGGCGTCATATCCGATATCGTCGAGTCATATTTCTGGTCTTGGACGGAGTCGGTGTGGGGGCGCTGCCGGACGCTGATCGCTACGGCGATGCCGATGCGGATACGTTGGGCAGTCTGTCACGTCTTCTAAACCTACACCTCCCCGTACTGACGACCCTCGGGCTGGGGAATCTGGCTCCCCTGGAAGGTGTGCCACCTGTTCAACGGCCACGCGCTCTGACCGCCCGCTTGGGGGAGCGCTCTCCGGGCAAGGACAGCACAACCGGTCATTGGGAACACATGGGTCTCGTCCGCACAGAGGCATTTCCCACCTACCCAGACGGCTTTCCCGCAGAGGTGCTGGAACCCATCGCACGGGCAATCGGGCGGGGCTTTCTCGGCAACAAGGTGGTATCGGGTACGGAAGTCTTGGATGAACTTGGACAAGAACACATGGAAACCGGAATGCCGATACTCTATACGTCTCAAGACAGCGTCCTTCAGCTGGCAGCTCATATCGACGTGGTACCGGTGGAGGATCTATACGCCTGGTGCGGGGTCGCGCGCGGATTGCTGACCGGTAAGCATGCAGTGGGACGAGTGATAGCCAGACCTTTCACCGGCCGACCCGGTAACTTTATCCGAACCAAGGGCAGGAAGGATTTCTCTATCGCACCTCCCGGCCCCACCTATCTGGATCTTCTGCAAGAAAGGGGAGTTTCCGTCACAGGCGTAGGTAAGGTGATAGATCTGTTTGCTGCGCGGGGATTCTCCGAGGTGGAGTACGCTTCGGGTAACGCAGCGGTGTTGGAACGAGTCATGCAGACGGTGGCCACCGAGAGATCCGGATTGATACTTGCAAACCTAGTGGACTTCGATATGGAATGGGGTCATCGAAACGATGCGGATGGTTTTGCGGCTGCGCTCAGTGAATTCGACCACGGCCTAGGTGAGATGCTCGATGAGCTGCGGGCAAACGATGCCGTGCTTGTAACTGCAGATCACGGATGCGATCCAACTACCCCCAGCACTGAGCATAGCCGTGAATATGTGCCCCTGCTCTTGTGGACCGGGGGTAGATCCTATGCAGCGGTGTCCAAGCGGGGATGGTTTAGTGACACTGGAGCCACAGTTTTCTCCATGTTGACGGGTGAGAAACCCATTCTCGCCGGCTGCGATCTGCGCGAGACAGAATCTCTATTTGGACATCGAGATATGGCCGGTTCGTTGCTACGTCGGCGGCAGTCTGCGCGTCGGTGGACACTGGGGCGCAGCTTCGCGGCGCCCCCCGATCACTTGAGCTCCGCAGTGGCTGTTCTGCGCAGCAAACTCGGCGCAGCACCATCCTTGGCGGTGGTCTTGGGGAGCGGCTTGGATAGAGTGTCTGGACTGTTACGGGCAGAAGCGCAATGTGCTTACCGAGATTTGCCGGGATGGCCCTCAGTGGGAGTTTCTGGGCACGAAGGAAGCATCTTAGTAGGAACATTGCACCATCAACGTATCGCCGTGCTACGAGGACGGGCCCATCTCTACGAGGGGCACAAGCGGTCGGTTCTGGCTCTACCACTCTCTTGCCTTGCCGCATGGGGAGTACGCAACGTGGTGCTCACTTATGCAGTGGGAGCAGTCGATCCCTCCTTGACCCCTGGAGCAATCGTAGAGGTAGAAGCAGTGGTGGACCTCCAGCGGATGGTTGTAGGACTCCAGCCACATGTGATGACACCATTATCCTCGGACCATGCGGCCCTCCCCGACTCGGGATGCTCTCGACGTGTGGTGTACGCTGCCGTACCGGGACCCCATTACGAAACGGCAGCCGATGTCCGGGTCCTACGCTTGCTGGGCGCCGATGTGGTGGGCATGTCATGCGCGGTGGAGATGGAAGCGGCACAGACGGCGGGTCTCAACTGTAGGGTATTGGCTGTGGTGACCAATACTGCGGGGGAGGCGCCCGGGCCAAGTGCTGCCGGTGGGCATGACGAGGTGTTGGCAGTGGCGGATGAGTGTATTGAAGATCTGATGCGATGCGTTCTCCGCGCGTATCCTATACTCGAGGGGACATGAAGCAGGAGATTGCCGCCCAAAAAATACACACGCTCATCACCACCCATCAAAACGCGGATTTCGACGCGTTTGCCGCGACCGTGGGAGCCGCTAAGCTGTTTCCGGATGCACGGATCGTGTTTGCAGGCTCCCTCAATCGCAATGTACGTGAGTTCGCCTCCCTTCATGGCGACGGCCTACCGATCATGTCGTTGCGGAGCGTGGATCTGAGTTCAGTGGGTCGTCTGGTCATAGTGGATACGGCGGATTGCACGAGACTGGGGGAGATCGCAGATCTATGCGGAAAGCCGGGGGTTGAAGTGGTCATATTTGATCACCATCCCGGCTCCAGCAACTTGAAGCCGTCCTTTGTCCGGCCTGAAAACTGGGTATTGTCCACAGATGGGTCACAGGCCTCGTCCATGGTCCATATATTGCGAGGACGTGATATCCCAATCTCTCCGTTGGAAGCCAGCATATTCGCGCTGGGCATTCACGAGGATACGGGATCCCTCACCTATCCTCAGAGCACGGTCAGGGATGCGGAAATGCTGGCAGTGTGTATGAGATTGGGCGCCTCCCAAGCCCTCATAGAACGCTATCTCCACAATCCGCTGACGCCCGACCAGAGAGACCTTTTGTTGCGGGTAATCGATGAGGTGCGTACGGTGCGGATTCACGGCCACGACGTCTTTGTGGCTGCGCTTGATTCGGAAACATACGTGGATGGACTAAGCGTCATTGCCCACAAGGTCATGGATCTCTTGAACTGCGAAGTTCTCATTCAAGCCGTGCGCATGATAGGCCGGGTATTTGTGACCGCCAGGTCCCGTTTGGGGTCGGTGGATGTGGCAACATTACTGCATACGGTGGGCGGGGGCGGCCATGCGCAGGCCGCATCGGGAGTGGTGCGCAACGCCACAGCGCAGGATGTGGCCGACCGACTTCTGGCAACGCTCAACGATGCCTCTCAGGAGTTACTCACCGCGGCACACATCATGAGTCGTCCGGTGCACTTCATAGCCGCCGATACCTCCGTTACCGAAGCTCTGCTGGTGGCCCAGCGCTACGGCCATTCGGGCATCGCGGTGGAGGAGGATAGGGCGGTGGTGGGCATGGCCGCGCGACGCGACCTCGACAAAGCCATCCGTCATGGACTCGGCCATGCGCCTGTGAAAGGAATCATGTCGCGAAATGTAATCTTCGCGCCTGAGTCGGCCACCGTGGAGGAGTTGCGTCGACTTATGGTGGACGCCACGGTTGGTCGCATTCCGGTGGTTGCTGACAAAGCATATTTCCAGGCTAAACGACACGGGAGGGCGCGGGTAAGTGATGTGAAAGGCATTGTCACCCGCACGGATGTTTTGGCTGCGTTTCAGGAAGCTGAGGAGAGACGGGAAGTTCAGGCCGCATATCAGGCGTGCATGCTTCAGCCGCTGGGTGAGCTGCCCTTCTTTGGTCCCATCCTGCAGGCGGCTGCTGCACTGTCTTCAGGCTTCGACGGCGTGTATCTGGTAGGCGGTTTTGTGCGCGATCTTATCCTGAGCCTACCTAATGCAGATCTTGACATCGCTGTGGAGGGCGACGGCGTACAATTCGCTGAGCTGCTGGCGCAGGAATTGGGTGGACGGGTGCGTGTCCACCAGAAGTTTCAGACAGCGGTGGTTCTGCCGCCCAATGCGATGTTGGTTGCTGCTCCGTTGTGGATCAAGGAAGGTCGAGAACCGTTTCACATAGATGTTGCCACTTCCCGCACTGAATTCTACGATTACCCGGCGGCCCTACCCGTGGTAGAGCACGCCTCCATACGTCAGGACCTTTTCAGACGCGATTTCACAATCAATGCCATGGCTGTATCGCTGAAAGGAGCAGAATACGGTACTGTTTTAGATTTCTTTGGAGGATTGACTGATCTGCAGACCGGGGTCATACGAGTTCTGCATAACTTGAGTTTCATTGAAGATCCCACGCGCATTTTCCGCGCTGTACGTTACGAGAACCGTTACGGTTTCCGTATGGACGAACAGACGCGTGCGCTGGCAAAGGGGTGCGTGGACATGCACCTGGTGGGTGATCTTTCGAGCGCCCGATTGCGCGATGAACTGATCGCTCTGCTCGGCGAACGCTCCGTCGATTGGTCTTTGGAGAGATTTCATCAGCTCGGTGTGGCTAAGCAGGTTCACCCGCGACTCGCCACAGGTCCCAAGACCGTAGCCCTGATTCATCGCATGGACGGCCTCATAGCTGAATTGGCAGTGGCGCCTGAGGTAAGGCGGTGGCGTATTCGCCTAGCTGCGCTTACGCGCAATATGCGGCACGACGAACTCTTCATCTGGTTGGAGAAATTGCGGCTTCGGCATGCTGATATTAACGTGCTCCGCGACAGCGTGGTCCTGTCGCCACGGATGGCGGAAAAGCTGGCGAATCGGGCGTTAGAGGTATGGGAAGCCTACAAACTGCTCTCCAGACTGTCGACCGAGTCCCTGATCTACCTGCTGGCAGTGTCGGAGGAACGTGCAGTGCACGAGCGCGTGTACGAATATCTGACAGAGCTGAGACACCGTCGTCTGACGCTCTCAGGAGCCGATGTGATTGCTCTGGGCCTGAAGCAGGGACCGGCTGTGGGCAATGTATTGCAAGAGCTGCTTCGTGCTCGAATAGAGGGCCGGATCGGCAATAGAGAGGAGGAGGAGCAGATGGCAGAAGCACTGGTGGCCGCGACTCTGAGGGGTGGTATCCAGTGAATCGCCCATTGGTTGATCTACTGTTTCTGCTGCCTGTGCTTCTTCTGTCCATGATGGCACACGAGGTGGCCCACGGTTTCATTGCATTCAAGATGGGCGACCCTACTGCTAAGCACTACGGGCGGTTGACGGCCAACCCGCTGAGCCATTTAGATCCTGTGGGCACAGCGATGTTTGTCATCACGTATCTCTTTGGCGGCTTCATCTTTGGTTGGGCAAAGCCGGTACCTGTCAATCCATACTATTTTCGCAATCGGCAGACCGGCATGGCCATCGTAGGACTGGCGGGGCCCGTTACCAATTTCCTCATCGCAGTTGTGCTGGGTGTAGTGCTCAACTTCATACACCCGCCGGTTACCTCGCTCTTCTTTCGCATCATGTTCATGGCCTTCCAAGTCAACATTGTGCTGGGGGTCTTCAACCTGATCCCTCTTCCACCGCTCGACGGCTCACGAGTGATCGGCGCATTCATGCCGCGCGACATGTACGCGCGCTGGGTCGCCTTAGATCGCTACGGTATTGTCTTCATCCTTCTCATTTTCATCGTTTTTCGGGGTCCCTTCCTCACTGTGCTGGGGTGGGCATACGGCGGTATCAGTCGGTTGCTTCTGCCGTACTACTTTGGTGGCTGAAGACTCCTGGGCGACTTGTTCACCCTAGCCAAGGTATCGGTATTGTGAGGTTCATTGACCTAGAGCTTGATGTCTATCAAGGACCATTCGATCTTCTGTTCACTCTGGTGCTCAAGGACGAGGTCGATATCCTGGAGATCCCTGTATTCGACGTAATTTTGGCATACGTGGAGCACGTTGCCGCCGGCGATGACGCCGACTGGGAAAGTTTGAGCGAGTTTCTGGTACTTATATCATCCCTGCTACAGGTTAAAGCCCGTCGCCTGCTGCCTGGGCCGGCACTCGTTGAGGATGCACCCTCTCCCGACGAGGCGCGGCATATGCTGGTGGAACGGATCCTTGCGTATCAGCAGTGCAGGCGTGCTGCCGAGTACCTGGCCACCCGGGCCTCTCTCGAAGCAGGCAGGATTCTGCGGCTGCCGGATCGCCCGGGTCGTGTCCTGCTTGCGCCGGATGATGTGGTGAAGGGCTCCGAATCTGCAGCTACTTTAGTGGAAAACTTGCTTGCCATCTGGGCCCGACAACGCCGTCCAAATACAGTTCATCTCACAAGTCTACGCGTAGAGATGAAGCGACAGATCGGTCTGCTCCGTCGCCTGCTGCGCAGCCGTGCGCGACTCTCCTTCAACGAAGCTTTTGGGGACAGTGAACCTCTAGTGCAGGCTGTGACTGTGTTGGCCCTCTTGAACCTGATATCTAAAGGAGAGGTGAAGGTACACCAAACACGACCTTTCGGTGACATCATAATAAAGGCGATCGGCGCGCCGGAGAAGGAGATGCATGACGGCTGACGACAACAATCCTGATACCGCGGCGGCCGACAGCACCCAGAGATACGGGCGGGAATGTGCACGCAACAGACAGACTAAGCGTGATCTAGAGGCTCTTCTGTTCGCTGCGGGTCGTCCGCTCGACCTGGATACCCTCATGGAATGCTTGAGAACGCACGATGAACCTACAGTTGAGGTGGTGACCGATGCTCTCCGTGAACTTGAGCGTGAGTTTCCCATCGATGGCGACCGTGGCTTCGAGGTAGCACAGGTGGCGGGCGGGTGGTGTATGAGAACCAATCGCCACGCAGAGCCCGTGTTGTCAGGCCTCTTCGATACCGCAGAAACTTCGCGGCTGTCGCCTGCATCGTACGAGACTCTGGCGGTTGTGGCCTATCTTCAACCGGTCTCTCGTCGCCAGATCACAGAAATACGAGGGGTGAACTCGGATTCACCTTTGCGAACTCTTCTGGAAAGGGAACTGATTGCAGAAGTCGGCCGCGCCGAACAGGCAGGGCAGGCTGTGCTTTACGGGACTACACCGCGGTTCTTGATGGTGTTTGGGTTGGGCGCATTGATAGATCTTCCGCCGCTGGAAAGCTTTGAGGTGCCACCCGAAGAGCGGGCGGAGCTGCTGCGAAGGCTCGGTGCTCTGTCGGCTCCTGATTGAAAGGATGACACTATGACGGCAAGGCGGGGCTGACATGGTTGAACGTCTTCAGAAGATGATGGCTTATGCGGGAGTGGGATCGCGAAGGTATTGCGAAGAGTTGATACGCCAAGGTCGCGTACAGGTAGGGGGCAGGAAAGCGCACTTGGGTATGTCGGTAGATCCCACAACGGATGTGGTGACAGTGGATGGGAAGCCCGTCCGACGGGAACCGCTGGAGTACTGGGTGCTGAACAAGCCCCGTGGCACTATCTGCACGGCGAATGATCCACGTGGTCGCCCCACCGTGGTGGACATGGTGCCCGCCCAAAGCAGAGTATATCCCGTGGGTCGGCTGGACTGGGACACTACCGGCGTGATTCTGCTGACCAATGATGGTGAAGTGGCGCTGCGTCTGGCACATCCTCGTTTCGGAGTTGAGAAGGAATACCTGGTTGACGTGCGAGGTTGCGTGAGCCTTGAGGCGGTGCGGACAATACGTAGAGGCACCGTATTGGACGACGGCCCTACCATGCCTGTGCAGGTGACCGTTGTGTCGGCCACCCCCATGAGGTCCACTTTGCGTCTTGTGCTACGCGAGGGGCGCAACCGTCAGGTGCGACGAATGCTTGAGACGGTAGGCTATAAAGTTCTTGCTCTACATCGATGCCGTATCGGCGACCTGGACGACGGGCGCCTGCCCGTAGGCGGATTTCGGCGGCTTGGATCAGCGGATATCCGGCGATTACGCGCATCTATAGGCCTTGACCGGTCTGTTAGTTGAGGCGGTAAACCGGTATCATGTCTTTTTAATCCGGATACCATGCAGCTGTTGACTTCGTTCTATTGTAGGAGTGTCATGCAGGCCACCGCCGCGGTGGAACAACTTAAACCATATGTTGCCGGGCCTCGTCTTCGGGACGTGTGTAGTGATCATGGGGTGGCAGACATGGCGTTTCTCCACGCCAACGAGTGTCCGGACGGCCCATTCCCCGAAGTGGTGGCGGCTGTAGCGGAGGCCCTCCCACGCTTGAATCGTTACCCGGATCAGGACTGTTCCGCACTCCGTGCGATTCTGGTTGATACTCTGGGGGTCACTCCCAACCAGCTGATGTTTGGCAACGGCTCCTGTGAGCTTTTGAAACTTCTGGCGGAAGCCTACGTTTCCCCCGGCGAGCATGTAGTGTTTCCTTCACCTTCATTCGTAGTGTACCGACATTTGGGTATGCAGCGTCAGGCCGTCTTGAAGCCTGTTCCGTTGAAAGAGTACGGAATAGACCTGCAGGCCATGGTGGCAGTCGTAGATGCCCAGACACGCATGGTAGTTGTCTGTAACCCCAACAATCCTACAGGCTCGTATGTCTCAACGTCTGCGCTAAAGTTGTTCGTATCCGGTCTGCCCTCCACAACCCTTGTGGTACTGGATGAGGCATATGTGGAATATGTGACGGAACCCGCCCATGAGGACACCACGTCTTGGGTAGTGGAATTCCCAAATCTAGTTGTGCTGCGAACTTTCTCAAAGATTTATGGACTGGCCGGCCTTCGCGTGGGATACGGGGTTGCAAACGCGGATATTGTGCAGGCCATCGATCGTCTACGCCAACCCTACAACGTAAGCGCGCTCGCACAAGTTGCTGCAACGGAAGCGTTACGCCATCCTGGTCAGGTGGCCGCACGACGTGATCACGTGGCCCGTGAGCGCGAGCGCATGGCCACGGCCCTAGAACGCATGGGCCGTGAATACGTCCCCAGTCAAGCCAACTTCCTCTTCCTTAATGTCGAAGGGCTGCCCATGCCCGGAGAGGAGGTACCGCGTCTACTTCTCGCACGAGGGGTAATGACGCGGTCAGGCTATTTTATGGACTGTCCGGGATGGGTGCGTGTGAGCATCGGAACCGTCGCGGAGAACGACCGGTTTCTCGCCGCTCTCGCCGCTCTCACGGACTGACCGGGTAGTCGCGTGACTGCGCAGTCACGCGATAGTCTTGATTGGGGCGCCAATGGAGCGCTCCAGGTTGTCACAACCGGGAGGTTCTGATCCTCAATGATGATCATTATGAAAGAAGGTGCCACCGGCACCGACATAGATGATGTAATCAATCGTCTTCATGCGGCCGGCGCCGAGGCGCACATACACTGCGGTGACCCTGTGACTATCGCCGTGGAGGGCGATCGCGAAGAAGTTGCCGGTCTGCCCCTAGAAGTCTACTCGGGAGTGGACAGGGTTGTAACGCTGCTTCGTCCATACAAGCTTGTCAGCCGCGAGTTCCACCAAAAGGATACGATGGTGTCCTTGGGATCCACGCTGCTGGGAGGGGGACATTTCGGGTTCATCGCGGGACCCTGCTCGGTAGAGAGTCGCGACCAGACTCTGGAAGCCGCGCGCTTCGTCAAAGAAGCCGGTGCCACTGCTCTGCGCGGGGGCGCCTTCAAGCCTAGAACATCGCCATATGCCTTCCAGGGCCTGGGAGAGGCTGCACTGCAGATTCTGGCTGAAGCCAGAGAAGAGACGGGGCTGCCGGTAGTAACGGAGTTGATGGACGTTCGTCACCTGGATCTCGTTCTGCGGTACGCGGATGTAATACAGGTTGGAGCCCGCAACATGCAGAACTTCCACCTGCTGGCAGCGGTAGGTGAGGTTGATCGTCCCGTACTACTCAAACGTGGTCTGTCGGCTACAATCGAAGAACTGCTTATGGCCGCCGAATACATCGTGCGGGCAGGTAATCATAAGGTCATTGTGTGTGAGCGCGGTATACGTACGTTTGAGACCGCAACCCGCAACACGCTGGATATTTCCGCCGTGCCCATCATCAAGCTGCGCTCGCATCTACCCGTGGTGGTGGATCCCAGCCATGCGTCGGGGCGGGTGGAACTGATCGAGTCCCTGTCCCTGGCCGCCATAGCTGCCGGAGCCGATGGGCTGATGATCGAAGCTCATCCGGCGCCGGAGACGGCTCTGTGCGACGGTGCACAGTCTCTGAGTCCTGCCGGCTTCGCTCGAGTGTCGGCCCGTGTGGCCGATATGGTGGACTGGGTCGGAAAGACTCTGGGTTAGAGCGATGACAGTGAACGGAGGCCAGGCGCCGTGTATACGGCGCCTGGCCGTCATCGGTGTCGGCCTCATGGGAGGAAGCCTCGCCATGGCGACACGCCGGGAATGGCCACACGTGTCGGTAGCGGGTTACGACTCGGATGGGCTCGCCTTGGGGCTTGCGAAGGAACGCGGTGTGCTGACCCACTTGTGCGCGGATGCGCGCGAGGCGGCGGCTGGGGCGGATCTGGTGGTGATATCCACCCCCGTGCGCAGTATCAGCGGTCTTGTGCAGGAATGCATGGCCGCCGAACCCAGTCCTCGGCTCATCACAGACTTGGGCAGTACTAAGACACAGGTGTTGCGAGAACTGGACTCCCAGTCACGCAGTAGCTTCATCGGTGGTCATCCTATGTGCGGCGGCGAGACGGCCGGAGTACGCTACGCGCGCCCCAACCTCTTTGATGGAGCCACCTATTTCCTGTGCCCGCCGGAGGAGCTACCAGACGAACTGTTCGAGTTCATGCATAGCTTCGTCAGTTGCCTGGGGGCACGTCCCATCACCATCGAGCCCGAGACGCACGACCGCATCATGGCACTTATAAGTCATGTCCCGCACGTGCTGGCCAATGTCATGATGTCGGAGGTGGGAAGCTTCGAACATCGAGGCAGACGGGCTTTGTACTGCACCGGCCCCAGCTTTCGCGAGTTGACACGTGTGGCCGGTGCTAATCCCACCATGTGGCGCGAGATCTTTCTGGAGAACCGCGAAGCGTTGGTGGAGTCCCTGCGCACCGTTGCGACGAATATCCACATGTTCTGCGACGACCTGGAGCGAGAGGATGAGTTGGGTGTAGCAGGAGCCATCGCTAAAGCTGCTGCATACCGTCAAGAGTTGCTCCACAAAGGAGACTTGGAACCGGCGGCCTTGTATCAAATCACTGTGCGTATTCCCGACGAACCCGGTCTCCTGTCCCGTGTGATGACTGCGCTGGGTGATGCCAACATAAACATCGAGGATTTGACATTGCACCACTATAGCCGCAAGGTTGGTGGTGACTTGGTGTTGTACGTCACCGGCGAAGGCACGGCGGCTACCGCCGGCGCCGTTTTGGAAACCATGGGCTTCCCTACGGTGAGTGTCCCCGCCGAACAGGCGGTTGACCGATGAACTGCGTGCAGGAGGGACAAGGCTATTTCGGTCCCGCACCAAACGGCCTGGTGGGAACGGTCCGTGTGCCGGGAGACAAGTCTATCTCCCATCGCTCCGTGCTGCTGGGTGCGGTCAATTCCGGTCCGGTCACTGTAGATGGGTTTCTCCGCTCGGCCGATACGCTCGCCACCATTCGTGCAATCCGTGCGCTGGGAGTAGATATTGAAGAGCTCGATTCCTGCGACGGCTCCAAATTAATTGTATACGGCAGAGGCTGGGACGGCCTCGAGGAGCCTGTAGATGTTATAGATGTGGCCAACGCAGGCACTCTGATCCGTCTGTTGCCCGGTATCCTTGCTTCCTGCCCATTCTTCGCTGTACTAAACGGCGATGCCAGTATCCGACGCCGGCCCATGGCCAGAATTCTGCAACCGTTGGCACAAATGGGCGCGACGGTGTCGGGACGTCAGGGCGGGCGCCTGCCGCCGTTCACCATCCAAGGGGGTCGGCTTCGCGCTGGGAGGCACCAGATAGAGGTGGCGTCGGCTCAGGTGAAGTCCTGTCTGATCCTCGCAGCTCTACGGGCCGACGGCCAAACCCTCATTGACGAACCCGGTCCCTCTCGCGATCACACGGAGACTATGGTCTGCTACGGTGGCGCTCAGGTGCGGCGCGAAGGGGATCCTTTGGGACCTGGAACCACCATAGTGACCCCGCTGTCACGAGATCTCGATATGGGACCGGTGACGGTGCCCGGTGATATCAGTTCTGCGGCCTTTCTTCTGGTAGCGGCGCTAATCGTCCCTGGCTCGCGGGTTACGGTGGAAGGAGTAGGTCTTAATCCCACGCGCACCGGACTGTTAGATGTCCTGCAGGAGATGGGAGCGGACCTGACGGTGATGGCAGTGTCGGGAGAAGTGGAGCCCATGGGAGCGGTGACGGCGGCCTATACACCCCTTCATGGTTGTGATATCGCGGCAGAGAAAGTACCTCTGCTCATTGATGAGTTGCCCATCTGGGCCCTCGCCGCCGCCTGCGCCGAAGGCACTTCGCGCGTGCGCGGCGCCGCCGAGTTGCGGCTCAAAGAGAGCGATCGCCTGGCGGCTACCGCCCAACTTCTGAGAACCCTGGGCATTGAGGTCCACGAACACCAAGACGGTCTCGACATAATAGGCAATCCGCAGAGATGGAAAGGAACATCTGTGGCTTCCCACGGCGATCATCGGCTGGCCATGGTGGGAGCGGTAGCGGGGCTGGCGTCCCGCACTGGGGTGACCGTTGATGACATTGAGTGTATCGGCATCTCCTATCCCGACTTCGCTGCTACCATTGAGCAACTGATACATCGCTGAGATATCCAGCGACATTTGAGAAGCCGATACGCAGCGGAGGGGCGGAGAAGCGTGGTCATAGCCATTGACGGCCCGGCAGGATCGGGCAAGAGCACCATCGCCAGATTGGTCGCTGCACGGTTGGGCTTCACGTATCTCGATACAGGCGCGATGTATAGGGCGGTTACCTTGGCGGCCTTTGAGCAGGGAATAGACCCCGCTGATGGCGACACTCTGGGACGCTTGGCGTCCACGTTGGAAGTAAGGTTGGAACCCACGTCTGCGCCTACCGGACAAAGCCAATGTCGGGTATTTCTCGACGGGCGCGACGTGAGTGCAGAAATACGCACGGCACCGGTGACCACCGGTGTATCACAGGTGTCGGCGCATCCGCAGGTGCGGGAGGCCATGACCACTCTACAACGGTCATTAGCAGTTGGACAAGATGCAGTGCTGGAAGGCCGAGATATAGGGACTGTAGTCTTTCCCGACGCTCAGGTCAAAGTCTTCCTCACCGCCTCAACCATGGAGCGCGCCCGCAGACGGCGGCAACAACTGGTGCAACAAGGGATCAGCGTAGCCGCCGAAGTGGTGCAACGCGATATCGAGCGCCGCGACGATTTGGACTCGTCGCGGGCAACTGCTCCATTGCGTAAGGCCGAGGATGCTTATGAGATGGACACCACTCGTCTTTCCATTGAACAGGTAGTGGAAGCGGTTTGCGCGCTGGTCCGCAACTCCGATGTGAGATGCTGAGCTACGCCCGTGTGACATAGTGAGATCTCCGCTGGATACCCGGCCATACGGCGTAGTGCACGCGGTTTTTCCTTCCGTAGCAAGGCTGCTGTTTGGATTTCGTGTTCACGGTGTGGAAAACATACCGTCCAAAGGACCTGTGGTCTTGGCGAGCAATCATATTTCAAATATCGATCCCTTCTTTCTTGGAGCTGCATGCCCGCGCCAGATCCACTGGATGGCCAAGTCAGAACTCTGGAAGAGCCGAATTCTGGGAGCGGTGGTAGAGCGCTTGGGCGCATTTCCGGTGCGCCGCGGTGAGGCAGACCGGAGGTCGGTACGGGCAGGTCTGGAGATACTGAGAAACGAAGCTGTTCTGGGAATTTTCCCGGAAGGACATCGACAGCAGAGCGGTCGCCTAGGGCAGCCGGCGCCGGGCGTTGGGCTGTTCTCGTCGCGCTCCGGTGTAGTCACGATTCCTGTAGCAGTGACGGGCACCAACAGAATCGTGAGTGACGGACGCTTCCGCTTCGCACGTGTCAACGTGACCTTTGGGCCTCCCATCAACGTCGATGTGCCCGGCGCGAAACAATCGGAGCGCAATCGCGTGATCAGCCAAAGAATAATGCAGGCTCTGGCGACACTCCTTGGGCAGGAGTGGCACCTGTTAGAGGAGGGTGAGTGATGGCCACGAGGTACGTATCGTGAACTCCCTCGACATCCGCGTATCGGAACACGCCGGCTTTTGCTGGGGGGTGAAGCGGGCTCTGGACATGGCTCGGCGGGCCGCCGCAGCCGCGGCGCCTCCCGTCCGCAGCCTGGGGCCGCTGATCCACAACCCCGGCGTCATCGAAGACCTTGTAGATCAGGGTATCGTCGTGGTGGATGATCCCGCGTCTGTTCGAGGTGGCACGGTAATTATCCGCTCGCATGGAGTAGAGCATGAAATCATCGACAGACTCGCTGCACGAGCCGTCAACCTCGTTGATGCCACCTGTACATTTGTGAAGTCGGCTCAGGAGAAGGCCAAACGCCTATGCGACCAAGGATATCTAGTCGTGATCCTGGGGGAGCCTGAACATCCGGAGGTTCTGGGTATTCGGTCGTACGCAGGTGTAGACGCTCTGGTGGTGGAGGGTCCCGAGGGCCTCCCTGCCGCAATCACTCGTCCCAGAGTGGGTGTGGTGGTGCAGACTACGCAACCTCCGGAACGTCTGGCTGCGCTGGTTGCGGCGCTTGCGCCCCGGGTGCGGGAGCTGCGGGTCTTCAACACTATCTGTAGCGCCACTGAACAACGCCAGAAGGCGGCAGTGTCCACAGCCGGTGCAGTAGATGTGGTTATTGTCGTGGGGGGGAGGAACTCGGGGAATACAACTCGTCTTGCCGAGCTCTGTGCTGCGGTACAACCCCGCACATACCATGTGGAATCCGCAGCGGAGATACAATCGGAGTGGCTGACGAATGCGAGTTCGGTTGGTATCACCGCGGGAGCGTCCACTCCACCGGATCAGATCCAAGCCGTGGTGGAACAAGTCAGGCGGTTGGGATCATGAGAGTGTTACCTCGCGTTGCCATTGTGGGATACCCCAACGTGGGGAAGTCCACGCTTTTCAACCGCATCACGGGGACGCGGGAGGCCGTGGTGGCTCCCGAGTCGGGCGTGACCAGGGATCGCAAAGAGGGTGTGGCCGAATGGGGCGGTCGGGAGTTTGTGGTGGTGGACACAGGAGGTATCGACACGCGTTCTCAGGAACCGCTCGCCGGCCTCGTGCGCGCACAGGCCGAGGCGGCAATGGAGGAGGCCGCCGTGGTTATCTTCGTAGTTGACGGCCTGATAGGCGTGGGTCGCGAAGAGATGGATACGGCTAGGGCGCTCAATCGCGGATCGGCTCATGCAATTCTGGCGGTCAATAAGATCGACATCAAAGCGGCGGCCGACCGCATACACGAATTTTGGGCACTCGGCTTGGGAGAGCCTCTAGGGGTATCTGCAGAGCATGGGCTGAGTGTGGGCGATCTGCTCGACCTCGTGGTCGCCGTATTACCCGAACCTATTGAAGAGGATGCGGAGCGCCAACCGTCCATCGGAATCACTATTGTTGGTAGGCCCAACGTGGGGAAGAGCTCCCTGCTCAACGCGCTATTGGGTAGCGAGCGTGTGATTGTGTCATCTATTCCGGGGACCACACGGGACGCCATTGACACCACGGTGCAGCACGAAGGCCGCGTGATCAACCTGGTCGATACAGCGGGCCTGCGTCGCCCGTCGCGCCGCAGTGGTGAATCTTTAGAATTCTACAGCTCCGTACGCACTATGCAGGCCCTGCGCCGTTCTGACGTGGCGCTGGTGCTCACCGATGCCTCTGAAGGTCTTGTGGATCTCGATCTGCAGATCGCCTACGAGGCGCAGCGCGCCGGCTGCGCTACCATAGTCCTGTTCAACAAGTGGGATATCGCTGACATGGACCTCGAAATGGCTGCCGAGAGGATCGGAGTTAAAGTGAAGATGCGTCCGCCGTGCCTGGCTGTGTCGTGCCGGACGGGCTACAATTTGGATCGCGTCCTGCCCATGGCGATGGATCGCTATGAGACCTACAGTAGCCGGATATCCACCAGGGCACTCAACAGTTGGCTGGCGGGGTTACGGGCGCGTGGAGGATTTCCGCACCGCAGCGGCAAATCACTCAAGCTCTTCTATATTGTTCAATACGAAACGTCTCCGCCTCGTTTCAAAGCGATGATCAACAGCCGCTCGCTCATAACCCGCTCGTTCGCGTATTATTTGGAGAACCGGTTGCGTGAGTCGTTTGGTCTGGCCGGTGTCCCCGTCATCATCGACTTCGAAGGCAAGGAGGAGCGCTACTCGTGAGCAATCCCTGGCTAATCGTAGGGGTCGCGGCGGGATCGTATCTTCTGGGTTCCGTGTCGCCCAGTGTCTTCTTAGGCCGTCTGGTCAAGCATGTCGACCTGCGCCGGCACGGCAGCGGGAATCCCGGCACTACCAATGCGTTCCGCGTGCTCGGCGTCAGACTGGGGATCGTAGTCCTTGTGTGCGACATCCTAAAGGGTCTTCTTCCCATCCTGGTTTGTCGCTGGCTCGGCTTTGGTCCGTTGGCTTCGGTGGGGGCAGGGCTCGCAGCCATCGTAGGACACAATTGGTCCATCTTTCTGCGCGGGAAGGGTGGCAAAGGCATTGCTACCACCGCCGGGGTAATCATAGGGTTGATGCCCATCATTAGCGGTATCGTTGTTCTCAGCTTTGCGGTCATGATCCTCATAACCAGATACATATCGGTGGGATCCCTGTTTGCCACTCTAGTATTTGTGGCTGCAACACTGATTGGGAGACAACCCTGGCCCTACATCGTCTGTTCCTCTTGCGCGGCCGTCATGATTTTCTACGCGCACCGGGGCAATCTGAAGCGCCTGTTCAAGCGGCAAGAGCCACGATTAGTCCTGCCGTGGGAAAAGAAAAAAAGTGCCGCCAAGACCGCCGGCAACAGCAATTCCGCTAAGGCGACCTCCAAGCAGGCTAAGCCCAATGCCCACAAACACGCGCCGCGGAAGGCGCCCAAGCGTGTCGCCCCCCGTGGCTCCGGATAGAGCCGGCGGGTCACCCGTTCAGGCAGCAACGCATCGTCTTGAGAGAGTTGCCGTCGTAGGGGCGGGAAGTTGGGGCACGGCCATCGCACGACATCTCGCCTTGAGAGGCACTCATACCTTCCTGTTGTCTCGTCGCACCGAACATGCAGAGGCCATGGCCCAACTCAGACGCAACCCGGATTATTTGCGTACCGTCACCTTTCCGGAAGAACTCCAGGTGGGCACCTACACCAACTTCAACTTCTCCGCCTGCGATCTCGTGGTATTGGCTGTTCCCAGCCGAGGCTACGCTGCAGTCTTGGAAACTCTGCAACCGCTACTCCCGGTCGGTATCGGTATTCTCAGCCTGACCAAGGGTCTGGAGCCGGGCACGTTGCGCAGACTGAGCGTGGTGCTGGAGGAGACGCTCGAAACGATTGCCCCTCGTATTGCCGTGTTATCGGGGCCCAACCATGCGGAAGAGGTGTCGCTCGACATGCCCGCGGCCACCGTAATCGCCTCCAAGGATCAGGCTTTCGCCGAGGAGCTGCAAACATTGGTAAGCGACGAACGCTTTCGCGCGTACGTGAACTACGACGTGGTGGGAGTGGAAATAGCAGGCACTGTAAAGAATGTGATTGCAATGGCTACCGGCGCCGCCGATGGCCTCGGATTCGGTGATAATACCAGGGCCGCGGTCATGACTCGAGGATTGGCAGAGATGGCCCGCCTCGGCTGCGCCCTGGGAGCAGACCAGATGACCTTCTCGGGTCTTGCCGGA
>JAAYZX010000107.1 GCA_012514635.1 Actinomycetota bacterium
CGCGACATGCTCGATCGGCTGGCGGTGCGCTCCGGCCCGGCCACCGGCGAGATCCTGATCAACGACCTGCTGAGCATGATGGCCTGCAAGGCGGCGGTGAAAGCCGGCGACCCGCTCGACCCGGCCGAGATCCGCTCCCTGCTGTCCAAACGCCACCACGTCGAGCGGTCCACCAACTGCCCCCACGGACGGCCAACCTCGCTGCGTTTCACGCTCCGCGATCTGGAGCGGCAGTTCAAGAGGGTGTAGCCGGGGTCTGGCTCCTTTTTGCCCGGCGAGGCTTACCGCGTGACCTGGGGATGCTCAGTGACACCAGTAGACATGGGATAAGCGGAAGAGCCCGCAAAAAGGTGCCTGACCCCCTCTCTCGCCCGGCTATTGGACTGTTCGACTGTTCGGTTATCCGACCGTAAGGCGGCTGCGCCACTCTTGACGAGCCGAGGGGCTTGTCCCCTCGGTCTGCTTGGCCCGGAAACGGCTTTGGCGATGGAAATAGGCAGTACCTCACTAATTGGGTAATGAATCAGGTAATGTGCCGCCCAGGGTTGCCGTCCCATTGTGGGGTACCCCACGGTGGAGCGTGCGCTGGCCGATCTGCGGCGAGCCAACGCCGTGCGGTGCCTCGGCCGACGTCCGGGCGCCCAATGGAAGCGCATCGGGACCTGATGTGATAATCTCGTCATGGAGGACACGACCATGGCGAAGACCAAGAGAGCCACGCCCAAGCCCACGGGAGTCACGTTCAAGGACAAATACGCTTTGTGGCACGAATGCCTCGCCGGAAAGGATCAGAACAGCATCCAGCAACAGGTGCTCCGGATAGTTTGGGATGCTGGCGTCTATGAGCTGATCAACGAGGCTCGACGGTTTGCTCCCGAGGCCCCCGAAGGTGGCGTTCAACTGAACGGAGCGATGCACAGGTTTATTGACCATCTCTTTTCTGAGACGCAGGCTGTCGCGATCCGGCGTCTCACGGCCCGTGAGAGTCTCCACGGCCCGAAAGGCACGTATTCGCTCGGTTCGCTGATCACCGACATGACGGAGAACGTGGTCTTGCTGACCCGACAGAACATGTGGACCGTGAGGGAGCCCGAGCTTGACTCTCACTACGGCAGGCCGGCGAAGCAACAGCCTGCAGCGGCCAATGATGCACTCGATATGAGGGGCTCCATGGAGGAGCATTGGAACGAATACATCGACGCGCTGTGTGGCACGTCGCCTGCAAGCAGGTCCCCGAATGACACTGTGCTCACGACCTGCTTCGACCAGATGTCAGACCGGCTGAAGTGCTGCGACAAGCTAGGAGAGTACGTTAACAAGTACGTGGCGCACGTGGCTACACCGGGTAGCCGAGCCTCATATGATGCCAAGGGCCTCAAGATAACCCGCGCAAAGCTTCGAGAGGCCCACGAGGCGATTTGCCAGGTAGTTGACGTCCTATCCTGCCACTTCTTGGTCGGCAGCAGCTTCGCTGCGTATGCCTACCCGCTCTTTGATGTATTCGCGTACATCGACCGTCCCCTTGTCTCGACTGACGGGATAGAGAAACTGGAGGAGACACTAAACGAGTATCAAAGGATCGTGGGACGCTGGTCTGGAAATGGTCTGGGATGGGTACAGGGAAACTGGCAGAAGAAGGACGACTGGTAGCTTGCCAGCAGGTAAGGCCTCTTGCGTCTTTTCGCGGCAAACGGCCTTCTCCTGCTCTGCGGTAATGGCGGATCGCGCAGGTTGGATCGACAACCCCTGTTCTGCGGCGGACATTCGCCATCCATCATCGTGCCCCCACCCATCCGCTACGGCGGATGGATGGGCCACCCGTGCCACCCGTCATGGGGCACGAAATCGCGGGGACACGATTGAGATTCCGGGGGGACCATAGTCATTTTGGCTCTCGTTTCGGCCGACGCTTCGCAACCTGGAACGCCCGTTCAAACCCGTGTAGGGTATTCGGAATACTGATGGAGTCGCTTTCCGATGAAGGGTGAACTGCCGGCCAGAATCCACTTACTGCCAGCAAAGAAGGCGCCGATCGTCTGCATCATCCGCCGCAAGCCGAGCAAGTGGTTTCACATCATCAAATGGAACACCTCGAACGATGAGTTCGAACATGGCTCCTGGTTCCGCGGAAAGCTGTATCCGCTGCGGTGCGACTTGTCCTTCGACGGCCAGTGGATGGTCTACCTGGCGATGGGGTCGGACGGAAGGATCTGGAACGGCATCTGCAATCCGCCCTGGCTCAAGACCGTCTGCGAC
>JAAYZX010000108.1 GCA_012514635.1 Actinomycetota bacterium
GAGAATTCCTTCGGGTGTGATATTAACTAGTTCGCTTAACTCATCACACGATGGGAACCGACTGCGTTTGGCATAGAAGGCTGTTTGAGCTTCCTCGATCTTCCTGTAGGCAGTTCGCGCCCACCGCGGTTGCCGCATGAGTACGCTATCGCGCAGATGATGGCGTATCTCACCATCAACCATGGTTACCGCGAATGTGGAGAAAGCGTGTCCCCGTTCTGTGTCGAATCGTTGGGCCGCTTTTACAAGACCTAGGCAGGCGACCTGCAACAGATCTTCATATGGTTCCTGCTGGTGCTGGAATCTTTTGAGAACGTGGTGCAGAAGACGAGTGTTGCGCTCCAGTAGACGATCGAGACAATCTCGACAATCTGTAGTCTGGTAGCAGTAAACTAGAGCATCGTTAGGGATAGGTTGGCTGTGATCGCTGTATAGGCAACGTCGACCAGACGTGGTTTGCGTGCTCCTGTCGACTTCGGGCCGCACGGTAGCCACGCGACGGTTAGTCGCTTGGCTCGAGCACGCGGAAGCTGTAATAGAGTGGGCCATCCCTCTACTGGATCAGGTTGAACATGTTGAACATGGGCAGGTACATCGAGATCACGATCAATCCCACGAGGCCGCCCACAAATATCATCATGATCGGCTCCAGGATAGAAGTGAGCTGTTTGATTGCTGCGTCTACCTCATCTTCATAGAAATCGGCAATCTTGTGCAGCATGGTGTCCAATGCCCCGGTTTCCTCACCAATGGCAATCATCTGGGTCACCATCGGCGGGAAAACGGCGGCCTGTGCCAGTGGTTTGGCTATGGATTCGCCTCCGCGGATCTCCGTCTTGGCACGCTCCATAGCGCGCTCTATGACGGTGTTTCCTGCCGTTTTGCCCGTAATGTCCAGCGCCTGAAGAATAGGAACACCGGAGCTCACCAGCGTAGCCAGCGTGCGGCTGAAGCGGGCCACGGCCAGCTTCTTCACGATGTCACCTATTCGCATGGGTACGCGAAGCTTGAAGTTATCCCACCATCGCGTTCCCTGGGGACTGCGTTTGAGGGCGCGTAAGCCAAGGATAAGGACTATAAGGGCCGGCAAAATGATGAACCACCAGCCTCGCAAAGCATCACTGACACCCACCATAATGCGTGTCAGCAAGGGCAGCTGACCGCCCAGATCTGAATACATCTGTCCAAATATAGGAATTACGAAGAGAATCAGGGCGAATAGGACAACAAGGGCGAACACCCCAATCAATATCGGGTAGGTCATGGCGGACTTCACTGAACGCTTCAGACTGTCCTGTTTCTCGAGCTGCGTGGCGAGTCGATCCAGGGTGGTATCCAGCACTCCCCCCATCTCGCCCGCCCGCACCATGGAAACGTACAGCCGGTCAAAAGCTACCGGGTGTTTCTCCATGGCATCGGAGATGGGCATACCGGCTTCAACATCAGAACGTACCTGCGAAATCACTCGTTTGAAACGCTGGTTTGCGGTCTGCATCTCGAGAACATGGAGCGCGCGGAGTATGGCAAGACCCGCCGCGATCATAGTGGCAAACTGGCGCGTGAAAACCACTTTGTCCCGCAGCTTGATCCCACTCATGTCCTGCAACTGCTGATCCAACGAGGCAAAGGCCCTGGTCTTTTTCTCATCGATAGACAGGACGGTCAATCCGTTGCGCCGTAACTCGGCGACAA
>JAAYZX010000109.1 GCA_012514635.1 Actinomycetota bacterium
CCCGACTATCGACTCCCCGCTTGAACTTGATGGGTTCCTGAACTTGCGGAGCCCGGGATTGCGCGAGCGGCCCTCTGGCCATGGGACAGGGCGAGAGTTTACAGCCCAACACGTGCCCACGCTCGTTGCAGACGGTGGAGCGTGTGTCCCAAGACCTGGCGGGCCGTTCCAGGAGTACGGGTGTTGACGCTGGCTAGGAGGATGGCTTAATGGAAGTAATCGGCGAGAAGATCAATGGAACTCGCAAAGAGGTGATGGACGCGATTGTCAACCGGGATGCCATCTTCATACGGAGCCTGGCTCGTCGGCAAGTTGGTGCTGGCGCCACCTGGCTTGACGTGAACGCGGGAACCGGCGCAAGCGAAGCTGATGATCTAGCCTGGCTGGTTGAAACCATCCAATCTGTGGTCGACGTACCCTTGTGTCTGGACAGCCCGAATCCCGGTGCTCTTCAGGCGGCGATACCTCTCTGTCAGCGGATGCCGATGATCAACTCCATAAGCGGCGAATCTCATAGACTGGACAACGTTCTTCCCGTGGTAGCTGAGGAGGGCTGCCCTGTGGTAGCCCTGGCAGCGGATGACGCCGGCATAAGCCAGGAACTGGAGATTCGGTTGGCAGTTGTCCGACGCGTTATCGACGCCACCCGGGACGCGGGGATAAGCGATCATCAAGTCTATGTAGATCCTTTGGTGCTCCCGGTGGCGACATCTGACCAAAACGGGGCTGTCTCCCTGAGGGCCATGACCGAGGTGAAGAAGGAGTTCCCGGAGGCAAAGCTCTGCGTCGGGCTCAGTAATCTTTCGTATGGCCTTCCCGCCCGCAGTTTGATCAATCGAGTGTTTGTGGTTCTAGCTATTCAAGCTGGACTTGACGCGGCGCTGGTCAATCCTGAGGACACAGATCTCATGCAGGAGATGCTTGCCGCGCGAGTGGTGCTCGGCTTGGATGAGAACTGCAGGGGCTACACGGTTTCCTACCGAGAGGCGAAGTTCGGGTTCCCCGGGATGGTCAAGGCGGGTTCCAGTCTCGGCGCCTCTTAGGAAGTGCGTACAGGCAAGATCCCGTGCACAAGAACTTCGGTCAGATCCTGAGAAGATCCAGGAAGATAGCGGTGAAAGGAGATGTGATGAATGGTTGGTGGACAAAGTTCGTCCAGGTTGGATACGTGGTGCGGAATCGAGACATCGCTATTGAGAGATTGGTGGAGAGCGGCATCCAGCCTTTCGAATCGTATAGTCTTCCTCCCATGGTGGGCAATTGGTGGGTGCGCGGGATGCCCGTTGACCCTGGCGATATGACAGCTGCGGTGCCCCCAAAAGGCGCTTGGATTGGGGGGCCAGATCTCGAGATTCTGCAGGCATCTGAGGGCCTGCCGTATTGGGACTTTGTCGAGATTGGCGGCGGCGGCTATCACCACGTTGCGTTCGCAGTGAGCGACCTGGACCGCGTGGTTGAGGAGCTACAGAAGAAGGGCTTGAGTGTTCTCTACGCTGGGAAATGGGAGGGCGGCGGCTGGGCGTATCTGGAGAGCGATGAGCTGAGTGGCATAGTCCTTGAGGTCTTTGAGAATGGCAGCAGGGTTAAAGAATCAGCACAGACCAGTTCAGCGTTTCGATCCTTCAAGTGTGTGGGAGCTGTCGTGCCAGATTTGGACAGAACCACGCGGTTCTTGGAGGAGTTAGGCGCTACCCCCTTCAGGTCTGCCCCGGTATCCAATTCGGAAGCACCGGCGTTTCGCGGCAAACCCGTGAGCGGACGCTACAGAAGGGCAACTGGGAACCTGGGGGGATTGGCAGTCGAGCTCGTCCAACCCATCGAAGGATCCTCCCCCTACTCAGAGTTCTTGGAAGTCACTGGTGGAGGAATTCGCCACCTCGGGTTTGCCGTTGACGACCTCGATACAGAGATCTCCAGGCTCACACAGGCAGGTGCAGATGTTCTCCTGAGCGGCCAGCGGCCGGATGGACGATTTGCGGAGGTGGCACTCCAAGCCGACGGCTTCATCGTGAGGCTCGTAGGAGCATAGCAGAAAGGCTAGTTCTGAGCTATTCCCACAACGACGATAACATCAACACCGACGGCTGCATCGAAACCACACGAAATAGTGGAGTGGTAAAGCAGATGGCTATAATCAATGGGTGGGAACTACTGAAACCCATAAAAGTGGGTAACAAGAAGCTAAAAAACAGGATGGTGATGGCACCTCTGGAGAACCATTTGAATAACGCAGATGGTTCCGTGAGCAAGAAATTAATCGATTATTATGTTGAAAGAGCAAAAGGTGGTATTGGTACTATAATTGTGCAGAATACCCATGTAGATGACCAGTATAGCAACTCCGCGCTTTCTCAGCTTGGAGTGTATAGCGACAATTTGATTGCTGGATTAAACGAGCTAGCGGAAGCTGTTCAAGCATTTGGTACTGCCGCATTTCTGCAATTGGGTCATGGAGGGTATCAATGTAATCCAAATATAGCCAAACGGCAGCCGGTAGCGCCGTCGGCTATGCTGAGCGTGACAACTGGAGTTACGGCTAGAGAACTGACAATCGCTGAAATAAAAGAAATAGAGGACAATTTTGCCATAGCGGCTAGGAGAGCGAAGCAGGCTGGATTCGATGGGGTTGAAATACACGGCGCCCACGGATATCTACTGTCGGAATTTTTGTCACCCTATCTAAATCATAGGACAGACAAGTATGGTTATGACCGAACTCTTCTTGGAAGGAGGGTGATTTCGAAAATAAGAAACATGGTCGGAAGTGACTTTGTTGTTGGATACAGGATCACTGCTTGTGATTTTGTTCCAGGGGGATTGGTTCTGGAAGATGCTTGTAAGGCCGCCCCTATGTTTGAGAGTGAGGGGATAGATTACATCCATGTGTCCGCTGCAATATATGAGACAGGCTATTACATGTCTGCCAGTTCGTACATGGAGAGGGCTAATCTGGTGGAGCTTGCCGCTGGTGTGAAGCAGGTGGTCGGTATACCTGTGGTATCGGTGGGATCGCACACTGTGGAGACAGGGGAGACGGCCCTGCGTGAGGGGAAGGCAGATTTGGTGGCCTTTGCGAGAGGGTTGTTGGCAGACCCGGAGTTGGCGAAGAAGGTTGCTGAGGACAGGATAGAGGATATTAGGCCGTGTCTGCGGTCAGGCTACCCGTGTGGGAAGAGGTTTGCCCAAGGGCTTTCAATGAGGTGCGAAGTGAACCCCGCGTGTGGGCGTGAGGAGGAGTACAGGATCCTTCCCGCTGGGAGAAAGAGGACGGTCTTGGTGGTAGGCGGTGGTTTGGCTGGGATGGAGGCGGCGAGAGTTGCTGCTCTGAGAGGGCACCAGGTCACCGTACTGGAAAAGGGTGATGCGCTTGGAGGCCTCTTGCGTGCAGCGTCGGTGCCCGATTTCAAGGTCGAAGTAGGGCAACTGCTTGCCTGGCTCGTACGACAGATGGAGAGGGGCGGGATCGACGTTCGCCTGAAGACAGAGGCCACACAGGACCTGGTCATCAAGCTAAATCCGGAGGTGCTGATAGTCGCTGTGGGCTCTGAATATGGTGCCAATCGTCTGACCGCGAGCGGGTCGGTTACTGGTGTTCAGGTTCTAGAGGGTGAAAGGAAGGTTGGGAAGAGCGCAGCCGTGGTCGGTGGTGGACTCGTGGGATGTGAAACGGCGCTGTACCTTGCTGAGCAGGGCAAGCGGATCACCTTGGTTGAAGCGCTTGACGAGCTTCCGGAGGCATGGGTCAACGGGGGACTTGAGGCTGGACTAATGCTCAGAATCGAGAAAGCGAACATCACAGTGCGGACTGGGTGGCATGCGGAGGAAGTGCGCGACGGAGGAGTGGTTTGTCTAGACAAACACTGGCGGAATCACCTGATAGAAACGGAAACAGTGGTGCTTGCTGCGGGGTTGACTGCAAGGACCGAACTGGTTGAAAGCTTCCAGAACTGCGCAACCGAGGTTTATGCAATCGGTGATTGTGTCGAAGCTCGCCGGATTCACGAGGCCTCTCAGGACGCTTGGCGAGTTGCTCTGAGGATATAGTTCTGGCGAAGAAGCTGGGGCCGCGGTTCTTCTGAAGCCGTGGGCATGAGTTGACGACTGCAGTTGGTTATCAGACGTCGCAAGCTGAAGACGATCAAGGAGGTTGGCGGTGGGCATGACAGCTCGAGAGAGAATTATGGCGTTCTTCCACGGAGAAGAGCCGGACAAGATCCCCGTGTTTGCGTATGATGCCAGTATACTCGGCGGGCAGCAAGGAGGGTGGGCGCGTCGTCTGCAAGCGCGCGGCATGGGGATCACCAGACTGGTACCACCGCATCAGCCCTATTTCTTTCACCCGAACGACGTCAACCCAGGCGCTGACGACATCACATACATAGAAACGCACTACATTGAGAAAGGCTTGCCGAAACGGCGCCTTGCGCTGGAGACTCCGGTGGGCTGCATCTCGAGTGTAGTAGTGGGGTCTCCTCCTCCATCCGAGAACTATGCGTGTGCTGCCACCGAGGAGCCATTCGTCAAAGAACTGGCCGACTGGCGCGTTGTCAACTATGTGTTTAAACGCATCACTGACGTCCTTCGACCAAACTATACAGCGCAAAAAAGGATGGATGATGAAGTTGGTGACCAGGGGGTTGTCGTATCTATACTAGATAGGACGCCTTTCCAAAGAGCTTGGGTAGACCTAGCGGATCCAGTTAGGGCAGCCTTGGATTTCAAAGAACGTCCAGCGGAAATAGAAGAATACCTTGATGTACAAAAGGCGCTTCACGAGCGTATTGCCGAAATAGCAGCCGAAAGCCCGATCCAGGTGTTCAATGTTGTCGAGAACCTTACCAATATCATTTCGCCTCCATACTTCTCACAGTACTGTACACCGTTCTACAAAATGTATCAGAAGGCCTTCGAGGGGCGCGACGCGGTACTAGGTGCTCATTTTGACGGGCAAATTGGCCATATAACCAAGGAGATCGGCGACGCGCACCTTGACTATATCGATTCATATACGGTGCCACCAGTGGGTGACGTGTCTCTTACAGAGGCGAAGAGGTTGTGGCCAGGTTTGCGTCTGTGGATTAACTGTCCTCCGCACCTGGCGCAGGCGGAGCCTGATGAGGTTAGAGCGGGTTACGAGCTTATTGCTGAGGAATGGGGCAGCAAGACGGGTATCGCCGTGAACCACATCGAGGAGATACCAGTATATAAATGGGAGGAGCATCTTTCGGCTGCACTGGACGCCTTTGGCTATTAGGTGGTTGTTTCTTGTTGTATATAGACTTGGTAAAGGAAGAAGAGGTAGAATTGTATGGATATGTTGGATAGCATCGCTGTCGGTGTGGTGGAGGGAGACCGACAGAAGTTATGCACTGTGGTGAGAGCCGCGCTGGATGATGGCATTGGGGCATTGGAAATAATCAATGGCGGCGTTGTCGTTGGGTTGGATGATGTTGGGAGAAGATTCCAAACTGGAGAGTTGTTTTTGCCAGAAATGATAGTGTCGGCGGTAGCGGCTCAGGAGGCAATTGAGCTGGCGAGTGAGGGTTTGGAGGATGGGGGAGACAGAAAGAAGGCGACGATGGTGCTGGGGACGGTCCGGGGTGACGTCCACGACATTGGGAAGAATCTCGTTGGTATGTTGCTGCGCATTAGGGGGATTGAGGTTGTAGATTTGGGCGTCAATGTGGGCCCCGAAGAGTTTGTTGAAAGTGTGAGTAGGCATGGGGCCGATTTCGTAGGCATGTCGGCTTTGCTTACGAGCACCATGGGGGCGATGGCGGACGTGATAAGTGGACTCTCTGCAGCCGGTCTTCGAGATGATGTTAGGGTGATTGTAGGGGGAGCTCCTTTGGATGCGAAATTCGCTGCTGCGATAGGAGCCGATGCGTACGCTCGGGATATGGCCGAGGCGGCGAAGACGATTGAGAGTATGCTCGATGAGCGTGCTACTCAGACGCCGAGGGTGAGGTAATCCGTGTTGCCAGGCTGGTCAATAAGCAGTCTCGAATAGCAGTCTGACCTGGGGTGAACGCATCCTGTGCGCACGACAAGTACTGCCTCGCAATTGCCAGGCTGAGGGGTACGTTTATTCCGATTCACGCCTGTCAACGCCGGCCGGGATCTGAGCCAGAATCGCCGGGTGGGTTCTAGACTTCGTCGCAACACTCACATTGTCGGAGATTGCGAATGGGACGGCGCGGACGCAAGCGGAGATTGGCCATTGAGGACGAGTATTGGCGGTTGATGGGTTCTGGGGTGGGCACGGTCGAGGCCTGTCGCCGGGTTGGGATCGGTCGCTACCTGTCGCTGCTCGAACGGGAGCGTATCGCCGCTCTACGCCGAATGGGAATGGGTGTGCGCCAGATCGCCCGCGAGATTGGACGCAATCCTTCGACGGTGTCACGGGAGCTCAAGCGGAATGCTCGTGTCCATGATCGCGGCGTCTACGATGCTGTCCTTGCGCATGCCCGCGCTCGGGAGAAGGCCGGCCGCGCGAAGACGCCCATCCTGGCTGCGTATTCCGGCCTGACTGACCAGGCGGATCGGACCTGGCTGACCAGTGGTGTCGGTCGTAACTGACCAAGGTGTTCGGGACGAACTGACCACGAGGACCGGAGACCCTCGGGTCGCGCTGGTCGTGCCGCCAGTGTAGCTCAGACCGGACTTCCGGAGATGAGAGGCACACGAAGCGCCCATAAAGTGGTTGCAAGCAGGTAAAAGTGGTGCTTGAAGCGCGAGGGGTCGTGTTACTACAGCGGGCCGGGGCTGGCGTCTGTCTACGCGGGCGTCGTCACCTCGAAGTCACTGAACGCCGGCGGTTCGGGGAGCCC